>JBKHFH010000036.1:0-20835 GCA_046540335.1 Thermoplasmata archaeon | reverse complement strand
AGATGTTAGATGGGTAAAAAAGGATCTTAAATGAATAAGAAAAAGTATGTGTGATCAGTCTTTCTAGAGAGGGAAACGTTTTTGTAGAGTCTTACGAAGTATTTCATGATTTTTTCCGCGGAATTTGGACTGTCGTTCTGTCTACCCCCAAAAGATATGCTGAAAGATAGAAATTTTGAAGTCGAAGAGGTTAGGAGAGAAAAGATGGGCGTTCTGCCTATTCAGATAGTCACCAGGATCTCACGTTGAAGCATTTGATAAGCATTCTTCCTCTGGTTCGATGTGAGCCTGTACTTCTACATCGCCTCTGATCTCAGCTTCACTTTTTTCCTCCATATCCTTTTCAAATCTAGTAGCTATATCGTGAGCTTTTTTTGTAGAAATGTTATTTGGAAGAACCAGATGAAGTGAAATCAGTATATTATCTGGACTCTCTGTTATCTTGATCCGGTGAACTTCCATGATCTCATCGTACTTTTTGACGTTCTTTTGAACTAAGTTTTCTATCTCCTTTCGAGGTATACTTGTTGGATCTAAATGGATCTCAGCAGTCGATCCAAATTTCTCTTCCAACTCATTTTCAAGCCGATGAGAAGCATCATGCGCCGAGCGGACCGTTCCTTCACTTGATTTCATATGGAGTGAGATGGCTTTATCTTCGCCGTAATCATGGACTTTGATATCGTGAACTTCTTTAACACCTTCTGTTTCTGAAGCTATCTTTTCTATTTTCTCTATAATCTCGGAAGAAGGTCTAGTGCCCAGCAAACGATTAGCCGACTTTTTGATATAAGAGAGACCGATGTAACCAAGAAGTACGGCTATGCCTATCCCGGCGAGAGGGTCGAGGAATTGAAACCCCGCCTCTGAGCCATATATCGCGCCGATGACCAATATAGTTGTTATCGCATCGCCTCTGTGATGCCACGCATCCGCCTTTAATGAATCCGCTCCTGTTCTTTTTCCTACTAAATAGCTCACTTCGCCGATTATTTCTTTTACCAATGCAGTCAAAAATATGTAGATATAAAACCGGTCATTCATCTTCAGGATTGGAGGCTCCATGGTAAGAGATTGGAAGCCTTCTGAGAGAAAGGTCAGTGCTGTAAGTATCAGTATTATTCCAACCACTAAAACAGCTATCAGATCTGCTCTACCGTGCCCGTAGGGGTGTTCTTTATCAGCCGGTTTTTCTGAGATCGACAAACCGATGTATACGGCGATTGAACTTGCGCTGTCCGAAATAGAATGAAATGCGTCGGATAAAAGAGCTAAGCTTCCGATCAAAAACCCTAGATACAATTTAGTTATGAATATTACTATATTCAGGAGTATACTTCCTAGAGCTACCAGTTTCCCCTGAGGATTCCTTTCGACCATTCTCTCCTATCATGGTAAGAGAAAGATAGATATAAAGTTTTTATATTTAAAGAAAAAATCTATAAAATAGATTTTACAGAGGGAAAAATATTTTTTAGAGATTTACCCGTTCAACATCTCCATCACTTCTTCTCTACCCTCTTTTAGTTCCTCCACCTGTTCTTCATCTTTTTCAAGGAGCATAGTATGGAATTCCCCCACGTGTTCTTTTTCCTCTGCCGCTACGTCTAAGAGTACTTGTTTCAAATATTCGTCATCGGTATATTCTGCCATCTGTTCGTAGAAATTGATCGCGTCCAATTCAGCAGCTAGAGCAAAACGTAATATTTCTTTATCAGACATCTCAACACTAATCTTTTCCAGATCTATCGGTTCTTTGGCAAACATGCTATCATCCTCACCTTTACATCGGATGCCGGGTATTAAAATCTTTGCTACCAAAATCTAGTTCTACAATGTTGAGAGATTTTGAATAATATGGGTGAAATTGATTAATAAGAAGTTCAATATCTCTCTTAGGGATGATTATTCGTAGATGTGAAGATGGGGATTTGGAAAGTGTAATGGATATAGAAAGAGAGAGTTTCCCCTTTCCATATTCACAAGAAATATTCGAAGACTATCTTTCAAGTGATCATTTTTTAGTGGCTGAAGAAGACGGTGATGTGATCGGTTATATACTCGGCGAAAAAAGAGAGGGTCAGGGGGTGATCGTCTCCATAGCTGTGTCGTCCGATCGTAGACACGAGGGAGTGGGAACGTCGCTGATGGAAAGGGTGATGGATCAGATGGATGTTGAAAGATTCTTTTTGATCGTTAGATTAAAAAATAGAGGTGCTCAGCTTTTTTACGAGGAACTAGGTTTTTCTAAAATCACAACAATAGAAGATTATTATTTGAATGGGGATACAGGAATTTTGATGCAGAAGGAAGTGTAGAGTAAAGAAAAATAATTAAAAGGGGTATGTTTTTAAAAGTTTTAGAGTTGAGAACATGGTAGAATCTACTGATGATTATCAGAAACGCTTGAAGAAAGAACAGCGCAGGAGAAAGATTAGAATGTTCAGGCATTCATTTGGTTTGATACTGACAGTTATCCTTTTAGTCTACCTTTTTCTTTTTACTAACTATAGCCAACAATGGATGCTTCTGATTGTTGGCGGTACAATTTACATAGTTTATGTACTCTATAAGCTAGTAAAAGAAGTAAAAACTTTCCTTGCTTTGGATGATGAGTTGCATTATGAAGATGGTGCGATAATAAAATTTAACGTCAGACTAAAAAAAACTAAGAAAAGGATCCCGATAGAGAACGTAGAAGAGGTGTATTTGAACATAGAAGAAAAGCCTGATATGCTCTACGTGATTTATATGGAAGAAGGGAACAAGAGAGCAGATAGCTTTTATAAACAAAGGATAAAAGGTAGAGATGATCTAATGTATGAGTTGGAAAAGAAATCTTTATTGAAAGAAGAATCTATTTCCTACGATCGTTTAAGGGAATTAATGAGTGAATGAATTCCTAGCGAGTTGGTAAGAAGTTACACAGACGAAAAATTAATTACTGTGGAGATTATATATAGTTGCGGTGAGCAAGATGGAAGAGCAGATCGGAAAGGTCTTTAAATATTTTAAAGAGCCAAGTGTGGCCGCCATAGAGATAGAAAAAGACAAATTGGAGTTGGGGGATAAAGTACGCTTTGAAGGAGAAAATACAGATTTCGAGCAAAAAATACAATCGATGGAAATAGAGGGTGAAGAGGTAGAACAGGTGGAACCAGGAGACAAGGTCGGTGTGAAGGTGGATTCTAGAGTTAGGCCAAACGATAAAGTGATCAAAGTGGATCGATAGATTTCGACTTTTTTAGTTTAGTCTCCTAAAGAATATGTAATAAACAGGGAAAGGAGTTATACTACCAGTTCGTCTTCTTCGTGCTTCTGTATTATGGTGTCAGCCAATCTTTTTATTTCTTTTAGATCTTCTTCATCCGGATGCCCTTTAGCGATTACTGGTTCCAAAAATTCACCGTTAAAGTTCTGGAGGGTATCTTTTATCTGATCTGGCATCCGTCCGCCCCATCCATACGAACCGATTATGCTGGCGTATCTGGTCTTAGGTCTGAGAGCATTGGTCAGATGAGCCGCGTATATCGCCTTAGGATGTGCGCCCACCAGAACGGTCGGCGTGCCTAGAACTACTGTTGCTGCATCAACCAATGACATCGCTAGCTGGCCGAGGTCTGTGGTTGTAAGATTGTAGGGCTTCACCTTGATACCGTTCTGAATGAGATAATTTACGAAATGCTCGACCATCTTCTCAGTACTACCGTGCATAGAAACGTATGGGACCACCACTTCATTCTTAGTTTCATCACTCACCCATTTAGAATAGGCATCTAGGATGAATTCCGGATCGTCGTATATCGGACCGTGGCTAGTGGCTATTATATCGATATCCATCCCGTCCAATCTATCGAGATGATTCTTTATAGATGAGCGGAAGGGCATCATTATCTCGGCAAAATACCGCTTCGCCGCTAGATAGGCTTTCTTCTCATCCTCTACAAAGAGGTTGCTCGTAGCTAGATGAGATCCGAAAAAGTCACAGCTGAATAGGATATTATCTTCTTCTAGATAAACTACTAACGTCTCAGGCCAGTGAACCCAAGGCATGTCCATGAACTTGAATGTTTTATCACCGATCGAAATCTTTTCTCCGTCCTCCATAACTTTGAACTTGTCTTCATCGATATGGAGGTGATCTATGAGCATGTTTTTGCATTTTGAATTGGTTAGAACAGTCGCTTCAGGATGTTCCTCTAGTACCGCGGGTATCGAGCCCGAATGGTCTTGCTCTGCGTGGAGTGATATGATGTAATCTATATACTCTACGTCCGCTTCTTCAAGATTCTGAAATAGTTTCTCTTCTTTCATTGGATCTACAGAATCGACCAGTACTGTTTTCCCTTCCGTCTTTATCAGATAAGAGTTATAACTGGTCCCATCCGGAAGAGGGATCAATTCATCGAACAACTCTCTATCATAATGGGCGGCTCCCACTTCAAATATATTTTTTGTTAATTCTTTTACAGCCATTTAACCACCGTTAATAGAAGTCAATATGGAATATAAATTATCTTTCATTGCTCTCGATGTCTATACCGAGAACTTTCACTAGGATAACCGCTATGCCTCCAAAAATAAAAACTCCTCCGCAGAAATTCAATGCTAAGAGGAAGCCATGTTCAGTCAGAGTTTCTAATGGTTTTACTCTCTCGATTTCTTCTTCCCTACTTTCAAAATTCCTTAACATAGTGTACCCCATGATGGATAAAAGTGATCCGATCACGATAAGGGTCAAACCAACTTTGAGATTTCTTTTCATCTTTGTTTTCTCCTAGATGGATCCTGGAGTGTTATTTTTATATTATTCCCTACTGCTTTTTGTAGATATATCTAGGGAGCAGGGGATTTTCATTTTTTCGGTTTTGATAAAGAGATCCCAACTAATCAGATGTATTAAATCTCGCTAGGTTTAAGAGAAGTCGACCAATTTATTGAAAATATTGAGATAGATAGAAGATAACAAAATATTTATATCGGACCTCCTTCGAGTCATTTGCTGAGAACCTTGATAAATCCAAAAAGCAAAAATCTATATGTGCGGTTTAAGGTTTGTAAGGATAAGGGCTGCGGCTTAGAGGCTCTTGGAAGGGGGAAACATGCGTTTAAATATCTAGTTGATCACCAGCTTTCTGATCATCAGGGAAATATAAGAGAGCAAATTAAAGCTGTATCTAAAATAAGTCAAATAGGAAGGGATATATGATGAGCGAAGAGGAAATGGAAGATAAAAAATCCGAAGAAAGATGCTATCCGGTAGAGACTAACAATAAAGAAGGTAGTGTCTGTGTGATAACGGAGAGGTGTAAAGGGTGTGAATTCTGTATAGAGTTCTGTCCAGTAGGTGCTTTGGAAAAGTCTGATGAAACCACCGAAAAGGGCTATCACCCTCCGGAGATGACGGAGGGCTGTGTCCTTTGCGGAAAGTGCGAAAAGATATGTCCAGAATTTGCTGTACACATCAAAGAAAAGGAAGATGAAGAAGAAGGCATGAAGGAAAAAGAAGAAGATGAAGATAGAGGTGAATGGATATGATCGAACCTGGAATGTATTTTATGGAGGGTAATACAGCCTGTGCAGAGGGTGCTATCGCTGCGGGTTGTCGATTCTTCGCAGGTTATCCGATCACGCCCGCATCAGAGATCTTAGAGAGGATAACTGAGAGATTTCCAGAAGTTCATGGTAGCTATCTTCAGATGGAAGATGAACTCGCCAGTATAGCTACGATACTCGGCGCTTCTTGGGCGGGAAAGAAAGCTATGACCGCCACTTCAGGACCGGGATTCAGCCTGATGATGGAGAATTACGGTTTAGGTCTCATGACAGAGACCCCATGCGTGATAGTTAACGTTATGAGAGGCGGTCCATCAACGGGTTTACCTACAATGGTGGCTCAGGGTGATGTCAATCAGACTCGATGGGGAACACATGGAGATGTGGGCGTTGTGGTTTACGCTCCCTCTTCACCACAAGAACTGTTCGACTATACTATCAAAGCCTTCAATACCGCGGAAAAGTACAGGCTACCTGTGGTAGTTCTTTCAGACGAGATGGTCTCACATATGACAGAGAAGGTCGAAGTTCCTCCGGAAGATGAAATAGACATCGTTGATAGGAAAAAGCCGAAAGTGGATCCAGATGAATATTTACCATATCGACCCGACGATGATCTTGTACCTCCCATGGCTAACGCCGGCGATGGCTACGGAGTACATGTGACCGGACTAACTCATGATGAGAAAGGCCACCCATCGATAGATGAAAAAACACAGAACATGTTAGTTCCGAGGTTGATAGACAAGATAAGGAAGAACTGCGATGATATCTTGGAATATGATGAATACAAGATAGAGGACGCTGATAAAGTGATAGTGGCCTACGGGAGTGTTTTCAGGGCAGCAGTGGAGGCCGTGGACATGGCTAGAGAAAAAGGTTACAACGTTGGCTTACTGAGGCCTAAAACGATTTGGCCCTTCCCGGAAGAAAGGATCTACGATCTGGCAAGAGAAGGTATAGATGATTTCTTGGTCGCTGAGATAAATTTTGGACAGATGGTTTACGAAGTTGAAAGATGTACTGGTGGAGCGGCGCAAACTTATCTGGCACCCAGAATGGGTGGAAGCATCCATACTCCAGATGAGATCGTTGAAAGGATAGAAGCGATCGATCGTGGAGAAATACCGGCTTTCAAGGAGTGATATATATGAGTATAAGAAAAAGTAGGGATTGGTTCTCCCCGGATTATCAAGAGCAAGAGAGAGAGCAAGGAGTTGGTCATGGACTTCATCCTTTGGACGAATATCTGAGAAAGGACAGGATACCACATATATGGTGTCCCGGCTGCGGCCTTGGGGTGATCTTGAACGCCTATTTGAGAGCCCTCAAAGATTCCGATATACCTCCGGAAGAAACAGCAGTCGTTTCGGGAATAGGGTGCAGTGGTAGAGCTGCAGGTTACGTAGATGTAGATTCTTTCCATGTTACACATGGTCGAGCGATCCCATTCGCGACCGGACTGAAAGTAGGAAATAGAGACCTAAAGACCACGGTCTTCAGCGGTGACGGAGATCTTTTCGCGATAGGTGGCAATCATTTCATACATGCGGCTAGAAGAAATGTAGACTTCAACGTGATATGTGTGAACAACTTCAATTACGGTATGACAGGTGGGCAAGCGGGTCCGACTACGCCTACGGAAGCAGAAACCTCTACTACGCCGTGGGGTGGATTCGAACAGCCATTCAATCTTCCAGCCGTTGCGGCAGGTGCTGGAGCTGTTTATGTGGCAAGATGGACCACTTATCATGTTGATCAGCTGATCGATTCTCTGAAGGAGGCGCTTGAGAAAGATGGGTTTAGTTTCATCGAGGTGATGTCTCCTTGTCCTACAGGGTACGGAAGAAAGGTCGGGCTGAAAACAGGAAAGAAGACCATGAAATATTTCAAGGAAAACAGCGAGATAAATCCCGATGCCGACCCGACAGAAGTGGCATTAGATCCAAAAGACCCTGATTCGAAGATAATAGTCGGTAAGTTCGTCGATAGAGATGCACCCACTTACCAGGACGAGAGAGGGAAAGTCTTTGAAGAAGCTAGAGAAGAATTAGGGGTGGAATGATGAGGCAAGAGATACGTTTCTCCGGTTTTGGAGGGCAAGGTGTCATATTGATGGGCCATATATTCGGTGAAGCCGCCATGAGAGACGGTAAGGATGTGACCCTGACTAAAAGTTACGGTCCAGAAGCTAGAGGGGGTGCGTGCAGCACTGATATAATAATCAGCGGTGATAGAGTGCATTATCCTCAGGTCAGAGACCCAGATGTACTTGTATCGATGTCTCAGGAGTCCCTAGAGACCTATCTACCGGCGCTAGGTGAAAAAGGCACTTTGATGATAGATACTGGTTTAGTAGAAACCTCTAGAGAAGATACAATGGGTCTTCCAGCAACAGATATTGCAGAGAACGATATAGGGATCAGGCAGGTAGCGAACATAGTGATGTTGGGTTATTTCACATCTATGACGGGATTTGTTACTAAAGACTCGATGAAAGAGGCTGTAGAGAAATTAGTTCCGGAAGGGACTGAGGAAAAGAACCTGAAAGCATTCGAGTTAGGATACGAAAGAGGCGAAGAGGACCGTTGAACCTCTAACACAGAAAATACTTTTATATTTCTCCTATATTTTATATATTCTCTTTTAAAGTGGCTCGATCTTTTCCCTTTGACACATAAGTGTTTTTCAGCAACATTCAAAGCTTTCCTATAATTGAGATTTTTTAGGAGGTAGAGTACTATAGAACTAAAAGAATAAGGAAGATTATTCTAGCTTTGGCGAGGCATACTTCCACATGCTCAGTTTTTGAACCCTATTACTGAGCCAAATCAAGTAAACATCTAATGATAGTTCAGATTTAAATAGAAGTTAGAAACTTATACAATTTAACAGATGATTGAAGATTTCCAAAACATCCGATTTTTGGTTTTGGGTCTTATCAGCGCCCTCACAGCCATTTTTCTTGCCTTTATTAGAAAGGACATGCTATGGTTAGCAGTCAGTTCGATCTTTTTATTTCTAGTTGTAATAATGTCAAAGGTTCGTAAGGACGAAAAAATAAGATTCAGTGCCTTACAGATAGGAGTGGTTCCTCTACTTTTAAGAGCCGCCGCTTCTATTTACAGGCCAGTAGGTGATATCGCCTTTTTCGCGATCATACCTATTCTCAGTTTTATGACCTTGTTATGTCTCATATATAACTCCGATTTCGAGACAAATTTTTACTTCTCTAGCGGTTTTATCTTCTTTTTCTCATTGACATTAGGCTCTATAATAAGGATAGGGGACTATATTTTTGGTAATCTATTAGAGAACAGCTATCAAATAGGAAATGAACAGTTGATGAAGGAGTTTATAATAATCATCCTATTTGGGCTTTTAGGATCGTTGATTTTTGTCCGAGTCAAAAAACTCTTCTCCGATGATACCTCCTATGGAATAGCGATGAAACAATTGACTTCCCCATCAAGGATGAAACCAGAATATTCTAATTCGTATTTTTTTACACTCCTAAATTCTTATTTTTGGAGCAGAGAAGAAAGATCACTTCTTTTATTCTCAAGAACGCTTCAGATAGGGATTCTTGCACTTTTACTTTATAGTTTTCAAATTAAAAATTTTTGGGCGTTTTCTGTTGCTTTAATTTTGATCGTGATTTCGGTCTTCATCTCTCTTTATTCTCGAATTACAAGTATGAATATATCCCCTTCATTTCAATTTTGGACTTCAGCAATTTTTTTCTTATATGTCCTTGGAGAAACCCTTATTTTCCACCAAAGCATCAAGGCGTGGAACGATTTTTCTCACTTCATGGCGGGTGTCATTGTTGGATCTCTTATTTTGATCATCCTCTACTATTTAGACGAAGTCTATGACGACCTCAAAATACCTCCAAGAATCATCCCGATTTTTGTTTTGGCCTTTATATTGTCTATCAGTTTGTTATGGGAAGTGTTCGAATTTTTAGTAGACAGTTTTGCAGGTACAAATCTTCAGGCACAAATTACTGACACGATTCGAGATATGATTGCCAACACCTTAGGCGCCTATTTTATGTTATTCCTCACCTTCGTATTCACTCCATTTAAGATGTGGAAAAAATGGGGTTTACTCAAATGGACATTGATAACTTTATTACTGGTGACTATCGGAGTGACAAGGGTCGGAAGAAATTACAGGATATTTATGGGTCTTAATTTTACAGCTATCTACCCTCTATTGGTCTTTACATTAATAATCATAAATTTAATATACTATACACATTTTAGATCAACTTGAATGATTGCTCCTTGAGCAATCTGAAGTAGAAGATGAAAGGATCTTGTATCTAGAACCATCTTTAAACAAATTAATTAAATTTTTAATTATCTAATACTAAAATAGGTCTTTGTATAGGAGGTTGTACAGGAGGCTTTTGCAAGGAGTTGAGGGTAGCTTATCAAGGGTCTATACCATCTTCCTCTTTGGTGAAGAGATAGAGGGCATAAGACAAAAGCCAGTGAGATCCGCCGTAGTCTTTCACAAAGGCCTGTATCAGCCCCGCTTTTGCGTGTTTTTCAGCACTTCTTATGAATAATTGTTTGTGATCGTGCTCTTTAGGTAGATAATTTCCGATACTGCTTAAACACCAGCTTCTTGAAATATTCAGGCCGACTAGATGAAATTTCATCAACTCATCGAGTTGAACATTTAACGGCTTCAGAATTGAAGTTCTACTGTCAAGGTCCGGTAAGAAGTTATTGAACCATCCTAGAAAATCATCTTTATCTAAAACCCGCCGCATGAGGTCCGCTTCAACTAGAGTAGGGGAAAGAAAATCCCATCCTATCGGCTCGAATTTTACGGGTGCATCTTCATCTTGCAGAAAGAACTCTATGGATTTTTCTTTTACTTTTTCTTCTAACTGTTCATCACCTTTAACTCTAGAATAATCGAGGATCCTCTGAAGAGCGAAGGCGGAATTCCTATGTGTGCCCACCCTTAATGGGCGTTTTTGTTCCAAAAATCTTTTTTGGGTCAGCTCTAACAGTTTATCCTCTAGCGGTGAAAGGTTTCTTTCCCAATGATTAGATCTTTCATCGTCCCAAAGATATAGTTCCGCCATAAGAGACAAGAACCAAGCCCATCCATATGGTTTTTCAAAATCCTCGTTCTCTTCGAAGTAGGTTAATTCTTTTCTACCCTTTTCTTCTGAAAAACTCTTTTCGAGCGCTTCCTCTATTTCGTTTTCGAGTGGATGATCGTCTATCAATCTGATCTGCCGAACGAGACTCCAGTGACTATGTACTGCCGAATGCCAGTCAAAACAGCCGTAAAATATAGGATGCTGTTCTTTAGGCCTTTTTATTGAATCAAGAGAAGAAAGAGAATACATAAAATGAGGAAATTCTTTTTCGATGCATTTCAGAGGTGACTCAGCAAGCTTCTCGAAAAGATAGTTACTCATCCAATCTTTTTTACCCGAGATTATCTCTTCTATATCATGTGTTTCTAACACTTTGATATCCATCTGTAATTCATCGGTTTTCGACATAGATCACATCACATTAGAAATAACTTTCTCGACTTTTTCTTTGCCAGTTTTGGAATCGACTTCTTTTGAACTCAAAGATAGCTCTTCAACGAAATTTCCTCCCTTAGATTCCAACTCATCTCTGATCTTATCGAATGTCATCCCCGGACCTCCACCTCCATGAGTCAGAAAAGGCACGATCATTGTATCTTCCAGATTTTTACATCGGTCCATATATGCATTCACAGGTGTAGCTGGCTTTCCACACCACACTGGGGTACCGATAAACATGATATCAAAATCACTGAGATCTCTTTTTATAGATTCTATCTCTGCCTTCGCTTCTTTTTTGCTTCTTCAACGTTCTCCTCGTAAGACCTTTCCTTGCTTCTTTCTATAAATATTTTTTCAACTTGGACATTCTGACTCCCGAGATTTTCTGCAAGCATCTCAGCCGCTTTTTCTGTATTTCCTGTCTGGGAGTAATAAACTATTAAAGCTTTCATATTTGATCCCATCACAATCAGATATTCAGTTTTTCTCCTTCGCCTAAAATGATAACCTCTATTTTGCTCTCACTTTCTAGTTTCCGTTTGAATCTTTCTGGGTCCGCGTCTCTCTCGTGGAAAGGTATGACAGTAGGGGACCCAATGGTCTTGGCGGCTTCCACCGCTTCTTCGATATCCATAGTATAGGTTCCATCGATTGGTAGAAAAGCTATGTCTATCTCTTCAAGGTCTTCCATCTCCGGTATGTGTTCGGTATCTCCCGGGTGATAGATAGTATTACCATCGATTGTTATCAGATATCCCCGTCCCTCTCCTTTGGGATGGAAAGGATCTCCAGAGTCTCTCTTTCTCTTGACGTTGTAAGCATGCGTAGCTTTGATATTGACTCCGTCCATTGTAACTTCCTCACCGGGTTGAAGTGTGGCGAACTCTTGATCTATTTTTTCTCCACACTGTTCTGAAGCGATTATCTCGCTCTTTTCGTCCAATAACTTTTCAAAGGTTTCTGGGTCGCAGTGATCGTGGTGAGGGTGTGTTATCAGAAGGATATCCGCTTTGTAAGGACTCTGGTAAAATTCTTCGATTTCTTCGCTCAAGGAATCGGGTGAATAGGGGTCTATATAGATGTGTTTTCCATCGGCTTTGATCAATACTGCAGAATGGGCCAATCTTTTTATCTCACTCATGATTCTCACTAGACAAGGATTGAAATCGGGATAAATAAATTTATCTTAAATAGGAGTTAACTGATTTAATGAGGTTTTAAAAGAAAGTCTTAAATTATGCTTTTATCTCTTCACTACATTCTTCAGTCTCTTCAACCTCTCTGTCATCGTCAATGTTTTCTGTGATGTGGCAGTCCCGACACCATACATATCCAGAAAAACCAACCACATCTTCCATCTCTTTTCCACAATCCGGGCATCGTCGAGAACTCATCACTAGGCTGAATAGTCTAAGTATATTTAACATCTTTTGATTCGAAAATTTCGTGCTGTTGTAGAGTAATTGACCCTAAAATTTATTAACCTGACTGATTAGTTAGTCAGTATCGATGTCGGATAAAGACGAAGTTCCTCTTGAATCTCGCGAAAGCATCATGAAAGCCACCTTCAAAGCCCTATGTAGACACGGTTATGCAGACGTGACCATGGAAAAGATAGCTGCGGAATCCGATAAGTGCAAGTCCACTTTTCATTATCATTACGGAACTAAGGAGAACCTCATGGTGGATTTCATCAAATTTTTATTAGAAGGTTTCGAGGAAAAAATTATACCAGATACTGAAGATCCAGTAGAGAAACTGAACGGTTTGATCGATAACATGCTATTCGGGCTCGACGATGGAGACACTCATGAGAAGTTCCACACGGCGCTTTTAGAACTCAGATCTCAGGCCCCCTATAACGCAAAGTATAGGGAACAGATAACGAAAAATGACGAGTTCATCCGGAAAGTGGTTAAAGAGATAATAGAGGAGGGCATAGAGAAAGGAAGTTTTAAGGAAAGTGTTGATCCCGATAGAACAGCCACTATCATTCTCTCCGCAATAGACGGTGCGAGAGCTAGACATATATCTACTGATCGTGATGTATCGGAAAATGTTCGAGAGGCTCTAAATATAATAATTAAAAATGATCTGATGGGGCAATGGGAGGATGAGCAATGAGAGGAGATGCGGAGGAAAGGAGAGAAAAAATACTCAACGGTAAGATCATCCCAACGCTCCTTGCTCTAGCATGGCCTGTCGTAATAGGAAGCATGCTACAGACAGCTTATAACCTGGCTGATACTTTCTGGCTGGGTAGGGTGAGTGCTAGAGCGGTAGCGGCTCCTACGACAGCTTTTCCTTTGGTCATGGTCCTGAACGCTCTAGGAATGGGATTGGCCACCGCGGGTATTTCGCTAGTATCTCAGCATACCGGTTCTGGTGGGGGTGAAAGAGCCACTGAAGCAGCGGGCCAAGTATTTGGTTTATTGTTCGTGGTAAGTGCTGCCGGAGCCGTTATAGGTCTATTGATGTCTGGACCCGTGATGAAGGTTATAGCTGATCCGGATGTTTATCCTCTGGCTTTGACTTATGTTAGGATAATATTCGCCGGAGCGCCCTTGATGTTCACTTTCATAGCTTTCAGATTTATTCTTAGAGGAACGGGAGATATGAAAACTCCGATGTATATCAGAGGTGTGGGAGTAGTTCTTAATGTAATACTTGATCCTTTTTTGATATTTGGAATCGGTCCCTTTCCACAGTTGGGCGTGGCAGGTGCGGCTATAGCTACGGTAAGCACTAGAGGAATCGCGGCCTTTATAGGCGTATACATGCTCTTCACCGGTAAAGTAGATATCAAACTCACCCTGCATGCCATAAAACTCAGATTAAGGTGGGTGAAGAAAATATTTGATATTGGTTTACCGGCATCTATAGCAAGGATTGGGAGTTCTCTTGGATTCGTAGGATTGATAGCTATGATATCTTCCTTCGGAACAATAGCTATCTCTTCCTACGGAATCGGTCAGAGAGTTATCCAGATGATCAATCTCGGTATTTGGGGATTCGCCGGGTCAGCTACCACTATGGTCGGGCAGAATGTAGGTGCCAAACAGCAATCGAGAGCGGAAGAGATCGTCCACAAGACTTTGATGGTCTCTGGGGTGATAATGGTCACCATAGCGATAGTTATTTATCTGATAAGAGAGCCAATGGTGGCTTTTTTCCTAGATGAAGGTGAAGTCGAGCAGTTCAGTGCGGTGGTCAGCGAAGCATCTAGGTTCATTTCGATCTTCGTGATTTCTATACCGTTCTTCGGATGGTTCAGGATATTCGATTCGACCTACAGAGGTACTGGACACACTAAGGCGGCGATGTCGTTCTCTTTAACCAGAATCCTAATATTGAGACTTGGATTTTCTTATTTCCTTGCATTTCCGGTATTAGGTATGGGCCTAAATTTGGGTATTGTGGGAGTCTGGATCGGAATGGCTTTGAGTAACATAACGATAACCGGACTTTCATATCTCTACTTCAGGACAGGAAGATGGAAAGAGAGGACTATCGAGGAAAGAGATGAAAGCGGAGAGATCGCTGCCGGGTGATAGCCAATTAAAAAAAGAGAATAGGTTTTTACTTTCCTGAAACGGTAACGTCGTTCAACCTAACCGATGGAAGATCCATCTTTATCTCTCTGCTACCGATAGATGTGTAGTTTTTCTTGTAGTCGTCCGCTAGCTCGATGGATTCTAGAGTTTCGGGCAGATTACCTGAAATCATCGTTCCCTCGACTTTACCCTTTATCTCTCCGTCTTCGACGAGCCATGCCGGTGTAGCTACCACACTGAAGTCTCCACTCGCCGGATTTAAAGTGTGAGCTCCCATCACACCGTCCACGAGTATTCCTCTGTCATGGAAGAGACTCTCTTTACTTTTTCCTTCACCCCTGAGCACTATGTTCCTATCGGATATCTTCGGTGGATTCTTGAATCCACCTCTTATACCGTTCCCCGTGCTTTCGGTGTCGCTTTTGATGGACTCTTCAAGATCGTACAAGAAATGGTTGAGAGTTCCATCTTCTATTATAGCCACTTCTCTACTGGTAACACCCTCATCGTCGAAGGCACTGCTTCCAACTCCCCAGTCAACGGTTGGATCATCTTTCATCAATAATTCTTCCGAGGCGACTTTCTCTCCTTTCCTACCTTCATAGACGGATTTGCCTTTTCTGATGTTTTCGCCGTTTATCGCCGGAACGATCCCAAACCACATAAGCATGCTGAACGCGTCCGGATTCATCACTACAGGTATCTTTCCACTTGGAAGTTCTGCCTTCTCTCTGAGAGAATCGACTTTTTTCGCCGCGGTTTTACCTATATCTTTGAAATCGAGATCCATCTTCCGGGAGAACCTGGATTCGCTAGCGTTGATAGAGGTCTCGTCGCCGTAGATGGTGTTCAACACACTGGCAGATACGGCGGTACTTTTCTCTTTCAGGAATAGATCTTTAGTATTAGCGATAACTTTCTGGCCGACCATAATAGATAGATTTCCTCGAGTGGGGATGATATCATCTTCTAGACTCCCCGCTCCATCTATCACCTGCTGTGTAAATTCCGCCCCTTCTCCTTCAAGAGCCGAATCCACGACGCTATCGTCATAGGTCTTTGGATTAGGTGTATCTTTTTCGGATGGGATTTCGAGATCAAGTTTCTCAGAGACATTCAAAAGATCCTCAGCAATCTTGATACCTTTTTCTTCTTCACCGGGAGTGCAGTATCCGAAACCGATCTTTTCGTCTTCTATTATTCTGATACCGAGTCCTATATCTTCGTATTCTGATCCACCGGATAATTCACCTTTCTGGATGGAATAGCTTATATTCCTTTCTTTAACGCCGAAAACATCACCTTTAAGTTTCTTCTTTTCGAGTAACTCCAATGTCCTTTTGACGCTATCTAGCAGTTTTTCGTTCATTCTCTACCACCTACCGTTACTTCAGAGATCAGAACGTTTGCCCCGCCGTCGGTCACCGCTGCAGTTTGACCTTTACCGCAGTGCCCTATTCCTGTTTCCATCTTGTCGGTTATTCCAGTTATGTTCTGAAGCGTTTCAAGTGTAAAACCGTTGAAGCTCACATCTCTAAGGGGTTTCACGATCTCTCCGTCCTCTATCAGATAGGCTTCCTGCGCGTTGAACTGGAATGTTCCCTCGCCAGTGTTGACCTGTCCCCCTCCTGATGACTTCGCAAAAACTCCTTTATCTACTTCCTCAACTAGTTCGTCAAAACTCATATCTCCAGATTCCATGATGGTGTTGCTCATCCTGACCAATGGTTTTACTCTGAAATCCTCAGCTCTAGCTCCGCCGTTTGGGGTCATGTCGAGTTTCCAGGCGTTCTCTCTATCGAGTATGAAATCATTCAAAGTACCTTCCTTCACGAGAACTCTATTTCTTGATTTAGTCCCTTCGTCGTCAAAGGGGAAAGATCCATAGCCGTCCATAGTTGGATCGTCCTTTATCGTCACTATGTCCGAAGCGACCTTTTCGCCAATCTTTCCTTCAAGACAACTGTTGCCCGTCGCTACCAGATCGCTCTCCGCAGCATGCCCGAACGCTTCGTGTGAGAATACGCCGGTGAGATGTGGATCCATTATCAGAGACATCTTTCCACTCGGAGGTGCATCAGCTTCGAGAAGAGTTTTCAATCTTTCAAGGACTACCTCCTTCTTTTCATACGCTTCTTCAGTCAGTTCATAACCTCCTGTTCCGCCGATCCCTTCGCTAGCCCTTTGTATGGTGTCGCTCTTTCCGGTCACAATCAGATAAGTAACTATCCTTGGGATGCTCATCTCTATATGAGTTCCATCGCTTGTACCGATCTCTTTTTCTACTATTTCATCTCTATATCTCACTTCAGTTGATCTGACAAAATTTTTGTCTAGACTTTTTTCTAGCTCTTTTAGAAATGAGACTTTTTCTTCTATCGAGATATCTAGAAAGTTTTCTTTCATCTCCATCTTGACCTTTTCATCGTGACTATCCACCTCCGCCATCCCAGTCTTCTCTTTTTTGTATTCATTGTTGCTTTTTGCCATCTCAAAAGCTCTTTCCGCAGTGGATCCAAGTTCGTCGAGATCTGATGTTCCAACATTACCCCAGCCGTTCTCGTAAAGAACTCTGATCATCGCCCCTTCCTCTTTACCGCTGGTAACCTTGTCTATCTTACCATCTTTCAATGTGAGGTTGGTGCTGTCCCACCTTTCTTTTCTTATATCGCAGTACTCAGCGCCTTTTTCTTCGATCTCATCTATAATATCTTTCAATGACATCATGATAAATACAAAGAGTCTTGATTTATATAATTCTAACTCAGGATAAATCAAGCCGAAATCCGAAAGTATCTTCACCCGAAATCCTCGATGATGTTTTCGGCGGAGGCTCCGAGTGGCATATTCCGCCGGCGCCGAAGTGTGTTTTCCTCGATACTCCTCCAAATATATATTAAAAATATTATTTTTCTTTTTAATTTTGCTATATAAGAGTATATAAAGTGTCATACAATAACCTTTTAAGTCTCCCTGTGAAGTACCCCAAAAAGCGTCTGACGAAACCTTTTTAACTTTATAATTAATCATGATTTCCCTAACGGCGGACCCGGTTGGTGGAAGGAGACCGAAATCAACACACCCTCACCCCTGAAAAAGAACGCCCCCTTAAATTCCACTTGAAACAGAGGGGTCTTGGGTCGCGGTCCACACAAAGGAGGAAAAGTCGTGATTGGTCAAGAAAACGTGTTCAAATCCCATATGGATTCGAAGTCCCTATTCAAAGGGGACAGAGATATGCTGCGCCCCTCTTACGTTCCTGAGGACCTCCCTCACAGGCAGGAACAGATTAACGATCTAGCCTCGATTATGGTGACCGCTCTTCGAGGGAACCGACCTTCAAATGTACTGATATTTGGAAAAACCGGCACAGGGAAAACTGCGGTCGTGAGGTATCTAGAAAGGGAGATAAACCGTTTGAAAAGAGAAAACGAAGAGAGCGAACTCAACACGGAATTTGCGGACTATGATATAGATAAGGTCGAATACGTTTATATCAACTGCGAGGTCGTGGATACTCACTACGGCGTTATGAAGAACATCGGCAACAAATTCGTTGAGGATTGGGATGAACAGATCCCCTTTACAGGATGGCCGATGGAAAAGGTCTATGAGTCACTTAAAGACAGGATAGAGGAAGAAGAAGGAGTGGTAGTTATAATATTGGACGAGCTCGATAAGCTAGTGACTAAAAACGGAGACAGCGTTCTGTATCACCTTTCTAAGATAAATTCCGAACTTGAAAAAAGTAAAGTGAGTCTCATAGGAATCTCGAACAATTTGAAATTTACCGAGTTTTTAGATCCCAGGGTCAAGAGCAGGCTCGGAGAAGAGAAGATGATATTCCCTCCATATAATGCGGATCAGTTGAAAGATATACTCTCCGATAGAGTCGATAAAGCCTTCGAACCAGAGATATTGGGAAATGATGTTATCTCGCTGTGTGCTGCTTTAGCGGCACAGGAGCACGGCGATGCGCGGAGAGCTCTAGACCTGCTGAGAGTTTCAACCGAGATCGCTGAAAGAGAGAACGAAAATAAAGTGGAGGCAGATCATGTTTACAAAGCGAAAAACAAGATCGAACAGGACTGCGTCAGAGAAGCGGTCAATACTCTCCCGACCCATTCGAAACTGGTCCTTTATTCTATCCTACTGATGCAGGAGAACGGGAAGGATAAGCTCACTACAGGGGAGGTTTATACTGGTTACAAGGAACTCAGTAAGAAGTCTAGCATGGACCCGCTCACCCAGAGGAGGATAACCGATCTGATCTCGGAATTGGATATGCTGGGATTGATAAATGCTAGGGTAAAATCCTTTGGAAGGAGAGGAAGGACTAAAGAGATACAGAGTTCCGTTTCCAAATCTGATATAATAGACCTTATAGAGGAAGACAAGAGTGTCGAAGCGGTCAGCGATCTGAACATCCACGGATCGAAACAGGCGACCTTGATGTGATATCCCTTTAGAGAACTAAACGACAGGTAATCGGATTTTACGATATGGGGTTATATATGAATTTGATCTGCCTGGAGTGCGGACGCAAATATCCAGATGGATTCCGTCTTAAGTGTAGCTGCGGCGGTGTTTTGGGTATAAAAAATGAGTATGACGTGGGTTTTGAAGATATACTGGATCCTTCTCGATCGGATTCGAGAAGATACACAGGATTCGTGCCAGTAGAGGAGAATTACCTCCCTGATCTCGTACCACCCATGACGCCTACTGTGGAAAAAAATATCAGTGGGATAGAGATCATTTTCAAGATGGAGTATCTAATGCCGAGTGGTTCATTCAAAGATAGAGGCACATATGTGACCTTGGGCAAGCTGAAAGAGGAAGGTATCAAAGAGGTCAGTTTGGATTCCTCCGGAAATGCGGCTATAAGTCTCGCTCTTTATGGCAGGTCTGAAGGGATAAAGACCCATATCTTCGTATCTGATAATGTCGAGAAGGGCAAGAAAAGGATATTGAGACAACTCACTTCTGAAATACATGAAATATCAGGGACGAGGATGGACGTCCATGATGAAGCTCTAAAATTTGAAGACACTCAATATATTTCTCATTGGTACAATCCATTTTTCCTAGAAGGTACTAAGATATCGGCCTATGAAGTGGGAGAGGAGAGAGATATAAACAGAGTTCTCGTACCCACGGGCAGCGGGACACTATTCATGGGGTTGTACAAAGGATTTTCCGAACTATCGAAATTTGGAGTTGTAGAGAAAATTCCAGAGATGATCGCTGTCGAGGCAAAGGGTTATGAAAGTTTGAAAAGTAAGAGTGAAGAAAAAAGTGAGATGTCCTCAGGAGTTGAGATCGTCGAACCTCCTAGGACCGATCAGATGAGAGAAATATTGAAAACTACCGGAGGTTTCTCCGTTTCAGCTGACGATGATGCTATCGAAAGCGCTAAAGAGGAACTGCTTTCGATGGGGTTTTTGATAGAGTCCACCTCGGCGATGGCCTATGCAGCTTTTTTAAAACTGCTCGAAAAAGGAGAGTTCAGTGAAGGGGAGAGAGTACTGATCCCTCTGACCGGTTCTGGGCTGAAATCTATGTGATTTTAGAAAAAAATAGGAGAAAAATCTAGATTACCGAAGGATCGAATGAAAGAGTATTGGAAAAAGGGCTTTGGGGTCCGGACCCTTTATTTTTATCGGCTGCAGGTATAGGAGAGTTATCATTGATAGACGCGGTTATAAAGTTTGTTTATATCTATATTAAATCCCTATCTTATAAAATGTGAGAGATTTTTACATAATTACTAATACCAAATTAAGTGATTTAAAGAATCGGGGAGAGACATGAAAATCATCATAATATCAGAGGGCAAACACGGCAATGGAAGAAAGGTTGCGGAGGATGTGATGGGGGCGATCAAAGAAAAAGGTAAAGAAGCTCATATCTATTCTGTAGAGGACGTCAAACCAAAGAAGATTGAGAAGGGCGGATTTTACATTTTCGTTTCACCGACACACACAAGAGGACCGGGACGAAAGATGAAGAAGGCCGTTAAAAAAGGCATTTTTCCTGACTCGGCTCCCTATGGGTTGATAACTATATCCAAAAAGCAGAAAGGAAAGACCACAGAGAAGATGGAAAAGTACCTGAAGAAGAAAGGTTTTTCTAAAGAAATGTCGAACCTTCATT
>JBKHFH010000035.1:0-20880 GCA_046540335.1 Thermoplasmata archaeon | reverse complement strand
CAGATGTTCGCTATAGCAGAGAACATGTTAGGAGGGGCAAGAGTCAGGGTGATATGTGAAGACGGTGAATCCCGGATGGGAAGGATTCCTGGTAAATTGAAAAAAAGGATGTGGATCAGGGAGGACGATCTGTTAATTGTCGAGCCGTGGGACTTTCAGGATGAAAAGTGCGATATTAAATACCGCTACACTAGAACCCAGGTAAATTATCTGAGGAAGAAGAACGACCTGCCAGATACCTTGGACGTATTCTGAGCTCCCTTCAAAATTTAAACATGATATATAATCTAAAGGGTGGATAAAGATGAAAAAAAGCCTCCTAGATATCTTAAGATGCCCTGAATGCAAGGGCGAACTCGAATTGATCCTCCCGGGTAGTGAAGACCCAGTTTCCAAGGATGAAGACGTCCCTGAAAAGATAGAAGAAGGCACCTTACACTGCGAGAGTTGCGAGATAGACTATCCTGTAGAAGACGGGATACCCAATATGCTTCCCCCGGAAGAATGAGGATACGTAACGTCTCAAAGTTCTTCCATGTACTCTTTTTGTATCGCCACTACTTCTTCACTGTTTTCAGCATCTCTGTATTCCTTCAAGGGCTTCTCATTCATCTTGAAAAACTGTTCTCCCCAGTTGAAGATGGAGAGTATTTCCTTAGCCTGATCTTCCTCACCAAGAATATAAAGTGCTGCCGCAAGGGCTTCGGCAGTTGTTAACTGAAAAGGCTTTCCGTAATTAACTGGATTCACAGCGACCAGATATGGCAAAGCCCTTCCATTATCATACTCTGGGATCTTTTTATCCGCATCTGTCCATGTACAATCGATCGCTCTTATGCCGCCGGATTTTGCTACTTGTCTGTCCTCTGGAGAGATGGCTTTTTCTGCTAAAGGATTAAGATAAATACCATCTTTGCCGAGTTCTCTATCATTTACTATACGTTCAGCGTATTTGTTATCTAATATCTTTCTAGCGGTGCACTTTTGTGGGTCGCACTCTCGATAATCCAATACAAACAGATCCATACAGCACGCCATTGAAAGCATCAGTAATAAATTATTCGAAGCTTTCTTGCTTCAGGATAATAAACAAAAAATATATGAACCTGCTAATCTATGACGTTTTACCCGATGATGAAGAATCCAAAACTGATCACAAGCTATATGCCTTTATATAGCATCTAGAGATGATGAATGATGGGCAGTCTGAGGGTAAAAAATCTAAGGTGAGATCAAAATGGTAACGGGATTTGATTTGCTCCATAAGAATAAGCCACTTCAAAAACACTGGATCAAGAGATTCATAGCTTACTTGATCGACTTTTTGATTTCTTCAGTACTCGTCTATATAGTGTTTTTGCTACTCACACTAGGTCTATTCTCTCCAACGATGCTTTTGTACTTCCCAATGACAGCCGGTATAATCCAAGTGTTTTATTCATCTTTTTGGGAATATACCTATAAGAAAACCATCGGTAAAGCTTTGATGGGACTTGAAGTCGGAACTTTAACTCAAGTTTTTGAGATTTCCGATGCACTGCTCAGAAACATCAGCAAACTACACGGGATTTTGGTCCTGCTCGATTGGATGGCAGGTATGGCAACTGAAGGCGATCCCAGACAGCGCTATCTCGATAGGTTAACTGATACGACCGTTCAAGCCCATGGAGAACCTCTTCACCTAAGAGAATTTCTTGAAGACCATCTTTACTCTCATGAGAGCGACCAGAGGGAACAAAAAGCTTCAGAGGAAGGAAGAGCATCTAAAGGTCTAGAGGACGAGTCAAGAAGATGTCGTGAGTGTGGAGGGCCGTTGAAGGATATCGGTGAAGGTAAATCGAGATGTAGAGATTGCGGACGGATACAATAAAATATGTTTATAGCTGTAGATGATACTGACTCTAGAAAAGGGATGTGTACTACCTTTTTGGCCACGGAATTGATAAAAGAGTTTGATGATTACCGATTGTTAGATTATCCCAGACTCGTTAGATTGAATCCAAATGTTCCCTGGAAGACCAGGGGGAACGGGGCGATAGTTTTGTCCTTAGGTGAAGGAAGCGAAAAAGATAAGAAAATAGGTGAGGCAGAGGAAGAGCTATGGATATATCAGGGAGAACATGTTATGGATGAAAAAGCTTTCAGCAGAGCAAGAAACGTAGTTGAAACATTTGCCCATTCCGCAGCCTCTGAAACGAATCCCGGCCTCATAGTCTCAGAAAATAGAACTCCCGAATACCTGTATGAAAGAGCCGTGAAAGGTGTAGTGAAGTTAGAAGAGGTATTAGGAATTCTTGAAGATGATGGTTTCATGTATAGGGGATATGGTAAAAAGAGAGGTCTGATAGGAGCTTCAGCAGCTCTAGCCTGGCGTCCTAACGATTTCACTTATGAACTACTCTCTTACCGAAGAGAAGAGATGTGGGGTGAATCCAGGGATATAAAGAACTCCTCAGTTAAAAAACTAGATAAAGAATTTAAGCACTCCTTTGATAGCTATGACCGCGAACTTAATAAACAGACCATAGCTCCTACATCGCCATGTCCGGTACTTTACGGGGTGAGAGGAGACCATCCGTTGGAACTGCAGAAGGCCCTTGATATAGTAGAAGGCGAACTACCTGAGAGATGGGTCACTTTTTTGACCAATCAAGCAACAGATGATCATATACAGAAAAAAGAGTTGTGTGAATCAGAGTCCTGGAATTCCGTGAGAGTGACCGGAGATGTGAGTTCTGAACCCCGTCCGATAGAAGGTGGGCATGTTCTATTCGAGATCGATGACGGAACTGATAAAATCACCGCTGCTGCTTATGAACCCACGAAATCCTTTAGAGATGTTGTAAACAAACTGATCGAAGGCGATCGTTTAGAATTATACGGCGGTATCCGAAAAGAACCCCGTACATTGAACATCGAGAAGATGAGAGTTATAGATTTGGAGGACAAGATAGTGAAAGTGAGTAATCCGGAGTGCCCGAATTGTGGAAAAAACATGTCCTCTATGGGAAAAAACGCTGGATACAGGTGCAAAAGATGCAGGACCAAAGGTGACGAAGATGAGGTAGAGAGAAAAAAAGTCGAAAGAAATATCAGTGAAGGATGGTACGAAGTCCCCGTTTCAGCTAGAAGGCACCTCTCAAAACCCTTAAAAAGGATGGGTTGAAAAAGGGGTTCTATGGATTTAATCGATTTTATTCAGGATAGTATTCGTCTATGAATTTCTGATCTATCCTTTTCAATTCTTTCTTTGGTATTATGGTCAAAAGTTCCCATGCGATGTCCAAAGTCTCCTCTATACTCCTGTTCTCTTCGATTCCCTGATCTATGAAACGTTCTTCGAATTCTTCAGCGAATTCAAGGTAAAGTTTATCTCTATCGCTAAGGGCCTCTTCACCGACGACCGCGACTAGATCTCTAAGGTCTAGACCTTCTGCGTAGGCGGCATACAGCTGATTACTTACCGCGGAATGATCTTCTCTCGTTCTGTCTTCTCCGATACCTTCTTCCATAAGTCTAGAAAGACTCTCTCCGGGAGTTATCGGAGGTCTGATACCTTTTCTGTGCAGTTCCCTTGAGAAGACCAGTTGTCCTTCAGTGATGTACCCTGTAAGGTCAGGTATAGGATGAGTGATATCGTCGTCAGGCATAGTGAGGATGGGTATCATCGTTATCGAACCTTCTCTGTTCAATATCCTGCCAGCTCTTTCATATATGTTCGCCAAGTCAGTATACATGTAACCTGGATAACCCCTTCTACCGGGAACTTCTTCTCTCGCTGCGGCTATCTCTCTAAGAGCTTCGCAGTAATTCGTCATGTCGGTCATTATCACCAGAACCTGCATGTCTTCTTCGAAGGCAAGGTATTCTGCGGCGGTCAAAGCCATTCTAGGAACGACGATCCTTTCGATGGCGGGATCATCGGCCAAGTTTAGGAAGAGTACGGACCTTTCTAGAGCGCCAGTCCTTTCGAAGTCCTGACGGAAAAAGTTTGCTTCTTCCGCGGTTATACCCATGGCGCAGAAGACGACTGCGAATTCTTCTTCTTCTCCTAAAACCTCTGATTGTCTAGCTATCTGCGCCGCTAAGCTGTTGTGTGGTAGACCAGATGCGCTGAATATCGGTAATTTTTGTCCTCTCACCAGTGTCAACATACCGTCGATGGTAGAGATACCGGTCTGGATGAATTCCCTTGGATACTCTCTTGCAGAGGGGTTTATTGGGTCTCCATTTATGTTCCTTCTTTCATCAGGGATTATATCGGGGCTACCATCGATAGGTTCTCCTACGCCGTTGAACACTCTACCCAACAGTTCTCTAGAAACGCCGAACTTCATCACTTCACCGGTGAATTGAACACTGGTTTCCTTAGTATCCAAGCCTCTAGTTCCCGCGAAGACCTGAAGAACAGCTCGATCAGTTCCAGCTTCTAATACCTGACCTAGACGTTCTTCACCGCTCGGCAGTTTAACTTTAGCTATTTCATCATATGCAACATCACTGATACCTTCTACGACCATCAGAGGTCCAGAAACCTCAGTAACGTTCTGATATTCCGTCTTTTTAGACATCTCATCGACCATCTCTATCCCTCCTCCGAAACTTTGTTTTCTTCATCCATTTCACTTTCTTCTTCAACTTCTTCAGTTTCCTCCTCAACCTCCAGCTCTTCTTCTGTTCCACTTTCAAGAGGTGAAGTCAGTTCTAACGAATCTTCGATCTCTTGGAATTCCTCGTTCATCTTCATCTCTACTTTGCTCGATTTTTCTTCCCAATCATCGGAGGGTATGTTGGACATTCTGCTTATATCTTCTAAAACGTCCATCTCTGCTAACTTGTCAACAGAAATACCTTCTTCGAGTGCCTGCAGTCCAGTTTCGTAAAATTGCATGATGATCTGGAGCATCCTGAACTGTTTCTCTGGTGAACAGAATGTATCGATGTCATGGAAAGCGTTCTGCTGAAGGAAGTCTTCTCTAACTATCCTTGCTGCCTGAAGTGCGAACTGATCTGACGGTGGAAGAGCGTCTGGACCAACAAGCTGTACGATCTCTTCCAGCTCGGATTCTTTCTCCAACAAACGCATAGTCTCTCTTCTCAAGTCTTTCCAATTTTCACTAACATTTTTCTCCCACCAGTTACCCACCTGATCTAGATAAAGTGAATATGAAGTCAGCCAGTCCACAGCCGGAAAGTGACGCCTGTTTTTCAATTCAGTATCTAGAGCCCAAAATACCTGTACGATCCTTAAAGTGTTCTGTGTTACAGGTTCGGAAAAATCTCCTCCTGACGGGCTGACTGCACCTATCACTGAAACCGACCCTTCTCTATTTCCATACAACTCGCAGATCCCCGCTCTTTCATAGAATGCAGCGAGTTCTGAAGCCAAATAAGCCGGGAAACCTTCTTCTCCAGGCATCTCTTCCAGTCTGCCCGATATCTCACGTAAGGCTTCCGCCCATCTTGAAGTAGAATCCGCCATCAAAGCTACGTTGTAACCCATATCTCTATAATATTCAGCTATAGTGATGCCGGAGAAAACAGAAGCCTCTCTAGCGGCGACAGGCATATTACTGGTGTTTGCGATAAGCACAGTTCTCTTCATCAGAGGTTCTCCTGTCCATGGATCCTCCAGTTCGGGAAAATCTCTGAGAACTTCCGTCATCTCGTTACCTCTTTCCCCGCAACCGACGTAAACTACGATGTCAGCATCGCTCCATTTAGCTAACTGATGTTGAATTACTGTTTTGCCTGTTCCAAAACCACCCGGTATAGCTGCGGTTCCGCCTTTAGCTAGAGGAAAGAAAGTATCTAGAACTCTCTGGCCAGTAACTAACAACTCTCCGGGCTGTTTTTTATCTTTTATAGGCCTTCCAATCCTGACCGGCCAGCGCTGCTTCATGCTTATCTCTTCTTCGCCATCTTCGTTCTTCAATACAGCGATGGTCTCAGTAATAGTATATTCACCTTCAGAGACTATCTCTTTGATTTCTCCACTCGTATCCGGAGGTACCATGACTTTATGTTCAACGGTTTTTGTCTCTTCGACTACACCTAAGATATCTCCATGTTCTACTTCTTCCCCTTCCTCAACTTCGGGTTCAAATTTCCATTTTTTTTCTTCATCTAATGGAGGAACATCTATGCCTCTGGTTATGAAGTCGCCGGCCTCCTCTACTATACTTTCAAGCGGCCTCTGGATACCATCGTAGATCTGTTCTATAAGGCCGGGCCCCAATTCAAGTGAAAGCGGCTCACCGGTTCTTTTTACGGGCTCGCCGGGTTTTACGCCGCCGGTTTCTTCGTAAACCTGGATAGTTGCTACGTCTTCGTCAAGTTCGATAACTTCACCTATAAGACCTTCTTCTCCAACTTCAACGACCTCGTACATCTCGACTCCTCTAAGGCCTTCGGCTTCTACTACGGGTCCAGCAACATGGATGATACGTCCTTCCTCTTCATCTTCTTCAGGTTTCTTGATCTTGCTTATACTTTCCTCGGCTTCATCTACCATGATTTCTTCCTCCTAAGTCGATTTTGAAATAATCATATTCATCAATATAATACGCCATCATCTTTCCTCCTGAGAAGTAACATCTATACCTACAGCTCTCTTTATCTTGCCCTTGAGAGGATCTTCTTTCCCTTCAACGGGACCTTCTTTATCAGGGATCTCCACGATAACGGGATAGATATCCCCTTTTCTTTTCTGTTCTTTCTCATCTAGATGTTCTCTTATATTCTCTGCTATCCTTTCAGAGAGTAATATCACACCAACTTCTGGAGATTCAAGCAGTTTGTCCATCTGCTTCTTGCTCTCGTAATCGTCTTCAGGTGTATAGGTTTCATCAACTCCCGCGAGAGAGAACCCTAAGGTCATATCTTTTTCCCCCATCACTACTACTTTCTTCTTCATATGTTATCCTCCAAGATCATCAACTCTTCTATCCTTTTAGGATCCACATTTTCTTTTATCCCCCGTATGAGTGCTCTAATATTTCTGAGTTCGAATTCTTTACCTACCAGATATTTTAAAGTTGGTCCTACTGTAAGGACGTACTGATTTGTGAGTTCAACGGTCATCTTGAGTAACTTTTCGTCTAAGTACTTCTCAAAATCAAACTTTTGATCGGACTGCATCTTCTTTCTGATATCCTCGTAAGAAGTTCCTTCCAATTGGATCAAAGCCTCATCTAAGTTTTTAGCTTCGGCCATTTCCTCTAATTTCCAATCGGCTAGTTCTCTACCCTGAGGCAGAAGGGCGTCTTTCAATTTTTCCTCTTCTATTTCCTCCCTATGGCCTCTAATTATTATCTTTATGTTCCAGAGATCCGTATATCTACCGAAGAAATACTGTACCGGAGCTTTTTGATCGGCCTCGACCTTAGACATACCTTTCTTGATCTTTTTGAACTGATATTTGTCTAGAGCTACGTCAAGTTCAAAATATCTTCCTTTCCATTCCTTTTTTTCCAGTGCTTCACCCAGGTCAGTTTCCTTCAATATTGATAAGGTCTCCTGTATATTCCTAGCGGAAATCAAGTCATCTATAACTTCTTGATCTATTTCTTTAACAGGATACAATTTTGATTCGAGGTCCTCATTTTGCCCCTCGCCCATCGCCTTCAAAGCTCTTTTTGCCATCTTCACGTCATATTTTGCCATCCATGCTCTAGTGAATTGCTTGATTTCGTCTGGTGAGGAATCATAAGCTTTCTTCACAAATTGAACGGTTTTTTCTTCAAATTCAGATTCGATCTTTTCGATATCATCTCTAATATCTTTAGGTATTTCATAACCGTCTTTCTCAAGTTCAGAGTATATCTCATTTAGATTCCCTCTGTCTATCATGTCTGAAATCTTTTCTCTCTTTAGATAAGGATTACCGGTCGAGCGGAACACAGCATTAGGATAAGTAAAATTCGCTATGCTTATAATAGTCCTATAATAACTCATGAATAGTATAACGACTATCAATAGGGCTAACCCAACGATTATGAACACGAAATTTGTCAGACCGACCGATTCAAGGAACTCTTCTATCACTTATTCTTCCTCCGTAAATAATATATCTGAAATTTCCTTTCTAAGGTCTTTCTTTTTCCTCTCTAAATTTGCTTCAAAAGTCATATCTATAGTGGCCCCACTATCGGACGTAGCCTTAACCCCTCCTATCGATTTCAAGTCACCAATCACTTCTAGGTCAGAGTCGATATCAGCGGCGATGTTTCTTACCGTTTCTTCAGATTCCTCCGGGCAGTGTATCTTTACTTTTCCTCCCAGTACGTTCTTAGCTTTTTCTATCGCATCTTTGATATATTCATTGTAATCTTTTGGTTCCATCTTTCTCAATTTTTCTCTGCTATTCTCGAAGACCTTCTCGATCATCTCCTCTCTAACACTTAGCCGTTTCTTTCTAGCCTTGAGCTCAGCCTGGGATATTATCCTGTTTTTCAAAGTATTTATCTCTCTTTTCTTTTCTTTTTCGATCTCGTTGATTCTCCTCTCTTTTTCCTGCTCTATTTCTTCTCTTACTTTTTCTGCTTTCTCTTTTTCCTGTTCCATTATAGATTCTATCTTGTTCTGGATATCCTTTTCTATCCTCTGTATGATCTTTTTCACTGGAATCTCTCTCACCCCATGAAACCGAGAGAAACTATGATCAGTATTGCGATCAACAGACCGAATATCGCGAATGTCTCTGACATCACGCTGAATATCATACCTTTACCGAAGGTTTCTTCTCTGTTCGAAACCGCAGCTATAGCTGAAGCAGATGTGATACCTTGTCCTATACCGGACAGTCCCGCGATCCCTATTGCTAGACCCGCCCCGACAGCGGCTATGGCCATGTTCATTGTAGTGACGGTATCGCCCAAAATCTCGGTGAAGACCATAAGGAGGATTGATACCAAAAGACCGTAGATAGCTTGTGTTTCTGGGAGTACTGAAAATACCATGCCTCTACCGAACATCTCATCGTCTTCCGCGACGGTAGCTATACCGCTTGAAGAAGATATCCCCTGCCCTATAGCGGAAAGTCCAGCAAGGCCTACAGACAATCCTACACCAATCGAAGCAATGCCTACAGGGATAGAAACAAATCCTGCCTCGCCGATGACACCAGTGAATAGAAGCAGGAGAATAGCGACCAAAAGACCGTAAATAGCTTGAGTCTGCGGAAGTGCCTGGAAAACTAGTGCGAGACCGAATTTATCCGGTTTTTCTGCGATAGTACCTGCACCGGCGGCACCTGCTATACCGACGCCGATTCCGGCTCCCATACCGGCTATACCTACAGCAAGTCCCGCTCCTATAGTGGCTAAGAACATACCTCTGTTATCTTCCTGTACTTCGATCACGACGGAATCTGTAAACTCGCCATTTTCAGTTTCTACAGTGACTTGGATATCGTATTCACCCGTCTCATCAAATTCGTAAAGCACTCTTTCTGTACCTGTTATCTCTTCACCATCGAAATCCCAAGTGACATTGTACTCATTTGATTCCAATCTCGAAACGATTGAGAAATCTAGTTTTACTTTCTCACCGGGTTCCATATTCACAAGTTTTCTCTCACCAGGGTCTTCACCATCTACTAACATATCGATCCTTTGGCTATTCTGTGCTTCGACCGGCTGCACCGTAGCTACATAGACTAGACTGGATACCAAAAAGACAGCTAGGAAAGCTATCAATAATTTCTTTCTTAATTTTGCCTTCATCTCCATTCTTTCATCTCCTTTCTAGATTTTAATTTAGTATGTTTTCTTTTAAATCCAAATGCTTCAAATTCTTCTCCTCCTCCCTCGAAGAAATATCCGAAAAACTCCACGTATTGTAATCTGAGGGAGTGTACAAACGATCCGAGTCCCTGAAGCGCGAGATTTATCACATGACCTGCAAAAAATACGAAGAACGCTAAAATGATGAATGGATATGATGGATTGATCAATCCTATTCCTCCCAAGAAAAGAACAAACCCTCCAGAACCCATCATCTTCCTGTCTTTTTTCATAAGACCGACTATACCCAACACAGTTCCTAGGCCAAGCAATGGCCAAACTATCATCATTCCGAGATTTGCACCTGCGACAAGATCAGCTATCACGTTCACTGTTAGTGCTATACCCGCTGTCGCCAGACCGAGTGCGAGTATCCTGGAGAACGATAAAAAGTCACCTATAAAACCAGTGAGTTCGAAGAAGGATAGACCTTTTGCTCTCAGTCCAAGTAATATTAAACCCAGTATCCCTGCTCCGTAGGATAAATAATAAACAGTGTTTGTAAATTCATACCACTCGAACATTAAGCCAGATATTAGTATAAAACCGCTAGGTTGTAGCAACCACCAAGAGCCATTTTCTAGGATCAACCTTCTGTAATCTTTTCGTTTGATATGTTGGACCAACTGTAAAATCAGACCGATATTTATGTAAGTCAATCCTATTATCAATGAGATCAGCAGTAGCACGAGTGGACCTTCTCCTTGTAGTGTTTCTAAGAGAGCCGGTGTTTCCACCCCTAATCTGCCGAGTAAGTTACGGTAGTCTTCCCTTCCTGGACCGAGATATCCTCCTTGGAGAGCACCGAAGAAAATGGTGGATAGACCTGTTGCTAACATTATCCAACCAAAATTTTTTGTCCCTTTGTCGACCTTACCAGGTCCTTTGATAATAACTAATGAGCTAACCGCAATTACGAGACCATAGATAAGATCTCCAAGCATCAGACCAAAGAACAGTACGAAAGCTGGTGCGACAATAAATGTAGGATCGACCTCATCGTATCTAGGGGGCGCGAACATTTTCGTAAGCAATTCGAAAGGTTTAATCGGTTTTGGATTTTCTAAAGATATAGGCACCTCGTCCGGATCAGCCGGCTCCTCTTTGATAATCTCTCCGTGTCCTTCGGCGCTTTCAGTTACTATATCTTCTACTTGTTCTACCTTATCCTCAGGAGTCCATGCTTTTATCACGCTCGTGGTATCTGTACTGCCGAAATATTGGCTGATTTCCCTTTCTTTTCTATACACTTCCAATTCCTCTTTCAATACCAAATATCTTTTTTCATGTTCCTCTTTATATTCCTTTAATTTCTCTAACAATTTTTCTCTTTTTTCTCCGTATTTTTTCAATTCAGTTTCCACTTCGCCCAACGCCTCTTTCGATGTACCTCTCATGTCCTTTAAAATTAAAGGTCTAAAGTCTCCCTCTCTCAGCGCCGACTCGAATTCTCTTTTTTTACCGAGATAGGCTCCGGTCAGCACTAGGTATTCTTCTTCATTTTCTCCAACTTTGATACAAAAAGATTCTTCTATTTCATTCACTGACCTTTTGAGAGCAGTCATATTTCTCGTCTTTCCGACCTGAATAATCGAAAAGGTAGATTCTCCCAGTAACTCTAGATCAATACTCAGATCGAGGACCGCTTTCAAAGCTTCTTCTTTTTTTCTGAGTTCGGCGATATTGTTTTCTAATTTCGTAAATTTTGAATCTAATTCCTTAATATCTTCTCCATTTTCTTCTAAGACTTTGTCGATTTCATCAAAAAGCTCAGTTAGAGTTTTTTTCTCCCTCGCTATCTTTTTTGGTTCTGTAGGATTCAAAAGCTCTTTAAGACCTTCACTTTCTTCAGTTTCCGCTTTTTTAAATATGTCAAGTACTGAAGACAGCTCCATTTCATATTCTGTAAGATCGGAGATGGCCTCAGGGATTTCTTCCTTTTCGACTAACTCCTCTACATCTTCATCTCTATCGATGGAATTTATTTCAACAACTCCTTCTTCCTGAAGAGAATTCACGACCTTCTGGATATAGTCCTCATGAACGATAATCGTGAGGTCCTTCATCCTCTTTGGGAAAAACACCTCTTCATACCTCCATTATCTCTTTCAAGACGTGATCTACCGCTTCAGAGATATTTTCTTCAGTCGAGCTTCTTATCTTTTCAACCTCTTCCTCCCCTCTCCTCATTATTTCTTCCCCTTTTTCTTTAGCTTCTTCTTTGACTTCTTTCTTTTTCTCTTCCATCTCTTTTCTAACGGAGAATAGAGCGTCTTCTTTTTCCTGTTGAGCCTCTTCTTTAGCCTCTTCCACCATCTTTTCGGCTTTTTCCTTGGCTTCCTCGATCTTTTCCAAGCCTTTTTTTTCGGCTTTCTTTATCTTTTTTATCTCTTCTACGGACACGTTAAAACCTCAGAGGAGTTTTACAGTCGACTACACAGGCCAACGTGAAGATGTAAATCGGATATAAGTATTTCGGTATTTTTAGTCATTATTATGGTAATTGGGTCAATGATTTTCACTTGAAGCTGATAGCTACATCTAAAGCTTTGGCGCCATCGTTAAGTGCCGCTACAGGATTCAAGTCTACCTCGTTCATCTTCTCAACTCTATACATCAGATCCCCTAATCTTGAGATCATCTCAGCTAAAGCACCTAAATCCTTGCACCCTTGTCCTCTAGCTCCAGTCAAAAGAGGGAACGAATCTATATCGGCCATCATCCGGTAAGCCTCATCGAGTGAGATAGGAGCAACTCTGAATTCCACGTCCTCGAAGATCTCTACATATATCCCGCCTAACCCGAACATCACTACCGGTCCGAAAGTCGGATCCATCATACCTCCTGTCACAACTTCAGTTCCTCCTTCTACCATCTCAGCAACAGAAATTCCCCGGATGTTTGCATCTGGCTCTCTGCTTTTCACTCTTGAATGGATGGCTTGATAGGCCTTTTTGACCTCTTCTTTATTTTCAAGATCGGCCGCAATACCACCAACATCCATTTTGTGGACTATGTCTTCTGAAACGACTTTAAGAACGACAGGATAACCTATTTTCTCTGCAGCCTCAATACATCCCTCTAGACTTTTGACGACCTCGCCTTCGGCCATCCTTATCCCCGCACAACCCAAGACCTCACGGGCTTCGTCTTCTAAAAGCTGATGTCTACCGTCTTTCTTAGCTGTTTCGAGTATCTCCTCTACTCTATCTACGTCTATATCCCATCTCTTTTTACTAGGTTTTCCATCCGGCTTACATTCGGCTTTTGTAACTATGATATCACCTCATTTGAACCTCATTTTGAGTATGATCTCTCCGCCTTCCCTTCTTTTGTCTATGTCGTACCCCATCTTTTCGAAGACTCTCAACATTTTTTGGTTGTCAGCTAGGACTTCAGCAGTGAACCCGTAAAGACCTTGGTCTTGAGCTATCATTGTCAGATATTCTAACAATTTGGTTCCTATCCCCTGATTTTGGTACTCGTCCCTTATCATAAAGGAAACTTCAGCAACATATTGTCCTTCTTTTATACGGTAATCCCCTACTCCCACCATCCTGTGAGGCCCATCTATCTCAAGATCGATTACCACTATCGCCATCTCCTTGTTATAATTCAACTGAACGAAGTTTTGTCTTCTCTCATGGGGCATGTCCTTTCTAGCGCTCATGAAGCGCTTATATCGACTCTCATCCGAAAGTGAGTAAAATAGGTCCTTCAAAAGTTCATCATCTGTAGGTTTCATAGGACGTAAGAAATACTCTTTACCATTCAACTCCACATATTCTTCATATTCATCTGGATACCTGCCGCCTTCTCCCACTACCAACATTTGGTCCTCATAAACAAGATTATGTTCTTTTGCCTCTTTCAGCAGTTTTTCCCTGAATTTAGGATGAGCTATATTGATCAGTTCCATAGCTCTGTTCCTTATGTTCTTACCTTTTAGATAAGCGGTTCCGTATTCAGTGACCACATATTCTACGTCTCCACGGGTTGTCACAACACCCGCCCCTTCATCTAGAGAGGGCACTATCCTGGAGACTTCCCCGTTCTGGGCGGTCGATGAAAGAGCTATTATCGACTTACCGTCTTCGGCGTATCCCGCGCCCCGCATGAAGTCAGCGTGGCCGCCGATACCGCTGTAGAAACTGTAACCCAGTGAATCGGCACAGACCTGCCCTGTGAGGTCCACCTGCAAGGCGGTATTTATGGCAGTCATCTTGTAGTTTTTCGCTATGTTGAATGGATCGTTGGTGTAATCGGAGGGGTGGAGTTCTATCGAGGGATTATCATCTACAAAATCATACAGGTTCTTTGTCCCCATTAAAAAGGAAGCTATGCTTTTTCCCGGGTGTATGCTTTTCTTTTTATTGGTGATCGTACCATTATCGATCAGTTCTGCTAGATCTTCTGATAGCATCTCTGTATGTATACCTAGATCTTCTTTTTCATCTAGATGGGATAAAATAGCGTTGGGTATCTCACCGTACCCGACCTGGACAGTTGCGCCATCCTCTATTAGAGGGCTGACATTATCAGCTATCTTTTCGGCTTTTTCGCTCGGCACTATAGGATCAAATTCTAGAAGTTCCTCTTCATGATGGACTAGATAGTCTACGTCATCTACGTGGATAAAGGAGTCGCCATGGACTCTCGGCATCTTTGGATTTACCTGTCCAATTACTATTTTGGAGTTTGTGACAGCAGATTTTATGATATCTACGGCGATGCCAAGACTCATCCAACCGTGTTCATCAGGAGGTGAAAGTTGGACTAGAGCCACATCTAGTGGAACTCTTTTGTTTCTGAAAAGTTTTGGAATATCTTTCATGAAAATAGGGGTGTAATCCGCTCTACCTTCAGCGACCGCTTCCCTGGTATTATCATCTACAAAAAAGGCGTTGTGCCTGAATCGATCCTCAAATTTTTCTTCAGTATAGGGAGCAACACCTAAAGTCTGGATGTGAAATATTTCGGTATCGTAGAATTGATTCGCAAGATCAGCAAGGTTCTGGACCAGGTACTGAGGCTCCGCAGCACCTGATCCTACAAATACTCTCTCGCCTCTACCGATGTTTTGAAGGGCTTTCTTTGCTTCTACATAATCTACATCATATGTCATTTATCATCGATCCCCCTTTCAAAGGTACAGCCTCTTCTGTTGTTCTTTTGTTGTAATCCACCCATTGTATAGTATATCTAAAGTTCTATATCAAGTCTTGGAGTGACTTCCTCTTTGATATTGTTGATCTTGAAGTCGTCTTCGATAGTGGTTATCGTATCCATCCTTTCTATTCTCTTTGCGGCTTCATAAGTATCTATCGGAACAGAGATGAGCGGGATGTTGGCTCTATCTGCTTTAGATATTATATTGCTGGGCGGGATTATATCATTGGTTAGCACAAGACCCGAAGTTTTTTCTTCTAAAGATGCTAAGATCACGTCAGTCCTGTCTCCACCGGTGACTATCAATTTTCTTTCTTCATGGAAAGCCGGGTTTCGAACCATCTCGTCTGCACTCATAGCACCGACGTATACATTTTCTACTATGTTGTCTAAACCATCGTCTCCAGCGACAACTTTACCGAAGAGCATATCGTTGATAAAGCTCATACGTGTTAGGTCAAGACTGCTTATCTTTGGTATGATTCCTAGAACATCTAGTCCTAACTTCTTTATATCATCGATAACGAAGTCTTCAGTTTCTTCTATAGAATCTACCTTGTTCAGAACTACACCTCTAAGATCGGCACCTAATTTCTCAAAATACTGGGAGGCAGTTGTTAGTTTGTCTAGTATTTCGGTACCGGTGTCAGAACAGACTAGCACGACTTCCGTGTCGAGAGTTTTTGAAAGCGAAACCGGATCGATATTTATCGACGTGCCGAATCCCCAGTGCTTTCCGGTTTCTATTATCAAACCTTCTTTTCCTTCTGAAAGTTCTTCTACTCTTTCTTGTATCTTGTCCTTGATCGTATTTTCGTCGAAGGCATACTTTATCTTAGAGTGATCGAATCCAATGCAGAATTTCTCGTAATCCGTGTCAAGGTTTAAGACGTTCTTGAAGAGTTTTGTATCATAATCTATAAGTCTTTTTTTCTTGTATATCGGCCTATCTCCGAATGGTTTGAAATAGTTCAATGACTTATCTTCTCCAAGAGCCAGTCCCAAACCTACGGTCGTCTTTCCAGCCTCCTCTTCCGTTGAAGATATTATGAGATTTTTCATTTCATATCACCTGCTTTTTAAGATTTATAGCTACATCTACCGCTCTACATCCTTCTCCTTGCTTGAACGCTTTGATCGGATTGAGATCCATCTCTGCGATCTCATCTATTTCATTCATCAAATAGGAGACCCGATATATAACATCTGCCAATGCATCTAAGTCTTTTCTGGCTTGACCTCTTGCTCCGACCAACACAGGGAATGAATCTATCTGACCCATCATCCTTCTAGCTTCTTTCTTACTGATCGGTGCCACCCTGAAAGAAACGTCTTCTAGGACCTCTACATAGACCCCACCGAGTCCGAACATAACCAATGGTCCGAAGGAACTGTCTCGAGAGCCCCCGACAATAGTTTCTTCTCCTCCTTCTAGCATCTTAGCCACTGAAATACCACTTATATGAGCATCCGGATAGTTTTTACGGCAGTTTGAATAGATGGCCTGGTAAGCGTCGACAACCTCTTCTTCGTTCTCTAGATTGAGAGCTATCCCGCCAGCATCGGACTTATGTATTATATCCTCTGAAACTACTTTCATAACCACAGGATATCCTATCTCTTCAGCTACTTTTACCGCCCTATCGATGGAATTGACGACCTTTCCTTCAACAACGGGTATGCCGGCCATATCTAGTATTTCTCTCGCCTCATCTTCTAGTAGCGTCCGTCTTCCTTCATCCTTTATCTCTTTGATCTTTTCTTTGATCTTATCGTCAGGGATATCCAATTCTATCTCTTCCTCTTCCTCCTCTTTACGTTCTAGATATCTTTTCTTGTCGAAAAGTGCTCCTAAAGCTGATATACATTCGTATGTATCTGTGAAAGCTGGTATCTTGTGTTTTCTCAACCACTGGACACAATCTAGTACTTCTTTACCTCCAGTGAAAGTATAAACTGAGCATTTTTTATCTCCGTACTCATCATAGACCTCTTTGATCGCTTCTGCGACTTCCCATGGGTCCGCGGTTCCTGTTTCACAGTAAAGGCCCACTACTGCACCGGTTTCCTCGCTTTCAAAGGCCTTTCTCATAGCTCTTTCGTATTCTTCTTTACCCGCTTGTCCCGTGATGTCTATAGGGTTTTTTGTCGATCCAAAGGAGGGTATCGCATCCTCAAAGGTTTCCTTCAAACGGGTTTGATCATCCAATAGTTTAACATCATATTTTTCAGCAGCATCTGCACTCAAAACACCTATCCCACCGCCATTAGTCACAACTACTGTATTATCATTCGTGGGTAACGGCGAAGTTGAGAAAACCCTCGACCAATTGAAAGCCTCTCTAAGATCTTCGGCTCTGTGAACACCACACTGTTCGAAAGCTGAAGAAAATATTTTATCGCTCCCTGCGAGAGATCCAGTGTGAGAAGCTACGGCTGTTGCACCCTTATCCGATCTACCAGACTTTATTACGACCACAGTTTTATCATCTGGAAGTTCCTCTATTTTATCCATAAATTCCCTACCATTCTTCAGGCCTTCCATGTAGATCATTATAACGTCCGTCTCTTCATCGTCACTGAAGTGCTCGACAAGGTCTATATCATCTATGTCTGCCTTGTTTCCTATACTCACTATGGCGGAAAGCCCTAAAAATTGCTGAGCCGTCTTACCGATCATCGCTATTCCTAAAGCACCGCTCTGGGAGAGAAGAGCTATACTTCCTTTTTGTACCTCCGAAGGTCCGAAGGTAGCGTTCAGATCCGATTTCGCCGAGTATATTCCGAATACATTTGGACCTAGCACCCTCATACCGTATTTTTTCGCCTCTTCCACCATCTCTTCCTCTTCTTCAACATTACCGATCTCCGAGAATCCAGAAGAGATCACAATCGCATGTTTTATACCCTTTTCCCCACATTTGTGGATGGAATCCTTAACTATCTTGGCTGGGACCACAATTACTGCCAGATCAACCCCTTTAGGGAGGTCTTCTATAGACTCGTAGATCTCCTCACCGAGTACTTCCCTACCTTTTGGGTTCACAGGATATACTTCACCCTTATACCCGGACTCTTTTATGTTCTTTAAAAGTGTGTAACCGATTTTTCCTTCTTTCCTAGACGCGCCGATGACCGCAATGGATTCAGGATCAAAAAGTCCTTCAAGATCATCATTTTTCGGTGCCATCAAATCGGAGAATGACCTCTCCTTTATTAGTATTTTGGAAATATCTAAACCCTTTCACGTTAGAGGGTAAAATCCCAACCGCTAAAAGACGAAAAGTAAATAAACGGTTAATCGTTGGCTACAATCAAGAAAAAAGTCCTTTATGGTGGTAGCATGAGTTTAGGCGGAACGGGAAGAGGAAAAAACATAGATAAATTAATGGATCCTGAAAGTGTCGCGATTTTCGGTGTTTCTCTAAGTGACGACGAGAAAATGGGTAACATAATTTATAATAATCTTAAGAATTCCAATAGAGACGTTTTTGCCATAAATCCTAAAGCGGAGACGGAGGAGGGATTTTACCCAGACATCCATAAGGTTCCTAAAGATATAGATTTAGCCGTTTTGGCAATACCATCGAAATATGCAGTCGAAGCTGTCAAAGACTGCGTTGAGTTCGGTGTAGGTGCGATAATTCTTGTCTCAGGAGGGTTTAGTGAGACGGGAGATAAAGGAAGGGAGAGGGAAAAAAAGATAAAAGATATATTGAAGGACAGTGACACCCGTCTACTCGGACCTAACACCATGGGAGTTCTTTTACCTCCTGTGGATCTCGATACGTTTTTCCTCCCTGAGGAGAGGGTAGAAAGACCGGGTGAAGGAGGGATAGCATTCATATCTCAAAGTGGATTCATGGCCACTCCCTTCATGGAAACGTTATGCGAACATCACACCGGTCTATCTGGGTTCGTCGGGATAGGCAACAGATTGGATATAGACGAAGTCGAGCTCTTAGAATATTTTGCCAATGACGATGATACTGAGGTCATAGCACTTTACCTCGAGAGCATGATCGACGGAAGGGGTTTTTATCAGATAGCGAAAGAAGAGGCTCCCGACACACCGATAATTCTTTTGAAGAGCGGCAGGAGTCAGGTCGGCCAAAAGGCGACACAATCTCATACTGGTTCTTTAGCTTCCACATCTGATAGAGTGGTTAAAGGGATTTCAAAACAGGCAGGTATAATAAACGCTCACGATGAGAGGGAACTGACGGATTTCTCTGAAGCCCTTCTAATGAATAAGCCCATTGGAAAAGGCAATATAGCGGTCATAAGCAGTGCTGGAGGTACTGGGGTGATAGCCTCGGATTATATCGAGGACACAGATCCAGGAATCGGTCTTAATATGCCCTCGTTTTCTGAAAGTATAAAAGAGAAATTAGATGAAGTCATTTTGCCGATAGCGTCTAGCGATAATCCCATCGATCTAACTGCAAATGTCACGGATGAGATGGTTGATGATGTTCTAACTATACTCCAAGATGAGGATAATATAGACGGAATTTTCATGTATGCACTTTTCCAATCTCCTTATGTGGGAGAAGGTATGGTCGACTCTGTTACTAAATGGTATCATCAAGGTGAGAAACCCATAGTCGTCGCCTGCGTAGGGGATAGAACTGGCGATAAATGGAGAAAGAAATTTTACAAAAAAGGCGTGCCGGCCTATCCAAGTACGAGTAGAGCCATCAATGTACTTGATAAATTGGTCAAAAGAGGAAAATTTTTGGGTTATTTGGGTGACCAATCAAATGGATGAAGAGGAAAGATTTACCAGAAGGATAATACATTCGATGGTCTGGATAGTATTGATCTACTATCTCGTACCAGATCCTCTTTTCGGATATTCTAGAGATATATATTTAGTGTCTATATTGGCTATCGTATTGATTTTTGAATTATTTCGATTGTATTTCAGATTCAGTATTTACGGGATGAGAGAACACGAAGAAAGACACTTTGCTTCATATGCATGGGCCTCGATCGCGGCAGCTATAACTCTACTTTTCTTTCCTATACATCTTGCCTTCATCTGTCTTCTTGGGATGGGTTTGATAGACCCTATGATAGGTGAACTCCAGTATCACAAACCAAGGTTATATCCTTACGTTCCTTTTATCAGTTGGGCCTTACTTGCGATTATTTTTTTCACCGTATTCACAGATTTTTCTACTCCCGTTATAATCACACTTTCTGTGTTGGGATCTTTATCGGCTATTTTAGCAGAATATCCCACCCTCCGCATAGATGATGATTTTTTGATGATAACCGTTCCTCTTTTTGTCTTACGAGGGTTAGAACTGCTGATTACATAGTGCAAAGATACATAAACTACCAATCCAACTTTGAGTTATGAAAGAGCAACTACTGACTTGGTTAGATGAGGACGATAGAGATTACGAAGTCAGGGAACAAAAGGGCTTAAACTGGCTCATCCATCTGAAGCATGGAAAAAGGATGGTCCTTCTAGGCAATCCTGAAAAAAATAAAAAGCGACTAGAAGTGGTATACAAATTGAACGTTAGTGATGAGCACAAAAAAGTTCTGAAGAAACTGAACGACAAGCAAAGATCCGGCTTCGAAAAAGCACTGGTTATGCTGCTCGCCGAAGACTCCAACATATATAATATCCAGAGAGATGATGGTGGTCTTCCAGATTCCATAGTTATTAAGAGACATCTTTATGAAGAGGAATTGAAGAGGGGTGAGTTTTTTGATATCATCCAGTATGTGGTAAATCTGGGAATGAGAACTACCATGCATTTTCAATCTTTAGGAGGGGCAAAAATAACAGATCAGGAAGAGGTTTCCTCGACAAAGAGCGGACCATCAATATACAGGTGACATTGAAATTTACGTTTACCCTCCTCATCTTTGTAGGTCTATAGTTGACCTATAAAAAATTAAGTCAGAT
>JBKHFH010000034.1:0-20934 GCA_046540335.1 Thermoplasmata archaeon | reverse complement strand
ATATCTGTTCTTCCGAAAGTGAATTCAAAATTTGTTATTTCGGGATGAAGCCCTAATCTGGAAAAACTATATATAGAACCTCTTTTTCATCTCAAAATAGAAGAGGTGTAACACATGATGTCAGGCCAGCAACCTATATTCGTTATGAAAGAAGACACGGAAAGAGAAAGTGGTAAAGACGCACAGAAGAACAATATCAAAGCAGCTAAAGCTTTAGCGGATGCTGTCAGAAGTACGCTCGGTCCAAAAGGTATGGACAAGATGTTAGTGGATAATCTAGGCGACGTAGTGATAACAAACGACGGTGTTTCAATACTGAACGAGATAGATATCGAACATCCCGCTGCAAAGATGCTCGTTGAAGTAGCAGAGACCCAAGAAGAGGAGTGTGGAGACGGAACTACATCTGCGGTCGTATTGGGGGGCGAATTGTTAAAAACCGCAGAAGAAAGGATAGACCAGCTTCATCCCTCTATAATAGCTAACGGCTACAGATTGGCTTCTCAAAAAGCTTCCGAGATTCTGGACGACCTGAAGATAGATATCGATCTGAAGGATGAAGAAAACCTAAAAAATATCGCTTCAACGGCGATGACCGGGAAAAACGTAGAGATCAACAAAGAGAAATTAGCTGATATCACTGTAGATGCGGTGCGGCATATCGCAGAAGAGACAGAAGACGGATACACGGTAGATACCGATAATATAAAGGTCGAGAAAAAAGCCGGTGCAAGCGTTGACAACACGGAACTCATAGAGGGTGTGATACTAGACAAAGAAAGACTTCACGACAACATGCCGAAAGACATAGAGGATGCCAAGATCGCGCTTCTCAACACCGCTCTAGAAGTCCAGGAAACAGAGATGGATGCATCGATAGAAATCACTGATCCAGATCAACTCGAAAAGTTCGTGAATAAGGAGGAAGAGAGCCTCAAAGAGATGGTCCAGAAAGTGAAAGAAACAGGCGCTAACGTACTCCTTTGTCAGAAAGGTATCGACGACCTTGCTCAGCACTATCTAGCTAGAGAAGGTATATTCGCTATCAGAAGGGTCAAAAAGTCAGATATGAAGAAGCTCGCAAGAGCGACTGGTGGAAATATAGTCAACAATTTAGAGGACCTTTCAGCTGAAGATCTAGGGTCAGCCAAGACAGTTACTGAAAAGATCGTATCAGGATCTCACATGACGTTCATCGAAGGAACCAAAGAAGCTAAGGCAGTATCACTCCTGTTGAGAGGCGGTACCGATCACGTCGTAGATGAGCTAGAGAGAGCGATAGAAGATGCTATCAAGGTGGTCTCAGTGGCTATAGAAGACGGAGCAGTCTTGCCAGGTGGAGGAGCTACAGAGATAGAACTTTCTAACCGACTAGCAGAGATGGCCGGAAGCATCGAAGGTAGAGAACAGATCGCCTTTGAGGAATTTGCTGACTCGCTAGACGTGATACCGAGGACGATAAGTGAGAACGCAGGACTCGACGGCATAGACGTGCTGATGAATTTGAACACCGCACATGAGAAGGAAGGAAAGGAGTCTTATGGAGTTAACGTTGAAGACGGTGAGGAGCCTGAAGACATGATCGAAAAGGGAATTATCGAGCCATACAGAGTGAAGAATCAAGCTATCAAGTCAGCGACCGAAGCTGCCAACATGATCTTAAGGATAGACGACGTCATCGCCTCCAAAGGCGGAGGCGAAGATGGTGGCGGCGGACCGCCTGCCGGAGGACCCGGTGGAATGCCCGGTGGAATGGGCGGCGGAATGCCACCAGGGATGTAAATAAGCCCCAAAACCCAAAATCTTTTCTATATTTTATATTTAAAATTGAAGAAGATGATTTTTATATTTTAAATATAAATCTATACTTTAGATTCCAGCAGAAGAGAACAAATATTTCCTCAAAAAATAGGTATCCTCTACCTGACTTTTTGACTAGCCTCAAGAACTTCGTCCCAAGCTTCTAAACTCTTCTCTGCCTCTTCCTCGTCCATCTTCTCTATAGCATAGCCTGCATGAACTATCACGTAGTCACCTATATCTGCATCTACCAGTGATATATTAGCCTCTCTCGTGACTCCACCGAAATCTATTTCAGCCGTATCGCCTTTTATCTCTTCTATTAGACCGGGGACAGCTAAACACATATTACCTAAAACTACAAATACTTGTGATATAAAGGTTGTGGGAGAACATGGAAGTATTCATCGATAGATGTGAAGATTACCAAAATAGTCAGGAAGTAATCGAGGATGCTTTTGAATCACTAGGAGGATTAGAAGCTTACGTAAAGAAAGGAGATACCGTACTTGTCAATCCAAATCTTTTGAAAGCGAGCGCCCCCGATCAGGCGGTGGTGACTCATCCCGATTTTATAATATCAGTAGTGAAAGAACTCGAGAAAAAAGATGTTGATATAATCGTAGGTGACAGTCCAGCGGGAAGGATGACTGAAAAAAATCTAGAGAATTACTATAAAAAAAGCGGTTGGCATAAGATAGAAGAGGAGACCACCGCTAGGTTGAATTATGATGTCGAAGCTTCTAGTAGAAAAGTCTCATCTGGGAGAGTGACTAAAGAATTCAAAGTTATGAAGGTCTTAGATAATGTCAATGTGATCGTGAATCTACCGAAGTTGAAGACTCACTCTCTGACGGTGTTTACGGGAGCTGTCAAAAACAAGTTCGGCCTCGTACCCGGTCTCACTAAAGCGGCTCACCACGGACAGTTCAAAAGGCTCAATCAATTCGGAAGGATGCTCCTAGATCTGAATGATGCCGTAACAACGGATATCACGATCATGGACGGTATCGTTGGGATGGAAGGTAAAGGTCCCTCGGGTGGAGATCCAGTGAAGTTGAACTGTGTGATAGCCTCGAAGGATGAACTCGCGGTGGACTACGCCGCTTGCAAACTCACGGGTATACCTCCTCAAAAAGTCCCTACATTGATGGCTAATGAAGCGGAATTCGACGATATCGACTATATAAACAGGTCTCCAAATTCATTTAATATCGATATTGAATATCCCTCCGGAGGAAAGACTCCTTTTAGGGTGCCGCATTTCTTACAAGATCTGTTCTCCAATTTATATCTCGATCGGCCATCACTCGATAAAGATAAGTGTGTGAAGTGCTGGGAGTGTCAGGAGATTTGCCCTAAAAACGCTATCAAGAGAAAGGCATACGGACCCAAGATAAGCTGGTGGAAATGTATCAGGTGCTATAGCTGTACTGAGGCCTGTCCTGAGGAAGCTCTGGCCCCTAAATCCTGATCTATGAAAATTTTTATATCTTCAGTAATTATTTAGATTTAAAAAGATGGACAAAAAACGAGTGATCAAGGAAACGTTGCCTTTGCTCTTCTTGTTGGTGTTGGGAGGAGCTCTAGCTGGTTCAGTTCTAGCCAATATGGAAACCGTTTTGAAGAAAATCCCTGGCTTGATAGTGATCGTACCGGCAGTGATAGGCATGAGGGGTAATATCTCAACCACTCTCAGCTCTCGGCTGGGATCAGCTTATCACCTCGGTATGTTGGAGAGTGGATTAACGTCAGAAGTTGGAAAAGAAAATATAAAAGCCTCTCTAGCACTCAGCATTTTCACTTCTGCTCTGTTCCCTGTCTTACTTTATCCTCTCAGTTTTTTTCTTCCCTTTGAAGTCTCGTCTCTGATAATAGGGACGATCTTTTTGATATCTATCGCCACCGGTATGTCATCCGCTTTTATCCTGATAGTGCTGACCTTTTCTATAGTGGCGACTTCCATCAAATTCGACCTGGACCCAGATAACATAAGTGGACCTGTTCTCACAACTGTTGGAGATGTTTTCACCCTGTTGATGATGTTCGGATATGCGAAACTGTTCGGGTGGTTGATACTGTGAATTACAGTTGGAAAAATATATTCAAGGAAAGCGCCGGTCTGTTAGCGATAATGGGAGTGATCGGGATAACAGGAGGCTCAGTACTGGGAACTATAGAAGGAACTCTCTTGATCTATCCCGTACTTTTGTTTTTGGTACCGATTTTGAACGGAGTGGGAGGGAACCTTGGTGCAATACTAGGCGCGAGGGTGAGTTCCGCAGTACACACGGGTAAGATAAAACCAGAGATGGGGGATGAGGAATTGAAAGAAAACATGTGGATCATGATGGCGATGGGGTTTTTTGTATTCTTCCTCCTAGCGATTGGTATAGCCATCGCCAACATCTTTTTGAATTTTGGAGTTCGCTCCCTCCAGATTTTTACAGTTATAATCGGGGCAGGTTTTATTACCGTCTTTTTGATTACTTTGATAACGGTTGGGGTATCTTTATGGTCGTATCACAAAGGTCTTGATCCTGACAACGTAGTCATACCGGTTGAGACCACTCTATGCGACTTCATCGGGATATTGACGTTGGCTTTGATGGTTTGGTTGGTGATAATGTGAGAAATAGGATCAAAGAGAAAGAATTAGAAGAGGATCATTCGGAGATCTCGTTCAAAGACATTTCTGTAAGAGAACTGCTGACTCTGATGAAAGATGATTCTGAACTCATCGCAGACCTCGCATACGCTGCGATGGTGTTCGAGAATGAAGAGTTGGCTGAAGAAGTACATAAGTTGGAATCTGAGATGGACAGGATGATGTACCAGATAAGGTTGAAATCGATGTTGGGAGCGAGGTCTAGAAGAGATGCGGAACAGCTCAGCGGTCTTCTTCAGGTGGCTTCGGCCGCTGAGCAGATATCGGATGCCGCAGAAGATATGGTGGACCTGCTGGAAAGTGACCTGGAATTGAAGCCACTGCTGCCCCACCTACTGCAGGAAGCTGACGAAAAGGTATTCACACTACAGATTGAAGAGGGTTCCGACCTAGCTGGAAAGACTTTAGGAGAACTCAGATTGGAATCTATCACAGGTATAAGAGTAATAGCGATCAGACATGACAGAGAGTGGTTTCATGGGCCTGATGGTAAGACCGAACTTAGAGCGGATGACCTATTGATAGTGAGAGGTCACGAGGAGGGCTATAAGAGATTGTGGCCTGTCGCCCATAAAGAAAAAAGTTGGGAAGAGTTGATATGATGAAGAAAGTGGAAAAAGATCTGCTCGAGATGAAGAACACTTCTGAATTGATGTTGGACCTGGCCTATTCCTCTCTACTTTATCATAATAAGGATATAGCTGAAGAAGTGCTGAATTTGGAACAGAAGGTGAACGATCTTCAGGAGTCTGTAAATTCGAGTATCATGGAAAATCAAGAGGAAATCAATCCAGACAAGGGCCTCATACTGATAAAGATGGCGGATTCTATGGAGAGGTTTGCAGATGCCGCTCTAGATATAGCTGACGTGGTTTTGAGAGATATCGAATTACACCCTGTCATCAAGAGAAGTCTAAGAGAGTCTGATGAAGTGATGGTCAGGAAGGAAATCCAAAAGGGCTCATTTTTGGATGGCATCACTCTTGAAGAAACTGAGATGAACACTAGAATAGGGATTAAGGTGATCGCTGTAAGGAGAGGGAACAGCTGGGCCTACGGTCCGGAAAAAGAAGTTAGGCTCAAAGCAGGAGATATCATATTTGCGAGAGGTCCACGGGAGAGCGAGGATCTACTAGACGAGTGGATAAGCTAGATGAATCTCACGGGATGCCGCTTTCAAGGTCTTTTATCACTTCTTTTTTATCGTCAGCCTTGATCAACCCAGAAGCGAGAAGAACCCCTTCAGTACCTAATTCTAAAGCGGCTTCAACGTCTTCTCCGTCCTTGACGCCCGCGCCGCAAAGTACGCCTACTTTTTCGTCTACAGACTTCACCTTTTCTACCGCCTCTTCCACGACTTCTGGTTTTGCAGTCGAGACCGAGATATTCCCACCTATCAGCTCTGGAGGTTCATAAGCAACAAAATCTGGTCCTAGCGCGGCTGCAGAAGCTGCTACTTCTGGATTGTTAGCGCAAACGATGGTGGTCAGGTCTTTCTCTTCGCATCTATCCACTATGTACTCGATATCAGAGAGTTTCAGTCTCCTTTCGGAATGGTTGATCAATGTGCCGTCGATCCCAGCTTCGATCATCGTATCTAGAAGGACATGACCCGTGTTACTTCCAGGTTCTATTGCATCAATATGTTGAGAAAGTACCGGGAGATCGGTGTTTTCGCACACCATCCTAGTGTCTGCGGTCTGCGGACAGACTGCCCATTTGGCACTATTTGTTTCTTCTATCGTTTTTGTAATATCTAACGCTTTTTTCCCTATCGAGGGTTCATATGTCTTATAATTGACTATTATAACAGGTGTCTTTAACATGATATCGATTAGAAAATCGAAGATATATAATTAAATATTATGGATTTCAATCTTTCAATCTGTGATATAAAAAAGATAAAGCACGATTCCAGCTACGGCATAGCTACTGAGATATCCGGGTGAGCGATCTAAGAGTCCACAAAATCGTTTATAGCAATTTTTTGTTCATAGGGTGAGCATTGTAAGGTCTAAAGATACGTTTTAATCAAAATTCTTAAATTCATCGATATCAATCCCGAATCTATGAAAGCAGTCATTTTAGCCGCCGGGGAAGGTACAAGGTTGCGCCCTTTCACCTCTACTGAACCGAAGGTCATGATCCCTGTTGCCAATAAACCTATACTTCAGTATGTGGTCGAGTCGGTAGTCGATAATGGTATCAACGACATCGTTATGGTGGTCGGATACAAAAGACAGAAAATAATGTCTTACTTTGGAAGTGGGGATGATTTTGGAGCAAACATCGATTACGTGGTCCAGAGGAATCAGCCGCCGAGCGATGGGACAGCTCATGCGCTTTATCAGGCCAAAAATAAGATAGATGAAGATTTCATTCTTTTACCCGGAGACAACGTTATATCTCAACAAACGGTTTCCGATCTTCTCGAAAATATTGAGGACTATACCATTTTGATAACGAGAAGCGAGACCCCTTCAAAATATGGGGTTGTGACCCTAAAAAAGGGTGGTGAAAAAGTTGAAAAGCTTATAGAAAAGCCCGATAAAAGTCCAAGTCACCTTATCTCAACCGGCATATATTCCTTCCAGCCTGATATTTTCTCCTACATAGAAAAGATTATGAACGAAGGTAATTACGACATACCTTCCGCCATCGAAAAGATCATGGAAAACAATGAAATAAAGGCTATAAAAACGAGCGGGGACTGGATCGACGCTGTCTACCCTTGGGACCTTCTTCATGTCAACAGAGCCGCTCTGAGCGATGTGAAAAAGAAATATAGTGGGTTGATAGGCGAAAATGTGATAATAAAAGGAGATGTCAAAATAGGAAAAGGTACTAGGATAAGGGGAGGTACATTTATCGAAGGTCCGACCATAATAGGAGAAGGATGTGATATAGGGCCAAATGTGAGTATATCTCCATGTACTAGTATAGGTGATGACACAAAGATATCTCCATTCACGATCGTTGAGAATAGCCTTATCATGGAAGGAGTTTCGATCGGTGGGAATTCCACCGTGATCAATTCAGTCATAGGAGATGGTGTTACCATAAAGCCTAATTTTTCTACTTTTTCAACCACTAAAGAGAAGAAAACTGGCGAGAGACTACAGGAGGTTAAAAATATAGGTGCGATGATCGCAGAAAACACCAAGATCGAAGCCGGAGTGACTGTCGAAGGAGGAGTGCTTATTGGCAAGGACTGTAAAGTTAAATCCGGAAGGACGATTCAAGAGGATATGGAGTCTAGTTCTATGGCGGTGTGAGATGATACAATGTGTGGAATAGTCGGGTACATAGGACCAAAAGATATAGGCGAAGTTCTCCTCAAAGGTTTGAAGAGGTTAGATTATAGAGGATATGACTCTGCAGGCGTTTCTATAGGCTGTGGAGATGGAATATATCTGCAGAAAAAGAAAGGGAGGATAGAGGAGATAATCCAGGAGGAGATCCCTTCCGGACAAGCCGGTATAGGCCATACTAGATGGGCTACCCATGGAAAACCCTCGGACAGAAACGCTCATCCATTTCTAGACTGTGATGAAGAGATAACGATAGTCCATAATGGTATAATAGACAATTTCAATTCGATAAAGGATGATCTGATAGATAAGGGTCATGAGTTCACTTCGGAAACGGACAGTGAAGTGATCGTTCATCTCCTTGAAGAAAACTATGAAGGGGATTTCTTGAAAGCTTTCAAAAAAACTATCGATGAATTGAGCGGCTCTTATGCGGTATTAGCGATGCATCAAAATTCTAACGAATTATTGGTTACTAGAAATCAGAGTCCGATGGTCATCGGAGTCGGTGAGGAAGAAAACCTGATAGCATCCGACGCTCCTGCTCTGTTAGAACATACTAAAAACGTAAAATATCTAGAAGACAGAGACATAGCAAGAGTGACTAGGAACGAAGTCGAGATATGGAATGGAGGGAAAATGGTCGAAAGGGAAACGAAGAGTATCGACTGGGACATAGAGGATGCAGAGAAGGGTGGATATGAACATTTTATGTTGAAAGAGATATTCGAACAACCTAGGGCGATCCATGATTCGATATTGGGGCGTATGACTGAATTCAACGACGTTGATCTCTCAAATTACGATATAAACGCGGTCCAGTTCATAGCCTGCGGCACTTCTGCCCACGCCGGATACGTTGGAAAGTATATCTTCGAAAAGATAGCAAAAGTTCCCTGTACTGTGGAGTTTTCTTCTGAGTACAGACATTCTTCTCCGTCAGAGAGCTACCCATTGACTATCTTATTGAGTCAGAGCGGGGAAACTCTCGATACCATAGCTGCAACGAGAGAAGCAAATAGAAGAGGTAACGATACTTTGGCGATAACTAATGTGCTTGGAAGTTCTATAACCAGAGAGGCAGACGAGGTGATATTCACTCAAGCCGGACCAGAGATCGGGGTCGCCGCTACCAAAACCTTCACAACTCAAGTCATCATCCTCTATCTCCTAGCAATCGAGATCGGGTTGAAAAAGAAGGTATTGAACAAGAATCAAGCAGAAAAATATAAAGACGAATTGAGGAAACTTCCTAGAAAAGTGGAAACCATACTGGACGATAAGGATGAAATAAAAAGGATGACAGAAGACCTAGCCGAAGCAGACGATATTTTCTTCGTAGGTAGGAATATAAATTATCCAGTAGCTCTTGAAGGAGCCCTAAAGTTGAAAGAGATTGCGTATATCCATGCAGCAGGATACCCGGCTGGAGAACTCAAACACGGCCCCTTCGCTTTATTGACTGAGAGGACCCCTGTGATAGCTCTTGCAGTTAAAGACCAGACCTTCGAAAAGATGCTCGGAAACATAGGGGAGATCGCTGCAAGGGACAGCCCAGTGATGGTCATTGGAGATGAAGACAAAGAACTGAAAAAATTGGCCGACTATGCCTACTTCATACCTGAAGTTGATGCATTGTTCTCTCCATTACTAGTAAACGTGGTTCTTCAACTCATCTCTTATTATACAGCCTACAGATTGGATAGAGATATAGATAAACCAAGGAATCTAGCTAAGAGCGTGACGGTGGAATGAAAGGTGAACTCTTTGATTATTATGATAACCATAAATCGATCGTTTGGTTATTGATAATAATAGTACCCATAGGTGTACTTATTTTAGGTTCTCTCCTAGCTAGAGAAATATTCTGGGATTCATTTATCTGGAGATATTTCTGGGGGCCAGTGGTGGCAGACGCACAGGGTGATTCTGTCGATGGTATCTCTGCAGGATACAACGTGGTGAACACTTTTACCTACGGGATTATACTGGTGATCTCCTTTTTCGGCATACTTGAAATCATCGATCATTTCAAAGTAAAGATAAACAGGAAATTCGTCTATACACTCCTACCCTGGATCATCCTTGGAGGCTCTCTGAGAAGTCTCGAAGATGTCGGACTCTTTCTACATCCTTTGGATAAGATCATGATAACCCCGATGATTTACCTACTGCTTGGATTTTCAGCATTGTTTCTTATGCTGATAGGAGCTTTTATTTCATCGAAACAACATCTGCTTGAAAGATCAAGACTTTTAAGAGCGGTGGTTTTATCACCACTCCCGATCCTCTATGTAGTATTGCAGGGATATATCGATCCTTTTTTCCCTAGTTTCCTGATTTTGGTGTTGATACTCCTTATCATCTCCTATCTGATAGGGATCAAATACTTAGAATTCAATGAAAATTTTCTCTTTTTCTCCTATGGAATGACTTTGATCGGACTATCACTCGGTTATAACTCCTACTTCATTATGTCCAAGGAAGGAACAAATCCTCTCGAGGTGCCTATAATATTTGTCTTCGCTATCACTCTAACCTTATCATTTTTAGGTCTTTCTTGGATACTCGATAAAATATCTCTTGTAGACGTTATGAGTGGGTCTTTCGAAGTCTTGAATAGACCTCTGAATATGCTTATCATCTTGGCCCATCTCTTCGATGCTTCATCAACATATAGAGGGATAACTGTTTATGGTTACGCGGAAAAGCACGTTTTGCCCACTTTTCTTATTAGTTCAACCGGTCCTTTTATCGTTTTTGTAGTAAAGATCATATTGATCGTTTTGATAATCTATGTTTTAGACTTGCTGTTTGAAGAAGAATTCTCTGAGACTCGTGAAGTAAGTATCTTTCTGAAACTGGTAGTGATAATCTTAGGGGCTGCACCAGCTATAAGGAACACATTAAGGATTGCCATGGGAGTCTAAATATTTATGTTTAAAAAATAAATTGAGCCCGTGAGGGCTCGGAGCTAGCAGGTGAGTGCATCCATCCCATTATTTTTTCAGATATTCTTCTCTTACTGCTTTCGCCTTGGCCATCTTTTGCTCTTGTTCGGCTATCTTTTCGACCTTTTCCGCGACTAGATCCACCCGGTAATACAGCATGTCTCTAACAGCGGTCCTGATAGCCTCTGATCTGGAGGAAAAGTCGTCCATCTCAACCAGAAAGTCGATACGGTCGATGAAACTTTCCGGGAGCCGCACGTTCACTCTTTCGGTATCAGACACGTTTTTCCTCCTTTTGTGTGTTTATTAGACACCTTTTCGATGTCTTTTGTGTGTACAACTACATATGAAACTTCATATTTAATCGTTTCGTTTCGGCTCCGATTACTCAAAATTAAGAAAATTTTTTATGTGATTTTATTAATGATGTTTTGTGAATAAAGTTTACACGATCGGCTACGAAGGAAAGGATATAGAGGACCTCATCGATATCCTCAATAAGTACGATATAAAGCAGATAATAGACGTCAGATCACACCCTAAGTCTCGTAAAAAGGTTTTCAGCCAAGAGCCTCTAAAAGATAAACTTTTCGAGAAAAGCGTGAAATACGAACATCTACCGGGATTGGGCGGTCTCGACGAGAAGGATTACCACAGGGTGATGGAGAAAAAGGAATGGAAAAAGGCGTTTGAAGAATTGAAAAGTTTGATAGAAAAAAGAAAGAGTGCGATGATGTGTCTCGAGAAAAATCCGATGAAATGTCATCGAAGATTCATAAGTGAAAAACTTGAAGGAGAGGGTTGGGAAGTGATCCATATAGGAGAAGGAGGATCTTGGAAAGGGAAACGTCTCGATGAATTTTGAATCCTTTCAATTAAAACCTTCACAAGACTTATTAATTACAAAACTGTAATCTGATTACCATGGTAGAGAGCCCAGAAGACTACAGCGATGAGATCAGTTTCATCCGGGACCAGATAAGCAAGTATTTCCCAGTATACAAAACAGAAATAGATTTCGATGTTGTTTCTGTGTACATCAAAACGCATATTGATAAAGATCTAGAGAAAAGATTCGATGAGTTGAGGAAAGAATTCGTATCTCAGAACTACGTTCCAAGATTAGTTAAAGAACACGGTGAATACCTTATAAAGGTAAAAAAGCAGGAAGAAAAAACTTTCAGGGGTATCAAAGCCAACTTAACGATGCTTTTTGTAACATTGGGTACTACCTTGATAGCGGGGGCGTGGTGGTGGTCGAATTACGATCCAGCGGGTCAGGGCATGTTTACCCTACATAACCTGACTAATGGAGCACTTTACTTTACGCTTCCTCTTCTTTTGATTTTAGGCACTCACGAGATGGGGCACTATTTCATGGCTCGGTATCATAATATAAAAGCTTCATTACCCTTCTTTCTTCCGATGGCTCCACCATTGGGGACTATAGGGGCGTTTATCAGTATCAGAGAGCCCATCCCGGACAAAAAATCGCTTCTCGATGTTGGCATCGCCGGACCTGTAGCAGGCTTCATCCTTGCTATTCCAGTGAGCCTTATAGGGCTCTATCTCGGCGACGTGATGACTCCGACGGTTTCACCACCGGTCGAAGGTGTTAGACAGATATGGAATTACCCTATAATTATTAGGGGTATGACCAGATTGATACCCTGGACCGGCGGCGAAGTGATCCACCCAACTCTCTTCGCCGGTTGGGTGGGATTTCTGGTGACAGGGTTAAACTTGCTACCCGCCTCTCAACTCGACGGTGGCCACGTCGTCCGGTCGCTATTCGGAAAATATGCGAAATATATCAGTTATGCTGCCTTTGGCTTCCTAATAATAGTGGGCATCTGGAAGTATATCGGATGGGTCGTTTTTGCTTTTCTGATTCTCTTTTTAGGAGGAGTAAAACATCCGCCGCCGCTCAATGACATAACTAAACTCGACAAAAAAAGGATAGTAGTTGGCGGTATAGCAATCATGATACTTTTCATAAGCTTTCATCCAATACCGGTAGAACAAGAAAACTTCAGCTATGATTTCAATATAGAACTCGAAGAGGATCCACAGCAGGAATTGATACTCGGGGAATCATTCAATTATACCTTCACAGTAGAGAATCAGGCAAGAAATGTGGATATAGGCGAAGGTATGGAATACAAAGTGAATTACACCATAGGGAGCAAAGGGTGGGACGTTAGTTTATGGACTCATGAAAGGGGTATCTGGACTAAAGTTCACCAACCTGATGACATGATACTAGATAAAGGAGAGAAACAGAGTTACAGAGTGGAAGTCAGTCCCACAGAAAATGCAACTATGGGCACAGAGATAATGTTTATCGTAGAAACTGAAGAGCCGATCGATCATCGGAAAGAAAAGTCGATGCAGCCCAAAATCGGAGAAAATTTTGACATAGATATTTTAACAGAATCCTTTTCACTGATCGAGGGAAACGAAACAGATTTCGAGTTTTCACTATTGAATAGAGGTCGAAACGATATTTTCAATATTTCTATGAAGGAGATCAGTGATGACAATTGGACCGTAGATTTCGACATCGAAAATCTAGATGATGTAAACCATGAAAAATTGGAACTCGGATATGGAGAGAGAGTTGATTTCACGGTTACTTTGAGATTGAGAGAAAATCATTCATTCCAACAGGAGAACGAGTTGAGCGCGATCATCACGCAGATATCTATCCTCTCCCAAAACACGGGAGAAGAAAGGGTCTTCGAGTTAGTGGGTATAAACATCAATCAGCAGTAGGACCGGTATTCCGGAAAACGGTGAAGTGCCTGTCTAGAGATCGATGAACCCTTACTTTATATGTTTCAACGAGATCTAGATATTCTTTCCCCATCTCTACATGATTAGTCCCGGGAAAGATCGCAGATAGATATCCTCCTTTTCTAAGCTTTTCTCGAGAGGTTTCGAAGAATCTCTCATATATAGATCCAAGGTCTTCCTTGAGGGTCGAAGATGCCCTTCCATAAGGAGGATCGGTCACTATCCGGTCTATCCCTTTGGGTATCGTTTCAGAAACATCACCGACTTCGAGAGAAGCCTCCACTTCAAATTCCCTCAAGTTTTCTTTACATCCTTCGATCATCTTGGTATCTTTGTCTCCACCAGATACTTGAAATCCCATCCTGAAGGCTTCGATCAATACTCCTCCGGTACCGCAGAAAGGGTCGTGGATCCTGGCATCTTTACCTGGACGTGAAAGATTGATCAATGCTCGAGTATATCTGGGTTTCAACGAGATAGGTGAAAAAAAGGGTCTGTTTTTAGCTTCTCTCGCTCTAAATTCTTTTTTGTTAGTTTCATAAATTTTCTGACCGATATGATAGTTGTCGGATATCAATACGTATATCTCATGATCTGGGTTATCGAGATCTATAGGATTTTTTTCAGATATCATATCTCCTAGTTTTTCTTTGATCTGTTGTGTATCAACATCCTGCCTTTCTATCTTCTTTGTTCTAACAGCCGCACTTCCCGTCGGGAGTTCTAAATCCCCTTGAGGCATTGTGAACTTTTCATGGCCGGAAAGAGTTTCGATCTTTCTATAGATAGAGTGAGTCAAGCCTAATCTCCGGTTTAATGATCTTACCGGACATGTAGTCCTCAAAGATAGAAGACCTGGTTCGGAATTATAGACCTCGTATTCATGGGAAAGGCCTTCGATGGTAGACAGAATTTCAGCTTTAGCAAGAGTGTAATTCGGCCCGACGAGCTCGAAAAATAGATCTTTCATTTTACATTTTTTCTTCCAATTTTTCTTTTAACTCTTTATCATTAACGGTTTCGACGAATTCGACCTCTCCATCTATAATGATAGTAGGAACGTGGGTCACGTCGTATTCATCTACCATCTCTGGAACATCCTTAGGCCTATGATAGTTCACTTCTACCGAGTCCATACCATCTATGACTCTTTCGACTGCTTTTCTTGCTGGCGGACAATCCGGACACGTGTCGGAATAGATGAAGTCTATCGAAACGTTTGATTTTTCTTCTGTAGACATGTTCTCATATCACTATCAAGCGGGGTATTTTTAATCTTTTGTTTAGGTAGTAAAGAATTAAATATAAGAATTAGATTGATGAAACAAAAGCGTTACTCAGGCGGGATAAAATTGAGTGAAGAGGATGATTTAGTCAAAGAAATAACTGATAAGAACTACAAGGAATTGATAAAAGATGATGACTTCATCGTGCTAGAGCTGTGGGCGACATGGTGCGCCCCCTGCATGTACATGGAACCTATATTGGAATCTCTCGCAAAGGAATTCGAAGAGCGGGTACTTTTTGGTAAGGTCAACGTAGAAAAAAGCAAAAATATCTGCTCCGAATTCGATATCCAGTGTCTTCCGAGCGTGCTGTTTGTGAAAAAAGGAGAGATGGCTGAGAAGGTCGTAGGGAAGATGGAGGAAGACGAGTTCAGAAAAAAACTGAAACAGAACTTTGATATAGAGTGATGATCTAAAGATCTTCTAGTTCTTCTATCGCTTCTATGACTTCCTGGTGCCACCTCTCTACGGTTTCTCTAGCTTCCTCTTTTATTTTTTCTAGAGGACGCCGTGAATAGAGAAAGTAATAGCCACCGTTCCTTATGTTCTGTTTCTCTTTGTATATCAAACCACATTCGGAAAGTTTTTCAAGAGCTCTATAAGCCGTGCTCTGATCTTTGTCTATTTTTTTTGCGATATCCGAAGACCTGAGTTCTTCACCACCGGAAAGTAACGAAAGAATTTCCCTCTCCAGATCTGAAAGATCGTAGAGGCATTCAAGGACGTTCTCGGTATCGATATCATCTATATCTTGTGAGTCCAACATATCTCCCATGATAATATGAGAGACCCTACTTAACCATTTTGAAGCGTAAGATTAAAATTCAAGAAAAGGTTAGGGATGAACAAGCCGCAGTAACTCAGATTGGGAGAGTGCCACGCTGAAGACGTGGATGTCGCCGGTTCAAGTCCGGCCTGCGGCACTTTTTGGTTTTGATGCCATGCATCTAACAAAAGAAGAGGAGATGATTCTCGAAGGAGAGAAGGGACAGGGTCCTGCTAAGGCCATGGAGCTTTTAGTAGCTTTAGGAAAGATTTACGAAGCTGATAAATTGATACCTATAGAATCTGCTCAAATAGCCGGGGTTTCCTACAAAACGATGGGAGACGCTGGTCTTCAATTCATAAGAGATTTCGCCGAGATTGCTCAGGTAGATGTTAAAGCTATGCTCAATCCCGCAGGTATGGATTTAAAAGATAAGAATTACGAGTCGGATGAATTCAGAGAAAAACAAAAACTACTGATTCAAGCCTATAGAAAGCTGGGGGTAGAAGTTAGCTGTACCTGCACTCCCTATCTGGCTGGCAACCGACCAAATCTCGGTGATCATCTGGCATGGAGCGAGAGTTCCGCTGTATCATTCGCTAACGCCGTCCTCGGAGCTAGAACGAACAGAGAAGGAGGACCTTCGGCTCTGATGGCTGCGGTGATCGGTAAAACACCTAATTATGGACTCCATCTAAAGGAAAACAGGAGTCCCGACCTGATTTATGAGGTGAAAGAGGAAGTACCCCTTTCATTGCTCGGATACCTTGTAGGAAAAAAGACAGAAGATGACATACCTTATTTTAAAGGTATCTCTCCAAAAGAAGATGAACTCAAAACGTTGGGTGCAGCGATGGCAGCTACCGGGTCTATCGCTATGTACCATGTGGAAGGAGTGACCCCAGAATATGAAGATTTCGAGATAGGTGGTTTAGAAAAAGTCGAGATAGGACGAAGAGAGATCGAAGAGGTGAGAGAGGAACTCACTACGGAGGAAGAACCAGATGTTATAGTCATCGGTTGTCCCCACCTTTCCAAGCTAGAACTTCACGAACTGGCTGAGAAACTCGAAAGAAAGGAGCGGAAAGACGGACCAGATCTACTGGTCTATACAAGCAGAAAAGTAAAAGAAGAGTCGAAAGAAGCGGTGCATACGGTAGAAAAATTTGGTAAAGTGATAAGCGACACCTGTATGGTGGTTTCGCCCCTCGAAGATAGATACGAAATAGCCGCCACAAACTCTGGAAAAGCTTCGGCCTATCTCCCTAAGTTAGCTGAACAGAAGGTTATCTATGCAGACATAGATACTTTGATGGGGATGATAGGGTGAAATTATCTGGGAGAGGCATCTCTAGAGGGGTCGCTGAGGGAAAAGTCGTAAAAGTCGATGATCGAGTTTCTTTTTTAGGGGATGTAGATCCAAAAACAGGATTGGTTTTTGGAGAAAAAGATATCGCGAACTCGATATTCGTCTTCCCGGGAGGTAAGGGAAGTACGGTAGGTTCCTACGTGATATATCAGCTAAAAAAGAATAAAACCTCTCCTAAAGGGATTATAAATAAAAGATCAGAAACCATAGTGGCTTCGGGCGCCATAATCTCCGAAATACCTTTAGTCGACGAGATCGAAATAGACCTTATCGAAGAAGGAGATCAAATTAAGATTGATGGAGATAACGGGGAGATCGAACTGAAAGGCATACAGGAGATCGAAGTCGTTACAGCTTTTTTGAAGAAGGATGATAAAGTACTATTATTGAAAAGGAGTGATGAAGTAAAAACTTACCAGGGGAGATGGGCCGGGATCTCTGGATATCTTGAAACTGAAAAACCTCTAGATCAGGCGGAAATCGAAATCGAAGAAGAGACGGGTTTGAAAGGAAAATCATTGGCTAAAGGTAAGACAGTTCGTGCAAGAGATGGTGATAAGATATGGAAAGTTCATCCTTTCTTTTTTGAAGTAGAAGGAGAACCAGAGTTGGATTGGGAAAATCAAGAATATGAGTGGGTTGATCCCGATGAGATCATGGACAGAAAAACGGTCCCGAGATTATGGGAAGCTTACTCGTCAGTGAGGTGTGAACATGAAGATAAAAATGGAAGATGAGATAAAAGACCTACCAGCTGTTTGGATGGAAGAAGGAACTATAAAGATGATCGATCAGAGATATCTGCCCGGAAAACTGAATTTCTTCGACGCTCAAGATTATAAAGATGTGTATAAGGCGATCAAGGAAATGATGGTAAGAGGAGCACCAGCTATTGGGGTAACCGCGGCTTATGGGATAGCTCAAGCTGAAATGCAAGATAAAGATATCGAGGAAGCTTCTGAACATATAAAGTCGGCGAGACCGACGGCCTATGATCTTTTCTATGCTGTAGATTATATGCTCGATAATCTGGAACAGCCGAGAGAGGCTGCGGAAGAATACTGCAAAATGGTAACCGATAAATGCAAAAAGATAGGTGAACATGGTAATACCATCATAGATGGTGGCGATAGAATACTAACGCACTGCAATGCAGGTGCTCTAGCCACAGTAGATTATGGTACAGCGCTAGCACCGATGAGAGCCGCACATGCAGGAGGTAAAGATATTCACGTATACGTTGACGAAACGAGACCGAGATTGCAGGGAGCGAAGTTGACTGCTTGGGAACTTTACAATGAGGATATCGAGCATTCAGTTATAGTAGACAACGCAGCTGGCCATTATATGCAAAGAGGAAAGGTAGATCTCGTCATCGTAGGAACAGACAGGATAGTCGCTAACGGAGATATTGCTAATAAAATAGGTACATATGAAAAGGCGGTTTTGGCAGAAGAAAACGATATTCCTTTCTACGTGGCAGCCCCAGTAACGACCTATGATGGTAGTATAAATGATGGGATGGATATACCGATAGAGGAGCGTGAGAAAGAAGAAGTTTCACATATCGACGGGATACAAATCACTCCTAAAGGTTCGTCGGTAAAAAATCCTTCTTTTGATGTGACCCCAGCAAAATATATCGATGGATATATAACGGAAAAGGGAGTTTTTACTACTACTGAATTAAAAGATATGTTCTGAAATAGTTAAAATACTCCTTTTTTCCCGAAAACATTTAGTGGGTAAAGGACAATGATGAAGCTGGATGAACAAAGATTGGATATCAGCTAGTGAAGTCGAAAAATACGGGTATTGTCCGCTCAGTTGGTGGTTGAGTAGAGAACATGATGAAGAAATAGAGAACGAAAGACTAGAAAAAGGAGAAGAGCAACATAAAGAATTGGGGAAAGAATTCAAAAATCTGAGGGAAGAAGAGAATAGAATACAACTAATAGAAAACGTGATATTAGGACTGGCTATATTGACTACTATAGTTTCTATATTTGGGATGTCCTTCCTCACGTCTGACATAATTTTCAGCAATATCTTCATCGTTCTTGCTTTAATATGGATATTGGCAGCGACCTTTTTCCTTTATATAGGGGAAAAACACAAGAGAAAGATGAAGAAAACGGAAGTAGAAAGAACAGTGCTGATCTTTGCGATGGTCGCAACCATGCTCTCCGTGTTCAGCTTTTCGGTTCCTTTTAAAGACCCGACGATAGCTCAGATAGCTCAAATCATCTCCCTTTCCTGGTTGATAGGTGCCTCTTATTGGCTGAAACATTCTTTAGAGATAGAGACAAAAGCTGAGCAGAAGAGGAAAGACTTGAACCTTGAAGATGGAGAGATAAAATATGTAGATGATCTCGAAAAAGAAACTAAATTACTAAAATCCGAAGAATATGGGTTGAGAGGGAGACCAGATGTAATCTTGAAAAAAAACGGCAGACCGGTTCCGGTCGAAGTCAAGACTGGAAGAGTTCCCAAAGGACCTTTTTTCTCTCATATACTTCAGATCGCTGCTTACTGTCTTTTAGTAGAAGAGGATATAGGAGAGACTCCTCCATACGGAATTATAAGGTATGGCGAAACAGAGTTTGAGATAGATTATGATTCAGATCTCAAGAACCTATTGATTGGAAAACTAGAGGCAATGAGAAAGCATTTAGAGAATCAGAACGTTCATAGAAATCACAACAGAGAGGGAAAATGCAGGAACTGTTCAAGGAGAGAGATATGTTCTGAAACTCTAGTTTAATCCTCTTCCCTCATCTCATCTATCTTTGTCTTTATCTCTTCGACGTCTCTCCGCATTTTCAACATTTCTTCCTCGAAAGTAGTAAATTCTCTAGAAGAAAATATTCGATGAGAAATATACATCCCTATGAAAACCGCACCGATAACAGCTAAAAAGGCTATCAAAACTAGACCAAAAACAAAAGCAACGAAGTTGTAAAATATATCTTCAAACTGAATCCAGCCTGCGATAACTGCGACTCCAACAAGCCCAAAGATAACAATTGATATACTTATAACTTTTAAAGTTAAAGGTATCCTTCTCATGATTCGTCCTCTCCTATCCGGTCCAATATTTCTTTATGAGGTAATTCATCCTTATAAATTAACTTTTTCTCTTTATCAGGATAGGTTATCCTGAATATCGGATCTCTTTCTTGGGTTTCATCAATAACTTCCGGTTTTAACTCGAAAGTGGCGTTGAAATGATATCTTCTTTCATCTTGAATCACATCTACCTCCAGCTCGAAATGGGTCAATTCCGTCCTTTGTTCTATACTGAATGCATCTTGCCGAACGGTTTTTGTTTCGTTGATCTCAAGAGAGATATTATCATATCTTTCGATCTCCATATCCCTCAAATGTATTATTGTCTCATTTGTACTTTCGTCATAATCTATTATTAATCTCGGCAGATCGGCTCCTGGTGGCTCCGGTTGGTCTAGGCAACCGATGGACGAAAGTATTAGGAACGATGTAAAAATCACTAAGATAAATTTTTTCATCACACTACCATGATAAAAGGGATTAATTAAGTTTTTCAGGTACCAAAAGTAGCTAAACCCATTTTGAGAAAGATATCAGCGGACCCTCGGGAATCTAATCTTGACGGTTCGGATTCCCTTAGAGAATCGCTTTTCCGCGAAGGGGTATGGTATGAAGGCCAGCGCGAAGAAATGATTTTGGAAGCTCTAGGAGAAACACCGCGGAGGCGATCCTCATGATCTCGGTGAGCCAAGTCCCGGATCATGTTGAAGCCATGTGCGGTCAGGTGCTGCGCAGCGGTGAGCTAGCGCACCGAGAGGATCTCAAAAAGAGCCTAGGAAAATGCTGCAACCAAGCGACTTATATCTACAGCAACGGCGGCGAGATCAAGATCTACAGCTGCGGAGTGCACGATAAACAGGCGATAGAGGCGCTGCAGAAGCTAGAAGAGCAGCAGGAAAGGAAAGCGCTATTTTCTTT
>JBKHFH010000033.1:0-22647 GCA_046540335.1 Thermoplasmata archaeon | reverse complement strand
TTGAAGGTGAAGAAAATGAAAACAAAAGGTAAGAAAAGGGTTTTTTAGCTGTGTTGGATTATCTGGCCGGTCTAGAACGTTTCACTTATGGTACCGTCGACGTCGTCTACTTGTATCACTATTTCATCGACATCGATGTCGTCCCAACTCCCGTCATCGGCGGGATCAGAGTCCATATCGGATAGATCAAATCTACTGCCGCCAACTACCTGGTCATCATCGTTTAAAAAGCTCCAGGCGCCTTCATGGTCGTCAAAGGTATATGTCTCATCGAAATCATCGACATCATCAGTGGTGGTATCATTACCTATCACTGTTATCTCTACATCTTCAACGTCCGGATTCGGCGATATAGAGGCGAACTCGTATTCCGGGTGGCCGTTATCGCTTTCATCAAAACCACCGGTCAGTTGTTGTACATCATCTCCACCGATATCTCCGACCATCATGTAAAGCGTAGCGGCCAGAACGACCGTGATTGCCACCATCAGGATGGTCGCGATAACGGGGGACACAGCTTCTTCGTTTCTATTCAATCTTTTCATAGGTTGAGTCCTCCTGCAGGGATTAACCTGCGGCTGTACTATGGAACCGTTGAGTATAAAAAACTTCGGGATGAATTTCAAAAACCCCTTCGTTAAATCTATAGCTATTCCGAAGAACTGATCTCGATGAAGTCGTCACAGACCATCGCTAGCATGTTATCTATCTCTTCGGACTCCTGCTCCGAGACCGACATTATGAAGGTGTAGCATTCGTGAGAACGCAGACTAGAGATCAAGATGTGCAAAAATTCTGACAGGATCCTATTGTCGTTGTGGATCGCTAGAGAATCAATAGAATCTATCACGACAGTGTTCTCCTCGGTCGGATACTTCTTCAAAAGGTACTCTATCTTCAAACTCAAGTTCTCGAGCATCGTCGGGCTTTCGACATAAGTTACGCCCTCGCGCTGTTTATCGATGCCCATAGTCATGTAAGAAACCGCATCCACGAATTGAATTTTGCTCCGGTCTATGTCAAAGGCGTCCAAGACCTGGATTATAGTGGAAGAAGATATCGTACTCGTCGTATAGATGACCTGCATCTCTTTACCCCTTGTGAAGTCATCGGTCAAGGTAGTTATAACGTCGAAGTAAGCCTCGACATCTACCTTCAATGCTACGGCAGAACCGGACTCTAGACTCTCCAGTTTCTCTGGCAATTCGCCTATATCGATCATTTATTTTCACCTCCGCCTTCGAATCCCCCACCCTTCAGCATCGGCACCAGTAGAACCCCAACTGACGTCAGATCCAACACGTATTTGGCTCTAGAATGATCCGTACCTCTCATCTTCACGACCTGCAGAGTTCTCAACAGGTCGCCCTGTCTCTCCATGTTGCCCATCATTATTATCCCGTCAGCGATCGCCTCCTCGACACCGTACTGCGAGTAACGCGAAGCCTCAGGAGATATCTCGGAAACTAACAGAGAAGTACAACCGTGAGAAGATAAAGTCTTCATCAAACTGAGCATGAAATCCCTGATCTTTTCCTCCGTCTTGAGCTGGAAACAAATAGATGTGACGGAATCCACGACCAGTCTTTCGATATCTTTCTCTATGACGATTTCTTCTATCTTATCCACCAACTCGTTTATCTCTTTGAAGGAGAACTCACTTTTATCTCTCAATCCCAGCTCTTCGTATATATCGGAAGTATCGACAAAATTGAGCTTGCCCTCTTCTATCAGGGACGGATCGAAGAAATCATAAGGGACCACATTGTTCAGCATCTTTTCTGAAGCTTCGGTCACGGATATGAAAAGGCAGTTCTCGTCCTTCCTCGCTCCGTGGACCAAAAATTCCAAACTGAGCGTGGTTTTCCCCGTACCGCAACTACCTGTTATAAGCACCGAATTTCCCCTGGGTATACCGCCGTTCAGTATCGTGTCCAGACCTTCGATACCGGTAACGCACTTCTCTCTATCCTCGTCTGGAATAATCGTTATGTCGTCTTTTGTTTCCATGCAATTTCATCAAAACATCTCTTTTTAATTAAATATTACTATCCTTTCTTATTTTTTCAGCTATTAACAAAGGATTTATATTCTCGCAAGTATAACAAATATCTAAAGGAGTAGATACGAATGTTGTTCGGTAGTTCAGGTATCCGAGGGGGAGTCAACGAAAAGATCACTCCGGACCTGATAAGAAAGATAGGTGTTGCGATAAGCGGTGATAGGGACGAGATCATAGTAGGTAGAGACAGTCGCCCTACGGGAGATATGTTATTTTCGGCTCTAGTGGCGGGTATAACCTCTACCGGCGCTGAGGTCAAAGATGCGGGCCTGGTACCCACTCCCACATTGGCCCATTCAACACAACATTTCGACTGCGGTGTGATGATCACCGCGTCTCATAATCCCGCCCGCGATAACGGTATCAAACTCTGGAATCCAGACGGCAGTTCTTTCGATACGCAACAGATGAAAGAAACGGAGGATATGATGGATTCACCCGCCTCCCTTCCTTCCTGGGAGGACGTCGGAAAAGGGGGACCCTATCAGGGAGCGATCAAGGAACACATGACCGAAATATTGAAACTGGTCGATGAAACTACCGACTTGAAGGTTATAGTGGACTGCGCCAACGGAGCGGGAAGTGTCATAACTCCATACCTGTTGAAGGAGATGGGTTGTCACGTGGTCACTCTCAACGCTCAACCTGACGGGACCTTCCCAGCTCACGCTTCGGAACCAGTGGAGGAAAACCTCTCAGAACTCCAAAAATTAGTGGAAAACTCTGACGCGGACCTCGGTATCGCTCACGACGGAGACGCGGACAGGGTGGTCGCTTTCGATAGAACTGGAAGATATCTGGGAGGTGATGAACTTTTAGCTCTTTTCTCCGACATGTACTCTGAATCCGTTGTGGTCCCTGTCAACTCCTCGATGGTGATCGATGAACTTACCGAACAAACCTTCCGCTCTAAGGTCGGAGACGTATTCGTCTCGGAGATGGTCAAGGATAAAAACGCGGACTTCGGCGGCGAACCTTCCGGAACCTGGGTCTTCCCAGAGATGAGTTACGGACCAGACGGGATCTACGCAGCAGCTCTTCTCACCGAACTGTGCGATAAGATCGATCTAGTGCAAAAAATAAACGAGCTGCCTTCATATCCCAGAAAAAAAGAATCGATAGAACTCGAAAATAAGGAAGATATGATGAAAAAACTGATCGATCACTACCGCGAGATCTACAGTGAAGAAAAACTTAACTTAGTCGACGGGATAAGGTTCGAAGAAGATAATGGTTGGGGACTTATTAGAGCTTCAGGTACGGAACCCAAGATAAGGATGACCGTCGAGAGCAGAGACGAAGACACGCTCAATAAGATGATGGAAGATATCAAAGATAATATACAAAAACATCTAGAGGAGATATGATGAAGGCCTTTATCTTAGCAGCTGGAAAAGGAAAAAGGATGAGACCCCTAACGGTGAAAAGACCTAAACCTGTACTCCCTGTAGGGGGAAAACCGATACTTCAACACCTGGTCGACAACCTTGAGGGAAAAGTGGATGAGATCATCATCCTGGTGGGTTGGAAAAGTGAGAATATAAAGGACACTATAAGTTCGGAAGAAACAAACATCAGATATGTTAAACAGGAAAAACCGCTCGGAACCGCCGATGCGGTAAGCCTCGCCCGGAAACACGTAGATGACAGGTTCATCTGCATGAACGGCGATGTGATCGTCACTGAGGACGCACTTCATGATTTTATCGACTTTTTTTCTGAAGAAAACAAAACCACTGTGGGCATGGCGAAAGTAGAAAATCCCGAGAGTTACGGCGTGATGATCACGGAAGGCAAAAAACTTGTAGATATAATCGAAAAACCGAAGGAACCGAAAAGTGATCTGATAAACGCCGGACTTTACGGATTCGATTCTAGAATATTCAAAGCTATAACCGAAACGGAAAAGTCCTCGAGAGGGGAATACGAGATAACAGATTCTATCGAGATTTTGATGGATCGATCAGACGTACTCGGATTCGAACTTCCGGAGAACTCCTGGTATGAACTGAGCAGACCCTGGGACCTGTTATCCACTAACAGGGAGATCATGGAAGACCAGTTACAAAAGAATATAGAGAGTGATATAGAAGAAAACGTTCATATCGAAGGTGAAGTTTACATCTCTAAAGATGCGACTGTGAGGGAAGGCGCCTATCTGAAAGGACCGATCTACATAGGTGAAAACGCCGAGATAGGGCCGAACTGCTATATCAGACCAGCTACTTATATAGGCGAAGGCTGCAAAGTCGGCGGCGCATCTGAAGTCAAGAACAGCATCGTCATGAGTGGAACTCAAGTACCTCATCACAACTACGTGGGAGACAGCGTTATCGGTAAGGACTGCAACTTGGGCTCCGGGACTAAAGTGGCGAACTTGAGATTAGATGAGAAAGAGATACCGGTTATACACCGGGAAGAAAAAATAAACTCTGGAAGAAGAAAACTAGGTGTTATCATGGGCGACGGCGTCAAAACCGGAATAAATAGTATGATCGATCCTGGCACAGTCATATGGCAAAATAGTTTCATAGGTCCCGGAGCGATAGCCAACGGTGAGATCGACCCCGAAAGCAAGATACAATGAAGATAGCTCAACTCACTCCGTACTTCTATCCGCATCTTGGAGGTGTCGAATCTCATGTCCTCGAACTTTCTAAAAAACTGATAGATAGAGGCCATGAAGTATTGGTGGTGACTACGAAACTTGAAGATACAGATGAAAGTGAGGTTGTGGAAGGCGTACCCGTTAGAAGGGTCGAGCCCATGACTATCTTTCTTTCGACACCGATAGTACCCGATGTAAGAGAGGTTTTGATGAAAAAAGATTACGATATACTGCACAGCCACTCTCCTCCTCCACTGATGTCTTTTCTCGGGGTAAGAAGTTCGATGAAAAAAGATGTTCCCTTCGTTCTCACATATCACTGCGATCTTGAAATACCTCACGCTTTCGGTCCGCTCCTGGTAAATCTTTATGAAAGAACCCTTGGCACTTACACCGTCAGCAAAGCTGACAAGATCATAACCACCACAACCTCTTATGGAGCTACCTCAAAGGCCGTATGGCACCAGAACGCCGACATCATACCCAACGCTGTAGATTCGGAACGTTTCCACCCGTCTAATGACGGGGGATGGGTCAGAGATGAACTGGGGATAGGCGATAAAAAGCTCATCACCTACGTGGGAAGGATCGTCTATCATAAGGGATTGGAATATTTCGTTCGAGCGGCGAAACATCTACGTGATCAAAACGTCCAGTTCATATTGGTAGGTACGGGAGAATTCAGAAGTGAACTGGAAAGAATCATCGAGAGAGAGGAGCTGGAAGATACGGTGATGTTTGCGGGTCGTGTACCCAATGAAGATCTTCCCAACTATTATGCAGCTACAGATATTTTCGTGCTTCCTTCAGTCTCAAGATTGGAGGCTTTCGGGATCGTCGCCTTAGAGGCGATGTCTTCGGAGGTCCCAGTCATAGTCTCCGACATCCCGGGAGTTCGAGAAGTGATAGTAGAAGGGAAGCACGGCCTTTTAGCGGAACCGATGAACTCTGAAGATATCGCCGGCAAGATAAGAACTCTGCTTGAGAATCCAGATATGGCGGAACGGATGGGTAAAAAAGGAAGAGAAAGAGTAGAGGAGAAATTTACCTGGCAGAAAGTTGCAGAGGATATAGAGTCCGTATATAAGTCAATACTCAACCGATGATCTCGAGGTCCATCTCTTTTCCCGTAGAATCGTATGCCTTCCAAGACTCTAGATCATAAGGATAGGCCATTATGATGTGTATCCTGCCGTACCTTCCGAACATGTTCATGTCCTTCTGTGAAGGCGATGCACTACCATTGGGATGAGTATGTACTACACCGATTATCGAGTAATCCACTGGAAGGTTATTGAGCCTCATTATTGCGCTGACCGGACCTGAGACAGTACCGGGCACCAGGATCAATTCTGATATGATCCCGTCTATCTCTCTCAGCCCAGCGGCGAATTCTTCGGGATGGGAATCTTTAGCGCTCTCTGCTATCATCGTCAAGACCCGCTCAGTTATCCCGGTTATCTCTTTCCTATCGAAGAGGCTCATCTTTTCACCAGTTTTTTCTTGACTTTGTTGTAAAAGTCGTGATCGAAGCTGATCAGCTGTGCGATGCTATCACTTTTCTTGATCTCTATCTCATCTTCTCTATCCACCATACACTCTGTTTGTCCGTCCATCACCATCAAGCAGGTCTTCTCTTCATCTTTAAGTTCTATTTTCATTGGAGCGTCGGCCGGTAAAACATGTGGCTTCGCATCGAGATCGAAGGAAGCGATAGGTACCGAAAGGATAACGTCTAGTCCCGGATTTATTATAGGTCCACCGCAGCTCAAAGCATAAGAAGTCGAACCGGTCGGGGTCGCTATTATCACCCCGTCACCTCTAAACCTGTCTACCTCCACATCCTGATGGATCATCTGTATCTCTCTGAGCTTGGCTATCTTGTCGCTGTGAACCACTACTTCGTTCAGACATTCGCCTTCTTTTTCACCGTTCAAAAAGACATCTAGTTTCATCCTTTTGTCTATAAAATAATCACCTTCATCGATACGCTCAAGGGAATCTTCCAGATCGTGTATCTCTACAGTGGTCAAGAAGCCCACCGTGCCGGTGTTCACCCCTAAAGCAGGTTTGTCAACGTCCTGCATCAATTTCAAAAGCGTTCCGTCTCCCCCTACACTCATAATGAAGTCGATATCGAAGTCCTTTATCTCTTCCAAAGTGTAACTTTCGACTCCTATCTTCTCCCCGATAGACCTCTCGAAATATATCTCTTCGACAACTTCGTGATCCTCAAGATTTCTCATCTTTTTAGCTATTTCTTCATCTACCAAACCGAAAACACCAAAGGTCAGACTCATGGTAATTCCTCCTTGATATCTTCATCGTAAAGGGCTATAACGTCCTTCCTACCGTCCGGGCTTATCTCCATATTCAAAGGGAGCATATCTTTTCCATAAATTTCTCCACCCACCTCTCTGAGGATCAGTGTGGCAGCAGCCAGATCAGTTATCCTCAAACTTCTCTCTTCATCGGGCGTGCAGTGATAAAAAAGATCGAAGACGCCTTCCGCTACCATACATATCGAAAGAGCGGCAGAACCCAGAGATCTTACCCTTTTAGCCCGAGTGGCTATTTCAGTACTCTCCGGCGTTGCATTTCTTCCCAGGTAGATACAAAATGTATTGTTAGAGGTATCGATGGGGTCTAGCTCTTTTCCGTTTTTGAAACTACCCTCCCCCTTAATAGAGTAGTACTCATCACCCGTCGAGAGATTCTTCACATAACCGACTTCGAGCTCTGAAAGCGAGCCCGGAGTATAAGCTAGAGAGATGCAGTAAAAAGGTATGTCAAGTATAGCATTGTTGGTCCCGTCTATCGGGTCCATGATTATGTATCCTTCCCCTTCCCTCTCTACAATACCCGCTTCTTCGCTAAGTATCGAAGCGTCGGTCCTTTGAAGAAGAAAATCCAGTGCGGCTTCCTCAGCAACCTGGTCAACACGCTTAGTGGGAGTCCCGTCTGCTCCTTGACCCACTTCCATCTCTTTACTCAAAATATCGGATTCTAGGGCCTCGGAAACCTTGATGGCGCATTCTTTGAAAGTTTCTAACATCTCTTTTCGCATGGAAACAGATGATTCTTTCCTTTTAAAAATGTTTTCTGAGTTTGTAGATGTCATCAAAGGGGGGTGACTTCGATGTAAAGAGTCTTGTCTTCCGTATCCAGGGGTGATCCAAAATGACATTCAAGTTTCAACCTATGCTCTCCCTCGCCTAAACGAAGTGGAGTTTCATCTGAAAAGAGAAGCACATCTTCTTTGATGAAGTGCCTACCTTCTTTTCCTCCACTGATACTCCACTGGATCTGATCTCTAAACGTTTCGTTCGTTACCTCTAGGAATCCAACCTCGTGAAATATACCATCTTCCAGCTCCAGAGTTATGATGTCAGAATTGCCCTCTCCATGGAGGTACAACTGTTTAGCTTTTTGTCCTATAAAGACGGCCTGCTCCTCCATCTCCTGCATCATCCTTCTAGAATCCTGGGTTTTGATACTACCATATACAACTGGAAGACCTATAGATATCACGATAGCGATGATCAACAATTGAAGAGGTAAACCTTCCAGCGCTCTTTCGTCCTGGGTCAACTTTCTTTTTCGTCTAAACTCCATCAGCAGGGATTGAGTGAGTTAATTATTAAAAATTTTTCCATTAACTTAATACATGGATCTTGAAAAACGAAAAAAATTTATCCGATCAACTTTTCCCGGTCACTGAAAAGTTACGATGGGAAGAAAGAGGCTAGATTCAAACAGAAAAGGTGTCGGTGGTTTCTTCGTCGACCTCCCGATAGTAGTTTTGGTTTTAGCTGTGACTGCGGTTCTCACCACTTCCTTCTATCAATTATATCTCCCACGGCAGGAAGAGAAGGAGGAATCCGAGTTGAGCGAGAGATGCGTACAGCTTAAGGACGAGATACAAAGCTTCAGAGAGATACTGACAGATGAAAACGGTGAAAAATTTTCGATCGAAAAGCTTGAAAAAATCAACGAAACGGAAGTGGAATCCTATCTTGGTTCCCGGGCAGGTTGCGAGTACAGTATTTATTTCGAAGATTTAGAGGGGAAGTTCAATCGATCCTTCGGTTCTGATCCACCCGATCGGAACGACTCTACGATCAAGACCTATACCGCTCCTGTCTCTCTTGTCGATCGAGACGGTATATCCAGTCTAGGACGGCTTGAGGTGAAAGTGTGGGTGAATTAAGACAAAACGACAAAAATGAGAAAGGGGTCCTATCGATCATCGACGGTATGATATTCGGTGTTATCATTATCGTCGTGATGATCTTGATTTTTCAGATGTTTGGAGGAGCCTCCTATAAAGAAAAAGACCTCAGGTCGACGACGCTAAGAAAGGAAGCTGCTGAAGATATTCAGGATACTGCTCTAGCATCTATCATCGAAAAGACCGGATTCATGAATGAAAGCGGTGAGCAAAGCATCAAAGTTGAATACGAGAACATAACCGTTGAAAGAGCAGTAAAAGAGTATCTGTATCTCGCACGTGAAGATAAGAAGAACGAATACCTTGATTATGACCTCTCTGAGCTCGAAAAAGATATCGAAGAGACCTACAGTGCCTGCGCTTGGGAAGTGAGTAAGTATCATTTCGCTGTGGAATCATCTTTTCAACGATCCGCACTCTTTGTTTCTGATACCGTGGGAACAAATTCGACCGATGACCTTCCCGCAGATAGAGGAGCTGCCACTTCGACGGTCCTGATAGACCAAGAACCCGTGGATATCACTCTATACATATGGAGATAGTATCGGAAGTTCATCTATAAAAATTGTAGGATATTCATCATAGTCTTACAGATGTAAATATTTCACTCCGGTATCATCGGCAAAATTCAGGGATACGGAGGATATGTTCGAATAATTTGGATCCTGAGTTTTAGTTTTGTTTTCGACGAACCCACGGATCTCACCGAGATCTTCCTCGCTCGGGTGATATCCAGGAACTTCGATGATCAATTTGATCCTTTCTGGTGTGTATCTCATCGATCTTTTCAGCGCTCTATCAACGTAATCTCTCAATCCAGAGAGGGAATCTATCGAAGCTATTTCAGCTAGAACTACCTCTCCATTTACGATCAGGCATGGTCGCTCTTCCCCATAGGGCATCCAATCTTCTGATGGAACGCTGATCTTCCCGGCAGCATATAGAGAGGGAAGCATTTCGTAGTTCCCGGAATTCAGTTGCTCTAAAAAGGCTTGAAAATATGAAGAGTCGGAAAGATTTCTCATAGAATCCAATAGTACGGCGAGATCGAGATGTTTCTCATTCAATATCTCATCCAAAACAGAAGGTCTGACCCCAAATCCCACAGCAGAGAATAAAAGTTCTTTATCGTGATTTCGCCGGAGTTCATGTATAGAGTCAATATCTTTTAAGTCAAAGATATTCCAGGCTTTCATCCTTGCGAAGGTAGACTCCTCAGATAATTCATCGAGGTTATATAAGCCCTCCCGATAATCTTCTGCATCGGTCCTGGAGGGAAGATTTTTGACCAGATCGGTTTCTAGAGAAAGAAAGGCCGTCAATTCTCTAGAATACGATCCTTCACGTTCCTCAACGAGCCATTCTAGTAGATCCCGGGTTTTCTCCTCTCCTATCATATCTAGACTCTTCGCTACTGGCCCCAGCTCGAATACATCGTCAGATAATTCTCGAACTCTCTCAATATTTTCACCAGCGTAACAGGACGTCAGGAACAAGTTCCTTTTACCCGAGAGAGCTGCATTTGAAAACTCCCCTATCACTCCGCTATCTTTCAGTCTCTGGAGACCATCATATGCAAGCGAGTCTTTAACTCTCCCGTCCACGATATCATCTGCTCGATTGAAAGAATGATTGACTCTCTTCTTGCTGTGATAACCGTCTATATCATGATAAAGGGGGATATCCTCACCTATCGAAGTGCTTAATAGATTATGGTTCTCCAGAAGTGTTTTATGCAGCGCTTTCCAGGCTCTCCTCTCCTCACCATTAGCTACAGGGATCATGCTTTCCGGTATTGTACGGTTATCATCCCCGTTTACTCTCATATAAAGAGGTATAAGGTCCGTTTCCAGAAGCCGGCGGTACCCGCTTTCCGGTAGAGATCCTTCAAACTTTGGATCGCCTGTCACCTCGTATTTCGGATCGAAGGAAATCCCTCTCGCGGGATCGAGATCGTTAGAACCTCGGTTGTCTCCTGAAAGAACATCTCTAATAACCATATCCTCGCTGAAATCTACCAAATAGTCTACGCCGTTCTTCTGGATTATCCAGGAATCTTTTGGGAGGTCAGTGATCAGATCGTAGTTATAGCCTGTTTGCTCTTTTTCGTTCGAGACTCGAAAAACTTCCATCAAAGACCTTCCATCCTCGAAGCTATACGCCTGCTCTGAACCAGATCTGATGGGGACTGGTGAGTAATGATCTCCTTCAGCGGGAGTTTGATCCAGATCATATCTACCCTTCATATAGGACAATCCTACCACGGACTTGACTCTGACCGATAGGTGAAACCGGTGATCACTTTCGGGCGGAAGACCCATATCATCTAGTGTCAATTCCAGATCTATCTTTTCACCATCAAGACCATCTCCCGATATCCTTTTACTCGCTAGTATCCTTTGGTCTTTATCTCTTTCAATATCCTCGGAGAAAAGATGATCAAAGTTGACCAACGTATCTCTTTGATTAATAGAAACACTGGACATATCATCCCTCTGTATCACTTCCACGAGGAATTCCCCTTCTCTAGAACCGGTTTGGTCGTCAAGACCGATACTGATCCCCACTCGATCATTAGGATCGTTGAAGACGTTTTTGTCTATAGATATGGTCTCTATATCGGGTGCATCGACCGGTTTGGGAGAGTATCTTCTCTCCAAAAGAGGGACAGGAGATAGTACTTCAGAAAGACCTTTGTGATCATCTCTGTCGATCCTCGCGGTCAACTTTGAAGAGGAATATCGTTGTGAAACAAGAGGTGATCTTTTCTTAGTACCGAGTTCAAGTCTGAAAGCTTTGGTGGAGTATTTCAGAGTGAATACGGTCCGGTAATGATCTTCAGCACCTGCTGTGAAAGGATTCAGCCACTCGTGTGCTGAATCCACCTCACCCCTATATGATCTGGTGGTCTCTGCATCTATCTTTTCGACTTCTACAATCTCACTAGTATCGGATATGTCTACATCAAGATCCAAAGAATAAGATAAATCGTCAGATCCTTTCTCCCTAGTCCGATGCAGTGTAAGATCTCCACGGGGCATGGAGATCACCGGCATCCTTTCATATACGCTCTCTTCCCCCAGGGTGGGATAGCCCGTGCTTTTCTCAGCTGAACGGATAGAATTTCGGAACTCTCTAATCTTATCGACCATAGGGTCTAAAATCATCACAGCTGTCCTGTAAAAGCTCGCATCCGCATACGAAGTAAAGGCATCCTCATCGATATCTTTATCTGTGAGTTCTTTAGAGAGGTTCTTCAGGCGATTTATTATAGTGTCTAATTTCCCTACAGTCCCATTTATCATATCATCGATGACCCATCCTTCGATCTTGGACCTCTCTCTAGAACTGACAGGACCATCTATCAATTTGACTGAAGGATCTGAGCTAGGATCTCCTTCGCCGAGAAGGATCGATCTCAACCTACTTTTCTCTCCGCCTTCACCCGGTCCCTTCAACTGAAACAAGTTCTGATTTACCAGCTTGAAAAGACCTCTAGGATTGGTGTAATTCATCGCAGTAGGTGATTCCCATTCCCGGACCACCTCGTCCGTAAAATTTCCCAAAACCCTCTGACCTATAGACTGGTCTGACTTCTCGTAGGGATCGATGTGATCATCTAAACTGAAAGACTCCAAAGACCAGTTGAACGATGAAGATATCTCTTCTGGAGATGCCGTCAGTAAATGATCGGTGTGGTTGAAGAAATCTTCAAACTTTTCTCCCTCATAAAGATGATGGTAGGCCTCGTACCTCCATTTGATGCTAGAATAATTCCCCTCGATATCGATTATCTTTTCGGTATATTCTCTTGCTTCTTCATCAAGGTTCTCAAGCTCTTCTTCTACGGCTCCCATCTTCTTTTCTAGATCATCATGATGTTCTTCTAGCTCATCGCTGATGTATGGACCCTTAGAGTTCTCATATTCGAACAACTCATTTTCAGAAAGATCGGAAAGAGGTTTTAATGTGTCATTCAGCAGACGCCAGACCTCTCTATGATCTTCATCCCCGGGATCGTACCATTCTGTCTCGTTGTAATCCTTTACCATGCGGTCTACCCGAGTATAAGTCGTTTCAGCAGTTTCGGCGAGATCGTCAGCTCTGCTCCTCATCTCAGAGCTTATCTTGTCCCTGACACCTCTCCTTATCCCCTCTAGTTTTAGCTGGTCTAACGTATCTTCAGCTTTTATATCATCGAGTAAAAAACCCCAGTCATTGAAAAAATATACATAAAAAAATGGAGAAGCTGTAGTTTCGTAGCTCCCTTCTTCGAAACCAAACGACATCGAGAGGTTCTTGCCCCTGTAGAGTATAGACCTTACTATCTCGTCGGTTCCGCTATCACCGATGATATCTATATCATCCATCCAAGAAAGCGAGCCCATAGTCTTTATCTCTTCGAATACGAAGTCATCCATCTCTTTAGAATCGACTTTGAAGCTTTTCAGTACTTCCTTCAAACTATTTGAATACATGCTGAACAGTGTTCTCAGATAACTAGATCGGGCATCCAAATCCTCTATAGATACCGTCCTCTCGCTGAAGTCGGAATATCTCCAATTATCATCGCCCTCTATATCCCCTCTCACCAGATCATTTATCATCCTGAAAGAGACCTCGGTCCATTCCTCACTCTCATCAATCACACTGAGCAAATCCTCCTCTATCATACTCCTCAAAAACAGATCAGGATAGAATATCTCCTCCGGTAGGTCTCCTTTCTCCTGGAAAAGAGTCAGTATCAACCGCTGTAAATTGAGTTCGTTGGTATTTCCTTTTCCGATCATCTGAAGAAGAATGTCTTCTTCAACTTCAAAATGCTCGGAAACACTGGACAGGAGAGATCCATCTTGGGAGCGGAAAACTTTAATCTGTTCCAGCAGCACGGCCAGCTCGACCGTAGCCTTCAGGTCCTCCTCCGAGAGCACTTTTTCAATATCTAGTTTTCCGATATCTCTTTCAAAACCTTCGATGGATCGAGTTGAATTCTCCATCCAGGGCTCTTCTCTTTCTTCCTCTCCATCCTCTCTGAACCTTTCGTTATAATCTTCCAACCAATCCGTTGAGAACGATCCGTTAAAATCTTTTTTGAAACCCACTTTATCTTCCATCGCACCGCTGAAAGTCTTGACATTCAGGTAAGCTGACATCATACAATCAACCATCTTTCTTATTTCCGCTGGATCGAACTGATCGGCTCTTTCAGCCAGGGTGAAAATATCAGTTTTGATCTCCCTATCTATCTCGAGTTTTCTAGTGGAGACGGTCATGTTTGACCCATCCCGGATCTGTGCGTGAACCGTTCTCTTTATTCTGAAAAAAACAGGTATCTCTGATCTCTTTTCATCACCGCCATCATCCAGGTAAAGCGGGGTCAATTCGATCCCATCTCGGCCTTCCCTCACAGGTCTCATGGTTAGTTTTACAGTGAATCCTCCAACTTCTATAGGGTCAGAATATCGTTCCTCGAAATAATCTTCAAGGATCTCTGCGGAGTTCTCTGCGATACTTTTCCTGATATCGCTAAGGCTTTTTTCATGGAAGTCCTCTTCTTTAGCCTTTTCAGCGGCTTGATGACCTGCCGTTTCAGCAGCGCTGTTCAGTTCAGTTTCGATCTTGCTCAGTTCTCTATCGACCTTTCTGAGTTCTTCGAAATCTACATGATCCCTCTGCCTATCAATCCTCATCGAGGCGAAATAAGCCGCTGCATACATGGAGAGGATGAGTATGATAACTCCTACAAGGGCGAAAACCATGACCCCCTTTTCATCCTCTTCCAACCTACTTTCTTCTTTCAAGTATTATCCACCTCTGAGACGAACACATGGGACTGGAGACTCTCTCCACGACGGAGTTGGAGTTTCCTCAACTGGATTCCTTCTCCGCTGGATTCGATCTTCAATGAATTCGTTTGAGAATCTCTCCAGTTCTCCTCTTCCACACAGAGAGCGCTAGTTTCGTTCATTTCACTGGGATCCCAAAGATGGATCTCAGCATCGAGTGGTCTCGTAACTGAACGGCCCTCGACTTTTAGGACCAGCAGATCTTCATGTATCTCTATGGTATAGGTTTCTCCTCCTACCTCAGGATTCACATAAAAACCCTTAGAATCTTCATCAAACGAGATATTCTGTCTAAAGATATCCGCTTCGATATCGTCTACCTCTTCTATCACTCTAGATATCTCTCTACAGCGGTCCTTCAATTCCTCTTTTTCTAAGGAATTTGTCTGAAGATAGAATATAGTAGTTAAAGAAGAGATAAGGACCAATCCAACGATGATCAAAGCCATCTTTGATTGTAACCACTGTATCATCATTACCCGCTCTCTCGTCGAGTTGGTATGGGGTAAAATATTATTATATATAATTATTAGGGAGTTTTTTTATATATTATATTTTCTAGGATCGGTTTTTTTCCTTCTCGTACTGCGCTATAGTGATACCTATCAGTATCACTGCCCCGAAGATGAAAGTCTGAATAGTGATAGCTTCATCCGCGAAAAGATAAGAGAATATTATACCGAAGAAGGGGATCAGATAAATGAATAGTATCTGTTTTGATAGTTCCTTACTCCTTAGAACGTAATACCAAAGGATCAATACGATCCCGTTCGCGAAAAGGCCCAAATATATCGCTAGGAGCCATGAATTGCTGGAAATCATGAAGATATGGGCCGTGTCCTCCAAGATATAAGTGGTGGGTATAAAGAACAGGACGGAGAAGAAAAGAGCTAAAGAAAGGATACTCAGAGGTCCGTAATCATCCAGGGCTTTCTTGACTAGAAGGCCCGAGATCGCATAAAAGACGGCGCTCCCCAACAGCATAAGATTGCCCACCAATGTGACTCCGTGGAGAACGACTCCTCCCCTAGTCACCAGCATCAAAGTACCTATAAGAGCCGTAGCAGTGCCTAAACTTTTCTTCACACCTATATACTCCTCTAAAAATATAACAGAAAGAAATATCGTGAATATAGGGGCTGTAGCCTGTAAAAGAGAACTCATGGAAGCGGCGGTCTCAGGATCCATCAAAGTCATACCGACGTTCTGAGAGACCAGAGGCAGAAAGAATTGAGTGAGTGCGATACCTAAAATTAGTGGGAGATCATCCTTGAACGGAGCGACGATCCTCTCCCACCCTCTTATCCATATGGTGAAAAGACCGATAGGTATCAAACCAAAGATAGCCCGAAATAGTCCGAGTGTTATGGGTTCTATTTCACCCAAGGCAATCTTGATAGCAGGAAAAGTAGACCCCCACATGGTAACCGCAATAAGAAGTACCAGAAAATTTTTCGGACTAAAAGATGTGGTCTTAGACATCGCTCGGAAGATATTTCAGGGGCTATAACAAATTTTTCACCAAATACTCCTCAAACCATAAATATCCGTAACTTTATGATTCTTCGAAGGAGAAGTTCGGTAAATGATGGTACTTTCAGATTCTCAAATAAAAAGACTGATGGATGAAGGTGAACTCGAAATAAAAGATTTCAAGGAAGATAACCTTACGCCAAACGGGTATGACCTTACGGTAGAAGAGATAGTGGTGGAAGAGGGGAAACCGCAGGACGACCGTATAGCTGTGATACCGGCCAGCTCATGGTTCGCAGTCTCCACCGAAGAATACGTCAAATTCCCTTCAGATATCGCTGGTGATCTCTGGATAAGGACGACCTGGGCTAGAAAAGGTGTCATATCTTCTTTCGGTATGATCGACGCCGGTTTCGAAGGTAATCTGACCTTGAGCGCTTTCAACTCTTACAAGGAATTAGAGATACCGATCGGAGAAACCTTCGCACAGCTGGTATTTCATCCTTTGACCGAAAAAAGCGAAAGATCTTATTCTGACAGATCTGGTAATTATCAGGGTCAGGAAGGTGTGACCCTGGAATGACGTGATAAATATGACCGTGCAGATAGATGGAGAGAAATTGGGAGTAGAGGATGTTCATAGAGTCTCAAGAGAGTATGAAAAAGTCCAGCTTGTAGAGTTATGCAAGGAAAAGATAGAGAGATCGAGAAAGATAGTGGAAAACAAGCTCGAAGGGGAGGAAGACGTCTACGGAATAAACACGGGCTTCGGCGATCTAGCCAATGTCAAGATAGAGAGAGAAAAGACGAAGGAACTCCAAGAGAACTTGATCAGAAGCCATGCTAGTGGAGTAGGAGAACCTTTCGACATCGACGTAGTAAGAGCTACCATGCTGTTAAGAGCGAACACACTAGCCAAAGGGTACAGCGGGATAAGATTGAAAGTTATAGACCTACTGATCGATATGTTGAACGAGGGCGTACATCCCGTGATACCTTCGCAGGGCAGTGTAGGCGCCTCTGGTGACCTAGCTCCTTTAGCCCACATGAGTTTGGTGCTGATGGGTGAAGGTGAGGCCCTCTACGATGGAGAAAAGTTACCCGGTGAAGAAGCGTTGAATCAGGCGGGACTCGAACCGGTTCAATTGAAGGCAAAGGAGGGTCTAGCGCTAGTCAACGGTACTCAGATAATGACCGCTTTAGGAGCTTTGACACTTCACGACGCGGAAAGACTGTTGAAGGCGGCCCAGATCGCGGGCGCTATGAGTCTAGAAGCGCTGATGGGCACGGACGCGGTATTCGACAGTCGGATACATGATATAAGACCGCATCAGGGGCAGATCGAGTGTGCAGGAAACTTGAGAGAACTCACCGAGGAGAGTGAAATAATAGAATCCCATAAGGACTGCGAGAAGGTCCAGGACCCTTATACTCTCAGATGTATGCCACAGGTCTACGGTGCAACTAAAGAGGCGCTGAGTCACGCAAAAAAAGTGCTTGGAACGGAGATGAATTCCGCCACTGATAATCCCCTAGTATTTCCCAACGGTGATGTGATCTCTGGGGGGAATTTCCACGGGCAACCCATAGCTTTAGTTCTTGACTATCTTGCCTCTGCGATCGCTGAAGTGGGAGATATCTCGGAGAGGACTACAGACAAACTGATGTATGAGGAAGAAAGCGGCCTTCCTAGATTCTTGTCTGAAAAAGAAGGATTGAACTCGGGTTTCATGATCGCTCAGTATACAGCAGCGTCACTGGTCTCCGAAAACAAGGTACTCTCGCATCCCGCCGGTGTGGATTCTATTCCCACTTCCGCGGGACAGGAAGACCACGTCAGCATGGGCAGTATATCGGCGAGACAGGCGAAAGAAGTGCTAGAAAACGTTGAGAACGTGATCGCTATCGAATTGATGTCCGCAGCTCAAGCCCTTGAGTATCATGAGAACAATCCTGGTAGAGGCGTAAAAAGAGCTTACGAACGTTTGAGAGCAGATGTAGAGCCGCTGGGAAGAGATCGTTCACTCAGCAAAGATATAGAGAAAACCAAGAAGATGTTTAAAGTAGGAGACCTGATCGAAAGGGTAGAGGAAGAAGTGGGAGAACTGGAGTGATTAAACCTTTTGACGATATAAATAGAGGGGAGAGTATGGATGACGACTGTGTGATAAAGACAGAAAATCTAGTAAAAAAATTCGGAGATAGTATAACAGCTGTAGATAACGTATCCTTCGAGATAGATAGAGGCGAAGTCGTGGGTTATCTCGGTCCTAATGGAGCCGGTAAGACCACAACAATAAAGATATTGACCAATCTGATCGAACCCACCTCTGGAAAAGCCTGCATAAACGGTATAGACGTGAACAAGTATCCAAAAGAAGCGCTCAAAAACGTGGGATCGCTTATCGGTGTTCCTGGTGTTTACGGATACCTCACGCCGGATGAAGTTCTTACATATTTTGGGAAGGTTTACAGGATGTCAAAAGATAAGATCGATAGCCGGATAGAAGAAGTTCTTGATATGGTCAATCTTTCCGATAGAAGACACTCTAAGATCGAGTCTTTCAGTACGGGTATGGAAAGAAGATTGGCCATAGGAAAATCCATATTCCACGAACCTTCTATCCTGATCCTAGATGAACCAGTTTTGGGTCTGGATCCCGAAGGTATCAGGGAGATGAGGGAGCTCATAAAGAGCTTTCAGGAAAAGGATGTTACCGTATTTCTCAGCTCACATCTGTTAGATGAGGTGAGCAAGATCTGCGATTCCGTTATATTCTTGTACGACGGGAAAGTGTTGGAACAGGATTCGGTCGAAAGGATAGACGATGTGATGAAACAGTATCGTGTAATAGAAGTAGAATTTTTAAATGATCTATCTGAAGAAGATCTGAATAGATTGATGGATTTGAAGGTTATCGATGAAGTGGAAAAAATAAATCAAAACAAGATAAAGTTGATAAAAAGGGAAGGCGATCCGTCCTCCACCGCGGATATTCTCAGAAAGGTCATAGAGGACGGGCATGATATAATATCTTACAGTCCTAAAAAGTCGAATCTCGAGGATTTCTACGTTTCCCTTGTTGGAGATAGAGGTGATGCAAAATGAAGTCACTCAAAGAAGACATCCTGGAGGATATGAAAAACACCTGTCTCACAGTGTCTTTTGAATTGAAAAAACATTTCCGGATGAAGAGGATGATCATCTCTTTTGCTCTGGCGGTCGGTCTTCCTCTTATCTTCTATGTCGTACCTAAAATATGGGCCAGTTTTCCTGACACGGCTGAAGGTTTTGCCACTTTGAATCTGAGTTTCGTCAATCTATTGATAATAATCGCAGGTTCACTTTTCGCGGGCGATTCCGTAGTGGGGGAATTCGAGGAGAAAACAGGACTTTTACTTTTCTCCACTCCGCAGAGACACACTACCATCTTCGTCGGAAAGTATATCGGAGCTCTCATACCCACTCTTATCGTTGTCTCGATATATTATCTAACGACTTCAGTGGAGATAATAGGCATATATGGAACGGGCGGTCTAACCCTTGAGTTCCTGAAATCCTTCCTGATAGCTCTTGTATACACAACCAGCGCGGTGAGCCTGATCTTTTTCTTCAGCAGCATATTGAAGAGAAAGATAACATCTACACTTCTGGGCTTCTTTTCTTTGATGATGATATTGCCGATAATAGATAACGTCCTGCAGTTCCTGGTAGAGGTCGAACCCTGGTATATATTGACTTACCACGCGGGATTGATAACAAATGTTTTCGTCGGAACCACTTCGATAGACGGTGGACCGGGAGGACAGGGCTTGCAGTTCTCCCCCGATTTCTACTCTGGAATTATGATAATGGTTACCTATACCATAGTCCTTTTCTTCCTAGGTATCCTGATAGCTGACAGGAGGAGGATGGAATGATGGAGGAAGGTATTTTTTTCCATTTGTTGGTCATATTGATCGCTTCGCTCTTGTTTTTAGCTCCCGTTATCGGAAGTTCTACAGGTGATAAGAGATTAGAACAAACTCAACCGGGTGTGAAGCCCGATGTGACTATCACCGATCTGACTTTCTCTATAGATGAACCGGAAGAAGGAGACATGATCTCTATCTCTGTGACCATCAGAAATAACGAATCCTCAGACTTGGAGAACCTGAATATCAGGCTGCTGCGATTAGAAGAAAATATCACGGATAGAGATATATCGATCGGGGCAGAAGATGAAAATACATACGATTTTGAATGGAGAGCGGAAGGAGGAAATCAGGTCATAACCGCGATCTTGAGTATGAATAATCCTGAGTCTGAAGGCAAAGTTCCATTAGATGATATGACCAGAGAGATACATGTCGAGCCGGATCCTCTCGGGGATGTGTATACCCCGATGTTAGCTTTAGCATTCATCTTTCTCGTGGTTTTTGGTTCCGTACTGATCCCATCGATCATTTCCGCGATAACTAACAGATCCGATTTGGAAGAAAAAGAACGATGACAGCACACCTGATAAGAGGTGAAGCCGTTACAGATCGAACATATCAGCCCATGCCAAAACAGTCGGTCTGACGAAAACATATATTTATTCGTTTGTTCTTCGGATGTTTAAGATGTCTGAAAATCCGGAAGACGAGAGAACAAAAGAACACGGTGAGCTGAGCCACCTGGAGAAAAAGACTTTACTGGCTCTTGAGGAGCTCAACGGAGAGGCCTCTCCGGAAGAGATCCTGGAAGAAGGAAATTTCGATGAGAAAGTGAAAGTGATGAATGCCGTATCCTGGTTGGAATCCAAAGGTATGGTCGAAGTCTATGAAGACGTGACTCATTATTATTCTCTCGCTAAGAAGAGTTTGGCCAAAAAAGATCTTCCTGAAAGGAAAGCACTCAAATTTTTGGATAAAAAGGGTGGAAAGTGCAGTATAGCAGAACTTCAACAGGAAAGCGGTTTGAACAAGAACAAAGTCGGTATAGCGCTAGGGTGGCTTAAAGATAAAAATTGGGCAGAGATAGTTAAAGAAGACGGCGAGTCTTTTCTAAAGATCACTAAAAAGGGAAGGAAAGCGGTCAAAGAGAAAGGTAAAGATGAGAAATTGATAAGGCGTTTGGGAAAGGAAGAACGCCTATCTGAAGATGAAGTTGATAAGTATACCGTTAACAATCTGATGTCTAGGAAAGAGATCCTAGAAAAGAACAGGGAAGTGAGCAGAACCGTAAGAGTTACGGAAAAAGGAAGGAAAGAATTGGAGAAAGGTATCGAACTGAAGACCCAGATAAATCAATTGACGCCGGAAATATTGAGAACCGGCGCATGGAAAAGGGCCCGCATCAGGCCTTACGATGTGAAGGCTTACGCTCCGAAGGAATACGGCGGGAAACGACACCCCATGAAGAGAGAGATGGAGAAAGTCAGGCGAGTTTTCATCGAGATGGGTTTCGAAGAGATAAAGTACGATATAATACAGCCCGCATTTTGGAATTTTGATGCTTTGTTCTCACCGCAGGATCACCCCGCGAGGGACCTGCAGGACACTTTCTACATGAAAGAACCAGATAAATTGGATATCGAAGAAGAAGTGATGGAAAAGGTAAAAAGGGTCCATCAAGACGGTGGAGGTACCCGCTCCGACGGATGGCGATACGATTGGAGTGAGGAAGAGGCGAAGAAAGCTGTTCTGAGAACACATACTACTGTGGCGAGCATAAGACATCTTTCTGAGAACCCGGACCCGCCGGTGAAGGCGTTTTCTGTGGATTGGAATTACAGGAGCGAGAAGCCCGACGCCACCCACCTGTCTGAATTCGTGCAGATCGAAGGCATCGTGATGGAAGAGAACGCCAGCCTGGATATGCTGGTGGGGCTGATGAAAGAGTTCTACCGGAAGATGGGTTTCGAAGATGTGAAAGTTCGCCCAGGTTACTTCCCATTCACTGAGCCGAGTCTAGAGGTCTTCGCTAAATGGAAAGACGACTACTTGGAGATGGGAGGGGCTGGTTTATTCAGAAGAGAAGTGTTAGAGCCGCACGGTATAGACGACCCGGTCATCGCCTGGGGACTCGGGCTTGAGAGACTGGTTATGTTAAGACTTGGATGGGACGATATCAGAGAATGTTACGGGAACGATCTGCAGAAATTGAGAGAATATCCGCTGCTCTGAACCGAAACACAAGTTTGAAATATTTTCTTCTAGCTCGTGATATCATATGTCGTTTGAGCTTTACAATACCCTGAAAAATGAGAAGGAAGAGTTCCAGCCGATCGAGGAAGGGAAGGTGAGGATGTATTCCTGCGGTCAGACCATCTACGATGACATGCACGTGGGCAACGCTAAAACTTACGCTGCATGGGATATACTCCATCGTTATCTAGAGTGGAAAAATTATGATGTCTTTCACGTGATGAATATCACCGATGTAGGACACCTCACGGATGAT
>JBKHFH010000032.1:0-22685 GCA_046540335.1 Thermoplasmata archaeon | reverse complement strand
TCATCTAGCAATTCTATAGAAGCTTCAGCACTTCTGCCATCATACTCTCTACTGGAATTTTAGAAAAATTCCATCGATATCGGGAACGAGTTCCCGAAATATCCTGCGGAGAGTATTTTACGACTAGAGTCGTCTAATACAGCACAGATCCACTTTCCATGCTTGTTTTGATGCCAATCCATATGAACAGCTGAGAGACTGTGATTCCGTTCATACCTGACCCAAGGTTTCTTTCTTCCTTTTTTATTATCATTTTCTCTAGCCATGTTATTCTCCAGCAATATTTCATGAACTTTGTTGTTGTCTATCTTTACTCCATGTCTTTCTCTTAATCGTTCAGCGATCGCTACAGCACCCATGCGAAATTTTTTCCAGATTTTCTTTATCTGTTCTATCAATTCTTCTGAGTACTCTCTAGTTTTCTTTCTACCTTGCTTTTTAAGCTTTGGAATATTACCAGTTTCTCTGTATTCTTGAGTTAGTTGCTGAATTCGACGTTGACAAACGTCGAGATCCTCTGCTGCTTGATTAGTAGATAATCCCTGATCAACAACCCACATGACCATCTTCTTAACTTGCACGTTGGTTAGTGTCATAGAATCATTATTGTCATCACTACTTAAATCTTGACGAAATTTTTTGCAGACAATACAGGGGGATATTTAAACGGAACAAACTTAAAATCAAAGTAGTTATATGTTATATTGCGATGGCAAAAAAATTAGAAAGATCCAACCCTGAAGAGGCCCTGATCGACTCACCGTTTGAGGGGTTAAAAAAGCATTCAGCCCTCATAAAAAAAGCGATCGATGAGCTTATGAGAGGGGTTAAACTGTACATGGAAGGGAGGTTCGAAGAGGCCCAAAAATCTTTCGAAAAAGTAGCTGAATTAGAGCACCAGGCTGATAAAATAAAGATAGAAATAAGAGAAAACTTGTCCAGATTCATCTTCCTGCCAGTGACCAGGGACGAATTTTTGAGACTTTTGAAAGAAGCCGATTCTATACTCAATCATGCCGAAGATGTCAGTTTATTTTTGCCGATGCGTGAAGAAGAAATACCTGATGAAATAGAAGAGGATTTCGAAGAATTTTCAAAAAAGATTTTTGGATCGGTAAAGCAAGTTGACGAACTGATGTCCGTATTTGTAGGGATATTAAAATCTTCTTTCGGCGGGAAATCAAAAGAAAAAGTAAGGGAACTACAATTACAAATTGCTAAGAAAGAGTATGAAGCTGATAAGATAGAAAGAAAGATTTCTAAAGAACTATTCAATCACGACGAAGATCCTTTGAAGGCGATCCACCTACTTAAGGTCGTAGATAAGATGGACTCTATAGCAGATCACGCGGAAAATGTAGGAGATATGATAGATTCAACAGTCGTATCTAAGTGAGATATCTTCAGTTTTAGAGTAGAAAATCTCTTCTTGAGAGAAGACCGGTCGCTTAAATCCATCTTTATCGGTAAGTTTTAACTTGGGTAGAACACTAAACTTTCAGTATATTGCTTTGGAAGTATCTTCTACTTTCTCGTAACAACTCTTACAAAGACCATTATAACTAAAGGCCGCTCTTCTTTCTATTTTAGCCCCACAGCGCTTACATACGTATTCGTCTTCACTCTCCCGAGCCATCATCTATTAACTCTCATAAGGTGAAGAGTGTAGAATGTATTTAATATTTGGTAATTTCTGATTCCGGTATATGTTCAGGGATATACCATTCCGGGTTTATGTTCTCCCGCGGTGAGAAGGAGAGAAAGGGGATAGAAAGAATGGTTTTTTGATTAAGAATAATCAAGATATTCCATTAAATGTGAAAAATGATCAGTTGATGTAGAGGTTATGAATCCTTACCAATAATCCTCTTCCAATTCCATCTGGATATCGTCGTAGACCATCTCCAGGAGATATTCTATATCTTGATCTTCAAATTCAACATATCTTCCTTTGTTGCTTTGGACCTTCGCTTTGAAGACTGAACTATCTTGGGTTATCTCTATCGAATATACAGGTCCTTCCATAATTTTTCACCCTTGTGAGGTGGGCAAAAAAGGACTTGTATGAGTACTTTCCGAAGAACCTGCTTTCATCCCGCTTCTTTCTCTCCAACATGATCTAAGGTAGACTCATCAAATCCAACTTCAGTTTCAGGTGATGCAGAAAACCACTATATCGTATAAAACGGAGCCTGGCCTGTTAGCTTTGCAATTCAACTATATTTTCACTTAATTTTGAAAATTGTTTCCTCATTTTTTTCTACTAGGCCTTCTACATCCCATTTTTCTGAATTTTTCGTTTGGTTCAAACTGTGTACTTCGTCAAAACTTTTACCGTGAAAGGCTACTCTTCTTGCAGGTTCTTCTGTTATTACATAAAAATACTTAGAGAAAGGAAATAATGTTCTGATATAGTTAGCTTTTTTTTGAGCAAGTCATTACATCTTGAGCGTTCCCTCCATCTCCACTTTTTATCTCTATTATCAAATAAGGAATGAGAATTTTACGGTCGAAGAAGTAGCTGTTGTAGACGAGGACACCTGTATCGACTGTGGTAATTGCGTAGAAGTTTGTCCAGTGGATGCACTCAGTCTTTAAAAATAAAAACCCTCTCACGAACAATTTTTATTTTTATTTATCTTTTATATAACTTGCGATACTCTCCTGTATATCTCTCTTCTTCCCCTCAAATTTTCTAACATTTATCTCACTTTGGTTTAGCATATTTTCCGAAAGTGAGTCTGTGTATTCTCCATCATAGACGATCTCCTTTATCTCCGAGTTTATCAGCATTTTCCCGCAGACAACACATGGATAGGTCGTACAGTAGAGCGTGCTTCCTCTAATACTCACCCCAGAAACAGCAGCTTGTATCACTGCGTTCTGCTCGGCATGAACTGCACGACAAAGCTCATGTCTTCTTCCGGATTTAACTCCCTCGCCTTTTTTCGGAAAAAAATCGATCTCTCCCAAGATCTTTTTTTTTATCGATGTCTTTGTTCTCTTTGTACTGTTCTAAAAATATGTCTATGTACGGTGGGTGTATATCCCCACGCCGCATACATCCCCCCAATTCTTCACAATGAGGTAGACCTTTTGGAGCCCCGTTGTATCGGGTGCTCAAGACTTGCTTGTTTTTCACCATGACCGCACCAACTTTTCTCTGTAGGCAGGTAGATCTCTCTGAAACTAGATGTGCCATAGCCATGAAATACTCGTCTATTGTTGGTCGATTCATAATTTGGTAAGTGTGTGTCCGTTTATTTTACTTTTTCTAATATTGGACGAAATTACTTTCCTCGATATATTTTCATCTTCGGTTTCTTAATAAGGTAAGCTATCAGGCTCCCTATACCCGTTGAGAGACCTGCTATGGCGGCCAGAAGAAATGCTATCCAGATATTAGGGAGGTGAATTATTCTATATCCTCTTGCTTCGCTTTGATTCTAATCTTCATTCTTATCTTCTCCATCTCTTATAAAGATTAACACGCAGTCTTCGGTCAGCTCCTGATCATGTATGATCGTTTCACAAAACTTTTCCTTTAAATCAAATCCTTCATCAGATATCTCCTCGACTACATCTTCAACGCCCATTTCTTCAAACTCTCCAGAAGGGCTGTTCTTCTTGGTGTGCTTAGGATAAACGTAAAGTTTTTTCTCGGGTTTCAGAACACGGAGAACTTCCGAGTACAGCTTTTTTCTTTTGTCATACTTGAAGTAGTGCAGAACGTCGAAAAGAAAGACCGCATCTATAGATCCAGATCGTAGCTTTAAATTGACCCCATCTGTATTTTTTATAGGCTTTATGTTCTCAAGGCCGTGTTCAGATGCCTTTTTTTCTATCGAATATAAAGGCTCCTCTTCTTTATCTAAGGCGTACACAATTCCTCTGGTACAGACCACTTCAGCCGCGGGAATAGTGTAGTGACCGTGTCCCGCTCCAAAATCTAGAATATCGTCACCTTCTTTTAGACCTAGCTCCTTCAAGAATTCGATGCCTTTTTCTTTCTCCCATCTCTCAACTTCTCCGTTCATTTTTTTCCTGCTCTTTTCTTTTTCTTCAATCTTTAATATTCCTGATATAGAACTTCTCGTCTTCAAATTCGGTCTCGATCAGTTCACCCTCATCGATCAGCTCCTGGACCGTGCTCCAATCTTCTTCGTTTTTGGAGAGTAATTTTTGAACCTGCCTTTCTCTCATGGGATGAACCGAAGTTATACTCAAAAGGTCCTCTTTCAGGTCACCAGAAGATGCGAACGTGTCGCCTTCGTAACCGATGAGATGCTCAACATCTATTCCCTTGTTTTCAAATATCTTGTAGGCTTCGGTTATCTTCTTTTCATCCGGTGGCTTTACCCATTCCTCGGCAGGAGGCCTTGTTGGTATGGCAATATAACTTCGGTCAGCGCCTGTTTCAGTGACTCTATCAGCTATCTTTTTGAGCTCAGAGGTCTCGTCGTTCACCCCTTCGACCAGCATCGTTTCAGTGTTCAATTTTCCATCAAAAGTATCTGAAAAGTCACGTAGGCCCTCCATCATCTTATCCAGTTCAAGGTCCTTGTGAGGTCTGTTGACTTTTTTCCAGACTTCCGGAGAAACCGCATCCATCTTCAACGAGACCCAATCTGCGTTGGATAAGTCCTCTCTCACTTGCTCATGGTAAATCAACGAACCGTTGGATATAACAGCGACCTTGAAACCAAGCTCTTTTATAAACTCTATTTTGTCTCCTAAGCTCTTATCTAGACTAGGCTCTCCGTCGGGTACAAAAGAGATATAATCTACAGTTTCATCGTTCTCTTCAGACTTCTCTACTTTCTCTTTTACTGCCTTAGAAACCTCTTCGATCGTATAGAACTCTTCTCTCTCAACATGCATCTTTAAGGTCCTACCCAGCTGGCAGTAGACGCAGGAGTATGTACATATTTTAGGCAGTATGTTGTTGACACCTAAGCTTTGTCCAAGCCGTCTTGAAGGCACAGGTCCATAGGCGAGTTTACTTCTCATATTAGAGGAAATAAATCACCTTGTCTTAAATCCTTTGTCAATATATGACAAATTTACAGTCTGGAAGCAATATCGTCAAGACGGGGAGAGTTATTTAAAATAAGCAAAGAGACGTTATATCTTGCCTCTACATACAGATAATAGAGAGGGGGCTTAAACATGCTATTCAAATAACACGGGATGAAGTCATTATTACCAAATAAGTTATATTGCATCTATTTCCTTAGTTACTCCATATATGAAAAAAATAATCTCAAAAGCGATGAGTTCGGGGCTAGACTTTTCCCAGAAAGGAGTATTGAAATCCTTCCTCTACAAAATAGATATCGATGAAGAGACCTACGATAGGGCGTATGTTCAGATAAAAAACAATGCCATGGAGGATAAGGTCTCTAGAGTCAATTTCGAAGATAGAATGGTTCTGTTGCCCCAGTGTTTGAGACATCCTGATGAATGTGAGTCTGAATTGGGTGAATGGGGATATGAATGTAATCGATGCAGTAGATGTGATATCGATAAAATAATATCGATTTCTGAGGAATTAGGTTATGGAGCCGTTTACACAGTACCTGGTGGTAGTATGGCTAAGAAGTTACTGAAGGAAAAGGACTTTAAGGCTGTAGTCGCGGTCGCCTGTCACTCCGAGCTTGTAGAGGGGTTTGAAGCCGCTCATGTTTTTAACATTCCTGCCCAGGGCATCCCTTTGAGTAGGGAAGGGTGTGTGGGTACTGAGGTCGATGTGGATAAAGTTGAAGAGAAATTGAGGATTAAAAAGGAGTGACTATGATATCATGAGAGGAAAGAGTCCCAGGTTCGGAGTTGTTAGAATACCCCAATCTAGCAAGCCTGGTCTCATTTACAGTTTGATCAAAAAATTGAAAAAAGAGATTATAGCGTAGTCTCTATAAAATACATTCGGGGCAATTTCAACATCGATTCTGAAGGAAAAGATGCCTGGAAACACTCAAAAGCTGGTTCTAACCTGATGTTTTTTCATCTCGTGGGAAACCTTTTGCTGAAAAAAGTGTGACCCTCCGTCCTGAACCTAACAGGAAAATAAAATTTTCCTGTGGTATCGTCTGGAAATTCTAAAGATTTCCATAGATATCTAGAGCATGGTTCTAGAAATATCGTCTGGATCAGAGATTCCAGAGATAGCTGGAACACAGTTCCAGCAATAGAGAGGAATTTAATGAAAATTCCTCGAAGCCGAAGGAAAGATGGAAACTTCGTTTCCTGCGCATCCAGAGGCACAGATGCCGAGGAAGAGGAGAAATCTCTGATTCCTCCGCTTCTTGACTTGATGTAAGACACCAACGAAACAGGACTTATCCTCAAACAGAATATACCTGTCCTCGGAAGGTATCTATGACTCTAATCTGCCCATTTATAAAGTAATTTGCTTCCGTAGAGCAACCTCAGGAAAAGGACAAAGATTATATACCATATGCTCAGTTAAGCATCTTGAATGAAGGACTCCTATGGTAGGGAAACAACAAACCTGAGAATTTCACTTACCCAGAGATGTAACCTAGACTGTTTTTACTGTCATCAAGAAGGGGAGGAAGGAAACAAAAAGACCAGTTTAAAAGCTGAAGAAGTCAAAAGGATTGTAGAGACCGCCACGGACCTCGGCATGCACAAGGTAAAATATTCTGGCGGTGAGCCGCTACTGCATCCCGAACTTGAAAAGATCATCGATCATTCTTCCCACTATATGGACGACGTTTCGATAACGACGAATGGAGTCTTCCTTAAAGAGAAGGCGGAAAGGCTGAAAAGAGCAGGTCTAGATAGAGCGAACGTAAGTCTAGATACTGTCGACTCTAAAACTTATGAAGAGATCACCGGTGTGGCAGCTCTCGAAAAAGTAAAAAGTGGTGTTAAAAAGGCAGTCGAGGTAGGACTTTTTCCAGTCAAGCTGAATATGTTGCTGTTAGACGGACTGAACGATGATGAAGTCTGGGACATGGTCGATTGGGCAAGTGGAGTTGATGCTATATTACAGGTCATAGAGTTGACCGGAAATGAAGAGGAGGTTGAAGAAGAATTTTACCAGGAATATCATCATTCGCTAAAAGATTTGGCTTCGGAGCTGGAGGAAAAGGCGAAAGGGACCAAGAGAAGGAAGATGCACGCTAGAAAGAAATACTTTTTGAAAGATCCAGAAGTGGAAGTCGAACTGGTCAGGTCGATGCACAATTCTACTTTCTGCATGAACTGTACCCGTCTTAGAGTCACTTCTGAGGGCGAATTAAAACCATGTTTGCTGAGGAAAGATAATCACGTGAGTATGAGAAAAGAACTTGAAGAAGGAAAAGGCATAAAAGATAAGTTCATTGAGGCTATACAGAAGAGAGAACCATATTGGTGTGAGCGACAGGGATGACAAAAGGGAAGATAGAGTGATAGTGAGGTGAGAGAATTTTCAGATAGATGACCTTAAATAGAAAGTGGTATTAGAAGAGGATAGGGCTGTATTAGTTTTCAACCGCTTGGTCCAAAATAAAAATGGAGAGGGGCCGATAACTTTAATGTTAATGATATTTTTCTTATACACAGAGGGGAGAGCTGGATATCAGTGGTGATATTGTGCGTGTCGTCGTCACGATCTTAGGTCGTAAGCCTGCTTTCGATGCCTGCAAGTACTGGGTAAAGAGAATAAAAGAAAAAGTTCCTTAGAAACTGTAGAAAAACGACATAGATTTTTCCCTAAAATGAGACATAGAAGAAAAGATTATTTAGAGAACTGAAGCTATCCTCCAGATCAACCCAGCAACTAAAAGGCCATAAGCTATGGTAGTACCTGTTAATAAAAATGCCTTCTTGATTCCAAATTCTTTCCAAAGCATTCCTAAAGCAATTATACACGGTATTCCAATCGAAGCCGTCACACCGAATGTATATAGTTGAATAGAAGTAAGAACAGAAGAAACCCCACCACCTAGAACCGATACTAGCATAGCCCCTGTCAGATCCTTTTGAAGGAAACCAAAGAATAGAGGGACTATGAGTACCGCTGGTAGACCCAGCCAGACTGCTATTGGCGAGAGAGGGCCAACTATCATGTGGGTGAATCCTAGGGTCTTTAATGCGCCGTAAGCTATCCCGCCCAACGCTAATAGAGGAATCACTATATAAACGAAATCTTTCATCCTGATCCAACCCTTTGTTAGAACATTTTTAAGCTTAGGCTTTCTGTAGGGAGGAAGTTCCAATAGCAGTGGATCGCCCCTAGAACCAGTGATCTTTTTCAGTCCATAAGCCCATATCAAACCGGCTACCAGCAGAGTGGCGAAAACAGAAATAGCCAACCATACGTCTCCATAAAATCCAACCACGCCCATGATTATGGCAATCCTCGAGGAACAGGGCACGAAAGCAAAGAAGGAAGAAGTGCGGTACTGTTCTTCCTTTGAGGATAAGACCCTGGTAGCTCTAGTCGCTGGTGCAGTACAACCTAGTCCTAGCATCAGAGGGATGAATGATTTCCCCGGCAGACCAATTTTTTTAAAAAATCTATCAACGTTGGCGATAAATCGTGGTAGAATTCCTATATCTTCTAACAGCCCCAATAGGATATAAAATAAAAACACATAGGGTAGAGCGATAGATATACCCGCCATCAATCCTGTTAAACCCTGGAATAATAGCATTGATAGAAAAGAACTAGTCCCTCCGATTGTCCCCAAAAATTTTTCAGTCCATCTCATCAATATATCCTGGGTAAAATTTCCGAGATATAAAAGCACTCCAAACATTACTAGAAAAGAAACCCCTGTACTGACAGGACCCCATACATCATCTAACAAAAAATTATCAATCTTATCTTCAAATGTTTTTTCCTCTTTTATTGGTTTCATCTCAGTAACTTTTTCTGCAATAAAAGAAGCAGTCCCAAATCTTGTTATTGAAATGTCCTTTGAGACCTCCGGATGTTCTTCTAATTCCTCCTTAGTTTCTTCGACTATGTCTAAATCTTTCACATATTTGTAGAAATGTTCGTCCTCTTCCAAAGCTCTTATAGACACGAATCTCTCGGGTAACCTGCTCTCAACATAGGGAGATATCTTATCTATCGCTCGTTCTATATGGTCATCGTATTCTATCTCATAGGACCGTCCTGGGACCTCATCGATCTTTTTAACCAAGTCTAAAAGCTCGTCTGTTCCCATTTTCGTTAGAGGATTTATAGGCGTGACTGGAACATTGAGGAGCTTTTCTAATCTGTCACGATCAATTCTTATCCCTCTTTCCTCAGCATCTTCTACAAAATTTAAAGCAACTAGAACAGGTATTCCAGCCTCTAGGATCTGCAGGACTATATACAAACTTCTCTCTAAAGAGACTGCGTCAGCAATTACTATAGCTCCGTCCACCTCGGATTCGAATAGAGCCTTCTCGGTAACCTTCTCCTCCTCAGAACGGTCGGAAATCGAATATATACCCGGGGTATCAACAAAGGTTATCCTTGTATCTTCGAGAACCTTCTTAGCCTTCGTTAGTTCAACGGTGGTACCGGGATAGTTGGATACTTCTACACTTGAGCCAGCTAAGGAATCAAGCAGGGACGATTTCCCAACATTTGGCTGTCCAATTACAAGAACTTTAATATCTCTCATCTGGTAGCACCTTGATCCCTTCTACTATCTCCTTAGCTAAAACGAATTTCTTCTGTCCTATCTCAACGATAACGCTATCAGCGATCCTGTTTACGATCTCTATCTTCTTTCCGGGGAATATACCCATCGAAACCATCCTTTCAAACAGCTCAGTATCAAATATGATATCGGTGATTAGACCTTCTTTTTGTTTGACCTCTGTCAATGGAGAACTATCTTCTTTTAGCGTAGATATCTCCTTTAACTTATCTATAACTTCTTTCGAGATGTAATGCTCTAGAAAGCTAGTGCCTTCCACGCATCTTCCTCATCTCTTGACCTACTAAAATAATCTTCAAGTATTGAATGCTTCCTACCTAACAGTTCTGCTTTATTCATCCCCTCCCCAGTCAAAAAAATCCTCTTATTCTTTACTTGGATCAAACCTTCACTCCTAAGTTCTTCTATTGCCCTAGATATGCAGGTATGTGAAACCTTTATCTCAGGTTTAACCTCCGTGAGTAAAGCCCCCTTATCTCTCTTCCCTAATTCTTCTAATATATCTTCCTTTACGATCTTCAAAACTTCTGGGTTTTCAGGCATATCTTCAGGCATGTTATCGCCGCTACCTTTGAAGAACCCCCCCTACAGGAAATAATCTTCCATCCTGTTGAAGGCCTTGTTTATCATGTCCTCGGAAACGCAGAATGACATCCTCAGATGCTTTTCACCTGTTGGGCCGAAAGCTATACCAGGGGTTGTAGAAACCTTAGCCTCTTTGAGCAATTTCTTACAGAATTTGGTTGAATCCTTACCCTCTTCTAGTTTTATCCTTGGGAACATGAGATAAGATCCTTTTGGTTCCTGATATTCAAAGACTTCATCAAGTTCGTCCAAACGGTCACACATGAGGTTCCGTCCTGAACGATAATGTTCCCTGAACTTGTCGACACAGTCCAGCGGTCCCTGTAGAGCTGAAAGCGCAGCGTACTGAGAAACAACTGGTGCACATATAGCGAAGGGGATGTGGGCCTTCTTAATCTGCTTGATCATATCCTCGTCTGCGTGAAGGTAGCCGAGCCTCCAGCCCGTCATGGCGTACGTTTTAGTGAAAGTAAAACCGCTGATGGTATTCTTTCTCATCTCCGATATCAAGCCGATACTGAAGTGCTCTTGACCGTCGTAAGTGAAATATTCGTAAGCTTCATCAGTGATGACCGTAAGGTCGTTCTCCAGAGCTATATCGGCCAGCTGGCGCAGCTGTTTCTCTGTATAAACCGCCCCAGTGGGATTGCTGGGCGAACAGTAAATTATGGCCTCAGTTTTTGGTGTGATCGCCTCCTCTATACCTTCTAGATCTAAAGCGAAACCGTCTTCTTCAACACTAGGGACAAAAACCGGTTCACCTGAAGCCATCAGAACTTGTCTTATGTGGGTTGAATAAGTGGGAGAAGGTAAAATCACTTCATCTCCTGGGTCTATAGCTGTCATCATAGCTGCGGAAAGACCTTCTATAGCGCCTACAGTCACCATCACCTGGTCACTGTTTGCTTCTATATCGTTGTCTCTCCTCAGTTTCTTGGCTATCTCATTTCTAAGTTCAGGTAATCCTTCGCTCTGTGAGTATCCCCCAACTGACCCGTCCTCTATAGCGGAAATCGCCCCTTTACGTATATGTTCTGGCGTTTCTGATGTCGGCTTTGCCCAGGATATAAAAGCAACATCGTCTATATCTTTGGACAACCTGGTCATCTCGTGTATGGCTGATTTCTCTATCCCTAAGATCCGTTCTGATATGTTTATTTCATCTTTCATCTTCACACCTCAATCTTCATCATAATCTTTCTCCCCTGCCTCTACAGGTACTTCGAGCCAGTTCTCTGTCGGTATAAAGGGGCAGACGTAATCTTCGCTGAAAGCACAGAAAGGATTGTACGCCTGATTGAAATCAAGGATCCATTTACCTCCATCACTTTGATCTTCCGGGCCAAGGTCTAGGTATCTGCCCGTTCCGTAGGACTCTTCGCCACAGGTCTCGTCTTTGAACGGGACCTAGAGTTGTTCTTCGTCCGGGTCTGCTTTATACGCCTGAAGAGTCCGTTTCTCCCCATCTAGAAGGAATCTGAACTCCCTCCACTGGATATACTTCTGAGTTCCGCCCTTGGTATCCTCAACTTTTATCGTTTTCTTCTCATCGTGCTCGTGAAGTTCGAGTTCGAACCGATACCCGGAATCAAGCGGAAAATAATCAAGTCCCTCGAAATCTTCACGATCTTTTGGCGGTATCGGCGATTGGTAGTGACGTCCCAAGAACTCGTTCTTCTTCTGCCGTTCGGATTCAAGTCTTTCTTTCCATTCAGTCATATCTATCCTCTCCAAAAATACTTCTTTTTTTTTATCTTCATCATATCTCTATCACCCTCCCAGCTCCACCTTCAATATACCGTTCAGGATAGAGCTTCTTTATCCCTACCTTATGCTTGGTACAGTGAGTTGCGCATATAAGTTCTAAATCTCTCAGAGGTCCTGGCTCCGTTCCATGCAGCCCTCCTATTATTCCATAAACTCTACCGAATTGAGAAGCTGTTTCTAAAATATTCTCCATGGAAGGATGAGAACAACCCGCTATCACAACGACGCCTTTTTCAGTTTCAACGCAGAGTGACTGCTCTATACCTTCAAGTTCACCTGTAGAGTAAATACCATCGTGGAGCTCCGTTGGCTCTCTTAACTTGACGACCTCTTTTGCATATTTGACACCTCTGAAGGACGGCGGGGTCCATATCTTGACCTTATTGTTCTCTGACAGAAAAGCTGAAAGACCTCCCGTATGATCAAAATGTGCATGAGTGATGAAAACTTCGTCGACGGAGCTTGTGTCTATACCCAGAGTGGACATGTTTTTTAGTAGTATCTTTCCATTTCCTCCCGTATCGAAAAGGATCGTAGGCTTGTTTTCGCTCTCGATAAGAGCGGAGAAACCCCAGTCACTCTGCAGCCCCTTTTTAAAAACTGTGTTGTCATAGATTATGGTAACCTTCATGAATATTCCTCTTTCATATCTTCTTCAATTCAGGTATATGACGCTTCTTCACTCCTTTAGCCACTTCCTTTATCTCCTCTAGCATCTCTTTTTTTATGGGAACCCTAACTTCATCTGAAGAAGCCTCTTCGTTTTCCATCCTTTCTATCTTTAAGTAGAGATCCATATCATCACCCATCCTGGTGAACATCAGATTATCAGCGGAATCTTCCAATCCCTTGATCTCGTCACCGAAGGCACTTGTACTAACATTGAAAAGGTAAGACCTCTTTTTAGATCTCTGAAGCAGTCGTTCCAGTTCGTCAAGTACGCCTTCTCTATAAGTTGGCGAGAACAGAAGAAGATTCAGAGCCGAAGAAAAAACCAAGGTGTTCAAATCATTTCCTTCGGTCATGAACTCTTCAGCTTTTTCTATGATATCCTCCCATACCTCCGGTTTTAGTAGATTTGTTTTCCAGATGTTCTCTCCTATTTTTTCATGATCTTGTATCTCATGGTCGAATCGTATATAGGTTACACTCTCATCCCATTCTTTAAGATCTATTCCATAAAGTTCCTTTATGGTCTTTTTCACAAATGTCATGTCAGGGTACTGAAGTGGTATAAAAATTACGTCACCGCCAGCTTTCAACCACTCTTTCACGAAGGCCAAACCTATCAAAGGTTTTCCCGTGCCTCCAGGCCCGCTGATTAGTGTAGATGTTGGATATGGTAGCCCTTCCGGTTGTATCTCATTCCACCATCCATGTTCTATCTTCAGCCTTTCCATCTTACTCTCTCCTTTAGTCTTTTTATCCATCTTCTTCATCCATCTCATCCTTTTTTTCTAGATGTGAGAATGGCTCTACAAAAGTCTCGCTGGGATCCATGGTAGCAAGATCAAAGTTTTTTGATAGATAGAGAGAATCAGTCGGGCAGACGTCCCCACATAAAGCACAAAAGCAGCATTTCCCTAGATCAACCTTGGGATAGGTCTTCGAGTATTCCTCTTTCAAATCTTCTGGCGCCGCTATCATCTCTATCGCATTATTAGGGCATATCTTGGCACACAGTCCACAGGAAATACATTTCTCTATATCGTATTCATGTTCTCCTCTGTAACCATTTGGTATGGTTATTGATTCATGTGGATAAGCTACAGTCATCGGCTTTGAAAACAGGTTCCTTATCAACCTCGGTATCATACCTAACAGCGACATAATATCACCTATCCATATCCGCCGGGCATATATTCAAGCTCCAATACACCGCAGGAACGTCAGCTATCTGGACTCCTTCAAGAAGGTGTTCAAGGACCGGTATCATGTGTAGAAAATCAGGTCCTCTCACTTTCACCCGGTAAGGGTTCTCCTCTCCATTCCCGACCATGTAAACGGCGGCTTCTCCTCTAGACGCTTCATTCCTAACATAGACCTCTCCTTCAGGCAGCTCCCGCGTTGTCTCCGGCGTCTCGAAGTCAGGATTGATCGCATCACCTTCAGGTAAGTCTCTTAACGCCTGTCTGATGATCCTCCTCGATTGTTTTATCTCTTCTATGCCAACTATGTATCTAGCTCTAGCATCGGCCTCTTCTCTCGTCGGTATCTCAAAATCCAACTTATCATATACTTCATAGGGCTCTTCTTTTCTCACGTCTTTTTCGACGCCAGAGCCTCTTAGAACTGGTCCCGTAGCTCCAAGACGTTTGGCCTCTTCCTGAGTCAATTCACCTACCCCTTTCGTTCTGTTCAAAAGGGTCGGATAATCCGTTTCCTCCATCTTGACCATATCGTCCAGCTCAGATAATACCTCGAGTATCCTTTCTTTACCGTCTTCAGGCAGGTCTCTTCTAACACCGCCTGGGCAGATATATCCTGCCGGATACACTCTTCCCCCAGTGATCATCTCAAAAAGATCTAGGATATAGTCCCTATGTCCAAAAGCTATCTTGAAACCCGTATCGAAACCGATAGCTTTAGAAAAAACGCCGTACCAGATAAGATGTGACTGTATCCGGGAAAGTTCTGCCATGATAACCCGGATATACTTTGCTCTTTCCGGCACCTCTATATCCATCAGCTCATCTACGGCCTCGGCATGCACTAGATTCCAGTTGAGCGGTTCTAGCACACACAACCGGTCCGATAGAACAGAATTCTGGATAGGGACTCTGTATTCCATCAGTTTTTCGAAGCCTCTGTGAAGGTATCCGGGGTCCGCCCGAGCGACCATAACCTCCTCTCCTTCGACCCTTAACTTTACTCCGAAGTTGCCCGAACCAGGATGTGCGGGACCGAAGTAAAAGTCATATGCCGAGCTAGAGGGGGGTTTCTCTATGCTCATGGCCTCCTGGGACCAACCGATCTGATCAGTCAAAGTATGCACTCTCCCTTTCATCCTCCTCATCGTAGAACTCTTTTTGAACATGCTCCCTCCAGTTGAAGTCCTTAAGGAAGGGAGGAGGGCCTTCCCAATCCTCAAGAAACAGAGGTTCTAGGTCTGAATTACCTTCAAATTTTATTCCAAACAATTCGTGCAGTTCTCTTTCGTGTATCTGTGCATTCTCATGCCATATGGGAACCATGGACTCAATACATGGATCATCCCTATCTATTTCTGTTTTGACAGTTACGAGTACATTTTCTTCATAGGACCAGAGATGATAAGTGACTTCAAAAGTACCCTTCTCCAGCCAATCGGTAGCGGAGATAGCTGAGAGATGTTCGAAACCGATATCTTTTAAGCAGGTACACAGGTTCAACATCTTCTCCCTCTCTACCGATATCCATACCCTCCTTTTTTTCTGTATACGTCCTTCGACGTCAAACTGAGACCCTATCTTTTCCAGCAGTTCTTTTTCCTTCGAAGACATCTATTTCATCTCCTCCACGTGCTCAAATATCTTCACACAGGCGTCGAAAACAGCCTCAGGTCTCGGTGGACAACCAGGTATATACATGGTGACCGGAAGATAATCATCAAGGTTCTTGATCGTGTTGTAAGAATCCCAGTACATCCCCCCGGTGATCGTACAAGAACCTAGAGCTAGAACGACTTTCGGCTCTGACATCTGTTCGTAAACCCGCTGAGCCCTTTTTATCGATTTATGAGTCTGATAGCCCGCGATGAAAAGCACATCTGCATGCCGAGGACTGCCGACGACCTTCATGCCGAACCTCTCCATGTCCCATCGCGAACCTACAACAGGGATTAGTTCGGCGAACCCACAGGAGTTGAACCAGTTGAATATCCATATAGCCTTTATGAGTTTCTTCATCTTCTTTGGGTCATGACTCAATCTATCAGTCTCCTTTTTTGACTCAAGACATATTTGAAGCTAGGTCCCATGGATTGAACCATAGGACGGTATAATCAAACATTCAATGAGGGCTATTTGTAATTTAGGGAGCCCAAATACCTTTAGAAGAGTTAAATATGTGAAGATTGACCGTAAATTATTTGGGGGATGAAAACCTGCTAGCTCCTATGCCATTCAATGGTTCACAGAGAAGTAAAGGCGAATGGGGTGTTTCTAATGTCAGATTTTGAACCGGAGATAATCGGTTTTCTCTGTAATTGGTGTAGCTATGCTGGGGCAGACCTAGCGGGTACGAGTCGGTACAGTTACTCTTCTAATTTTATACCTATACGAGTGATGTGTTCTAGTCGAGTAGATGCAAGTTTTATACTACAAGCGTTATTAAAGGGGGCGGATGGGGTCCTAGTAGCTGGATGTCATCCGGGAGACTGCCATTACCAAACCGGTAATCTGTACACTAGAAGAAGGACGATGATGCTCAAAGAGTTGCTGAAGGTCATCGGAGTAGAGCGCGATCGTCTCAGGTTAGAATGGATCTCCGCATCTGAAGGCAAAAAGTTCTCTGAAGTCATAGACGATTTTGTAGATGATATCAGAGAGTTAGGTCCTAATCCTATAAAGGAGGATCAAAGATGATAGAGTACAAATCCACAATATGCCCATACTGTAGCTGTGGCTGTGGGCTCAACCTGGTCATAAAAGACGGAAAAATAATCGGGCAAGAGCCCTGGAAAGAACATCCAGTTAACGAAGGAACAAATTGCCCCAAAGGAAAGAACGCCTATCAATTCCTCTATTCTGACGACAGATTGAAAAGACCGATGCTACGTAAAGGTGGAGAGTTGAAGGAGACAACATGGGAAGACGCTCTAAATTTCGTAGCGGATAAACTAGAAGATGTAGAACCAGACGATTTCGGTCTTATAGCATCCGGGAAAAACACAAATGAAGACGCGTACGTTTTACAGAAATTCGCTAGAGCAGTCATGGGGACTAATAACGTCGAGTACTGTGGTAGATTGTGCCATTCTCCCACTGCCTCTGGTCTAGGTCCCACTGTTGGCTCGGGGGTGATGCCGATATCCGAAGTTGATATCGAAAAGGCAGACTGTATAATCCTTGCAGGCGTCAATCTAAAAGAGACTTTTCCTATGTTGACTAGGAGAGCTATAAAAGCGAGGGAGAAGGGAGCTACCATAATAGTGATAGATCCCCGAAAGACCGCTACTGCAAGAGATCTAGGAGATATACATACGCAGTTAAAATCCGGCACGGACGTTGCCGTGTTGAACGCCATGATGAAGATTATATTAGACGAGGGGCTGGAGGATAGGGACTTTATAGATTCACGTACAACTGGGATTGAAGAGCTGAGGGAACATCTTTCCTCCTTGGAGATGGAAGAGATGGAAAAAATCTCTACCGTCCCCATCGAAGAGATCGAAGAAGCTGCTCTCAGCTTTGCCGGGGCCGATAGAGGATGTATCATCTTCAATCAAGGTCTCAACCAGCAGGTCACCGGGAGCGATAACGTGAAGGCGATCGCTTCTCTTGCGTTACTGGCAGGACATTACGGTAAACCTGGGACCGGTGCCTGCCCGACCAGGGGTCAGATAAACGGAGAGGGCACGGGTGAGATGGGATGCCTGAACGTTTTCTACCCAGGATTCAAGAAGGTCAGTGAAGAAGTAGCACGGGAGTTCGAGGAACTGTGGGGTATGGAACCACTGCCTTCTGAGCCCGGTTATACATATACCAAGATGCTCCAGGAGACCGATTTTCTCTATGTTGTAGGTACAAACCCCATGATATCCGCCCCAGACGTGAACAGTGTAAAAGAGGCGCTCAAGGACAAAGAACTCTTGGTGGTCCAGGATATATTTCCCACCGAGACGGCACAGCTGGCCGATGTGGTTCTACCCGCGGCTACCTGGGTAGAAAGAGAGGGAACCCATGCCTACATAGATAGGAGAGTTCAGAAGATAAACAAGATAGTGGATGCACCGGGTGAAGCTAGACCCGACTGGCTGATCGTATGTGAGTTGGCCGAGAGGATGGGTTATAAAGAACATTTCGATTACTCCTCTCCGTCAGAGATCCTCGACGAGATAGACCGGGCTTTTCCCGCCTATGCCGGCATCACCTATACAAGACTAGAAAATACCCCAGGAGGCATACAATGGCCCTGTCCGAACGAAGATCACCCCGGTACTAAGACGTTCTTCACCGATAGTTTCAACACACCGGACGGATTGGGGCATCTTCAGGTGGTGGATCACAAGCCGCCTGCGGAAACACCGGATGAAGATTATCCCTATACTCTGACAACCGGGAGGAGCATATTTCACTATCATACAGGCAGCATGAGTCGAAGAACTCCCAGGTTGGACGACGAGGTGTCTGAAGGATTCGTCCAGATCAATCCGTCGGATGCCGCCGGGGAAGGGTTAGCTGAGGACGATACGGTTAGGTTGAAAAGCAGACGAGGGAGTATCGAAATCGAAGTAAAGATTACAGAGGATGTACCAGAGTGTCTATTGTTCGTTCCCTTCCATTTCGCCGAGGCTTGCGCTAACGTTCTAACGAATCCTGAGTTGGAACCTGACAGCGGCATGCCCGAGTATAAGATATGCGCCGTCAGATTGGAGGTCGAATAATGTCTAACGAGATGTACCTGGCAAGGTCTTCAGACGAACAGATACGTGATAAAGCCGAAAGGGGTGGGGCTGTCACTTCTTTGCTTAAATACACCCTTGTGAGTGGGATGGTAGATGCTGTATTGACTATAAAGGCAAGGGAAGGAAACAGATACGCCAGCGTCCCCGCTTTGATAGATGACCCAGACGGTCTGCTCGATACAGCAGGTTCTTTACACTGCACCACTCCGAACATAGCCCGTTTTGTGAGAGAATATTTGGAAGAGATACCCGAAGAAAAGATAGGAGTGGTCTGCAAACCGTGCGACGCAAAGGCGATAATCGAACTTGCTAAGCGAGAACAGATCGACCGTGAGAATCTTATCTTGATAGGGTTGAATTGCACGGGGACTATTTCACCTGTTACAGCAAAAGAGATGATGAAAGAGGAATTCGATGTTGATCCTAACGATGTGATTAGAGAAGATTTCGATGAAGGTGATATGACTATCACTTTAGAGGATGGTGGTACAAAAACAAGAGAGTTATCTGAACTGGAAGAGAAAGGTTACGGCCGTCGAGAGAACTGCAAGAGGTGTGATACTAATATACCTAGGATGGCAGATATAGCCTGTGGCAAATGGGGGACGGATGGTGAAGATACGACGTTCATAGAGGTCTGTTCGGATGATGGCTCGGAGTTGATAGAGAAGGCGATGGAGGAGGATTTCATACGAGCCGAGGTAGCAAGTGAAAGAAATATACATATTAGAGAGGAAAAAGATAAAGCTGAGCTCGAACGCGTGAAGGAAGAGAGAAAACACGATTTTGAACGCATAACGGATTCAGATAGAAGAGAAAGATTAGATTATTGGATGGAAGAGTTCAACAAGTGCATAAAGTGCTACGGATGTAGAGACGCCTGTCCACTGTGCTACTGTGAAGACTGTATATTGGAACCTGATAGGGGATTTGTAGAGAGCGGTGAAATCCCTCCCGACACATTGTTCCCACTGACTAGGCTTTCGCATGTTGCCGATTCCTGTGTTAACTGTGGTCAATGCCAAGAAGCATGCCCCATGGATCTACCCTTGTCTAAGCTTTACTCGCTTCTCAATGATAGGCTGTCCGAGATGTTCGACTATCGACCGGGGGAAGACTTGGATGATGAACCCCCGCTAAAAACATTCGATGAGAGGGAACTCAAGATGGATGACACCTTCGTAGATGTTTCTTCCTTATCGACCGAGAAGCAGTTAGAAAAGAAATAGAGATCATGGAAAATATATCCATAGCAGTACTTTGTGGAGGCAATTCTTCGAGATTTAGATCTGGTTCTTCGAATTCAAGCGAGAATGGGGGGGACAAAGGAGGTAAGCTGTTCTATACCATAAAGGGAGTACCGCTATACAAGATAAACTATAGGAAACTCGAACCATTCTCGGCCGATATATTTTTACAAGGTATGGAAGTAGATGATTTAAGAAGTTATGAAGACATGGTAAAAAAGAAGGGGCCCTTGGGCGGGATCTACTCTGCCCTTCAAAACGCAAAAAATGAGACGGTCTTTGTGGTCGCGGCGGATATGCCCCTGGTGCAGCCAGCTATCTTGAGGGAATTCAAAAAATATTTAGATTACTCGATTGTAGTTCCTAAATGGAAATCAGGATACGTAGAGCCTCTGTGTTCCCTCTATTCAAAATCTGTGCTACCAGCTGCAAAGAAGATGCTTAATCAGGATGTTTTAAAGGTCTCGGAGATGTACCAGCGTTTTGAAGACGGCATAACCTATATAGATATACAATCTTTAATTAAATCTAAAAAAATCACTGAAGATTGTTTCATAAATATAAATACCAAGGAAGATATGAAGAAGATAGACTCTAAATATACTAGATCACAAAAGAGTAGATAAAAGATGAAGATAGACGGCCTCGATAGAGAGATAAGAAACTGCACAAGATGTAGATTATTTGAAACAAGGTCTCAAGCAGTATGTGGAGAGGGGGACTTGAACGCTCGACTGATGCTTATAGCACAGGCACCGGGCGAGAATGAAGACGAGGAAGGAGTGATGTTCATCGGGCCATCGGGAGAGGTCTTAGATGATCTACTCAATAACGCAGGAGTGGCCCGTGATGATCTATACATGACAAACCTGATCAAATGCATGTTGCCCGATTACAGAAAACCAAAGCAGGCCGAGATAAGGACATGTTCCCAGTATCTAGACAAGGAAATAAAACTGATAGATCCAGATATTCTAGTTCCACTAGGATATTACTCCACTAAATATTTGTCCAGTAAATATGAAATATCCTTTGAAGAGGATTTCTCAAAGATGACCGGTGATATTTTTTTTTGCCGGTAAAAGAAAGATATATCCTCTAGCCCATCCTGCTTCCCTCTTATATGATGACTCTTTCGAGAAGGAGATGAAGAGACATTACGAAAAACTAAAAGTTTTGCTAAAGCCGTGCAAATGGTATGACATATGCCCGATGAAACGGTTTTATGAAGAGGGTGAAATTAAGAGAAAATGGGTGGAATTATACTGTAAAGGTGACTGGAAAAGTTGCGTTAGATACCAAAAGGAAGAGAAAGGGGAATACCATCCCGATTCCATGTTGCCCAATGGTGAAATAAAAGAGGAACTCGAAACAATAGGTGATAAAAGATGAGAAGAAGAAATTTAGATATAAGGTGCAGCGAATGTGGTAAGCTAATTTTCAAGTATGTAAAGTATGGGGACGGAAATCTAGTCAAGCGCCATAAAGATAGGATCTTGAAGGATCATTGTGAAAAAGAAAATAGAGATGTTAAGTGTACCTGTGGAAACGTTATAGGTAAAGATAGGCCCCATCTCATAAAGATGAAAGGAAATGCTGTGAATTTAGAGAGGGGTGAGCAAGAACCCTACGGGCTTTTAGCCCATAGATGAATTGCTTTGATTACACTTTCACTCACCCCTCCAGCACAATTATAAATAACTTTAACCTTTTGTATAGGTGCCTTCCTAGAACAGGTATATCCTGTTTGAGGATAAATCCTGTTTATTACGAGGAACTTATTCCTCGAAGTGAAGGAACCATGTTCCTTTAATCTTGGAATTTTTCTGAAAATTCCAACAATCGATGGAAAATCCCTTTAGATTTTCCAGTAGAGTTGGTGTCTTACATCAAGTCAAGAACAGGCGGGAGTTGGCCCTGAAAAGACAGGGTGTAAAGTTGACCCAACTCTCCCGTGAGGGACATCTTCTGTCCGAGAGGACTGAAGATGATATGGTTGCTAACCCACTAAGCCGTGCTTATGGTAAAAGACCATTGAGTGCTGAACTTCGTAATCCGCAGAAAGAAGTGGTCTTTCGAAGGATAGAAGGAATGTTCTCATTCCTACGAAGCTTCCTTCCACACCGAAGGTGGATGCGTCTCCTGTGAAGGAACGTTACTCAACGAACGAAATGGACGCCCCGTCCTTTAGGTCGGGGAGGAGGTCACAATAAGGCATGGTATAGGAGAACAAAAAGGTAACTTTTTATATTATTACACAAATGAGTAAAATGGAGAGCATATGTCGAAAAATCAGAATAAAATTATCAAGATATTGTACGATGATATCGTCACAGTTGATGAGTTATATCCTGATTGGGGCGTCTCTATTTACTTAGATACGGGTGAGTATGAAATATTGTTCGATGTAGGTCATGACAAAAATGTTTTGCTGCATAATATGAATAACTTGAACATTTCAAAGGAAGATATAGACATCATAGTAATCTCACACAGGCATTGGGACCATATTGGGGGTTTGTCCGCTTTTGAAGACCAAGACGTAAAGATATATGTTCCAGCTACTCTAACTGAAAGGATTATTGAAGAATTCGAGTTACGGGGATGGGTGATATCTGTTACTGATAGCGTAGAAATAGCCAATGGGATTTACTCAACTGGAGAACTGGGCAGAGCTATCAAAGAGCAGTCTCTTGTAGTCGAGAATGAAGACGGAGTTTATTTATTGACTGGATGTGGACATCCCGGCATAGGTCAAAATAGCCCGCCCACCCACGGCTGAAGGCCGTGGGCATGCTCACTCCGTTC
>JBKHFH010000031.1:0-22968 GCA_046540335.1 Thermoplasmata archaeon | reverse complement strand
AGGGACGGAGTCTTTGTTCATCCGCAGATCACCTCTCTTCTGATCGAGGATGTAGTGAGGATAATCCCACTCATCAGTCATCGCCTCCTTTAGATTTGATCCCCCTCAATACCGTCAGAACTCCTGAAACCGCTGCGAAAAGTATGGTCGCTTCGCCCAAAGTATCTAGGCCCCTATAATCGAAGAGCACGGCGGTAACGACATTATTTACCTGGTTGTGGGGCTGACTATCTTCTAAGAAATAATCGTCCATCTCTGAATTATCTGGCTCACCGAAGGGTCTCATCTCTACCGCAGAAAGAGCGAGGAAAGCGAATATTATCACTATCGCGAGTATCGCAACTGGTTTTCTCATTCGAACCCCTCCCTTCTCTCAGTCGATTTGATCGCAAAGACGAATATCGCCGTGGTGAGTGCTGCCCCTACGGCCGCTTCAGCAATCGCCACATCTGGTGCCCTCAATAGGAAAAACTGGAGTGACAAAAGAAGACTACTAGCACCTAAGGCGATGGCCGCTGAAATAAGGTCCTTGAAGAGCACAACTGCAAGAGCAGTAATAATAAGGCCTATAAGCACGAAAAACTGGATGATTTGAACCAATCCCAACATTCAATTCACCTCCGATGATCTAGATTTCTTTTCTGGGAGACCAGATCGTTTCTCCTCAAGGTCCGCCTCCTCAAGATCATCTATAGTGGCTTGTCTGGGTTTAACACCCATAATATGTGCAGCTCTAGCGATGGCATGTGCACCTGTGGGATTCGTGATAAGGAGCGCTATCAAAGCTATAAATGTATGGATCGCCATGTTCAGGAACTTGCCTTGATCAGTTATCGCATATTCTCTTAAGCTGTACGCTATAACTGTAAATGTCATAAATATCGTCCCAAAGGTGGTGCATTTCGTCGCGGCATGAAGCCTAGTATAAACATCGGGAAACCTGTGGAGACCTATAGTTCCCAATAAGTTAAAGACAACTGATACTATCAGGAGTGCCCCAATAAAGACTATCGGCCAAGTCATTCTGAGGAACCTCCTTCTAAATATTTAGCCACAAAAAGAGTGGTTATGAAGGACAATATGGCATAGACTATAGCTATATCTATGAAGAGTGTTTCAGTCATCGCAGCCCCAAGGGCTATCATACCTCCAACCACCAGTGTATTTATCGTATCCAACCCTACAGTTCTATCGGCCGCTGTAGGACCTAGGAACACCCTGAAAATACATATTATCACAAATATACTGATTGCGAGCACGGCCGCATAGAGTAATGTTGTCAGTTCCATCATTCTGCGAACCTCCTTATCCATCTTACAAATCTCCCGGCGATATTCTCAGTCGGATCCTCTCCCATCTTTATCCAATGGATGTACAATTCGCTTTCTTCTTCATCGATATCAACCGTTAAAGTACCTGGAGTGAGAGTTATCGAATTGGCCAAGAATGTCAAACTCAGATCTTTCTTTAGATCCGGTTCTATTTTTACTATTCCGGGTTCGATTTTCCCAGTTATTATCCTATACGCCACGTCTAAGTTGGCCTTAGCCATTTCGAAAAATAAAGGGATGGCATAAACTATCATGACCACCCATCTAGCCGGATTGAGCATCCTGTAATCATCTGTTCCACACAGTATATGATCCGTTAGAGAAGCAACTATTAGGCTAATCGCGATCCCCATGACAATCTCCTCAAAGCTCCATATTATTTGAGACCATGGTTCTCCCTCAGCAATGGATTGACCAGCGGACAAAGTGAGCGTTAAGTAAACTAAAAGTGCGAGCAAAAATGTGGATAAAAATGCTTTAGCCCTCTTCATGGTTTTCCTCCAAGTTTAGCAAACTCTTTTTTTCATTTCTTAAGGGGGATTGCTTGGATGGAATAAATACAAACATACTAAACTACCGGAAGGACTATGAGTATATAATAATTTTGTTCTCATTTTCAAAACTAAACAGCGACAATATTAAATATCCTCCCTTTTCTACAATTCCCGATAGTCATGAAAGAAGATTACAACTGCACTTCCTGCGGTGTTACGCTGGTAGGATTGAAAAACACGGTATTCCCGTGTCCGGAATGCGGAGAAGCAAAGATAGGGAGATGCGAAAAGTGCCGCGATCAAGCAGAAGAGTATGAATGTCCAGAATGTGGTTTCAGGGGGCCATAATATGGGAGACGTGATGTTAACCTACAAGATTATGCCAGAAGGTACTGAAACTGACCTAGAAAAGATCAAAGAAGAGATAAAGAGTATCGTAGAAGAACATGGAAAATTCAAGGATTCGAACGAAGAAAACGTAGCTTTCGGGCTGAAAGCTATAATAGCGAAGTTCGTTATCCCTGACGAAGGCGGCATCGTCGATAAAATAGAGGAAAAGTTAGAAAATATAGAAGAAGTTCAGAGTGTAAAATCCGAGGACATAACCCTGATCGATTGATCAGGTACCCTCTTTCCAATCTTCTATATATCTTTTCTGTTCTTCTGTTAGGGTGTCGATATTTATACCCTCGGCTTCTAATTTCATCGATGCGACTTTTTCATCTATCTCTCTAGGTATGGGATAAACTCTATTTTCCATATCGTCATTTTTTACTACGTATTCGGCTGACATCATCTGAAGAGCGAAGCTCATATCCATTATCTCCGCGGGATGCCCCTGACCCGCTGCAAGATTCACCAACCTTCCCTCTGAGAGAAGATATAGAGTGCGTCCGTCTTCCATCTTATATTCTGTAATCTCGTCTCGTACTTCTCTTTTAGAATCGGATCTTTTCTCCAAAGTTTCTTTAGATATCTCATTATCGAAATGACCCGCGTTGGACAACACACAGCCGTCTTGGGCTTGCATCACGGCTTCTTTACCCATGGCGTCCTTGCATCCTGTCACGGTGACAACAAAATCGGCTTTTTCCGCACCTTCTTTCGTCGGTAGAACTTCAAAACCGTCCATCCTCGCTTCTACGGCTTTTACTGGATCGACCTCTGAAACCATCACGTCTGCACCCATTCCCTTTGCTCTCATCGCTATACCTCTGCCGCACCATCCGTAACCAACTACGAGAAAACTCTTTCCGCTTATCTGTAAGTTCGTAGCGCTCATTATACCGTCCATCGTCGATTGTCCTGTTCCATATCGATTATCGAAAAGATGCTTCATCAGCGCGTCGTTCACAGACATCACCGGGAATTTTAATGCACCGTCCTTTTCCATAGCTCTCAATCTGACTACACCTGTAGTGGTCTCCTCAGCACCTCCATATATACCATCCATCAGGTCTTCCCTTTCGGTATGTATGAGTGAGATCAGATCACCTCCGTCGTCTATCACCACGTCGGGATCATGGGTCAACGTTTTGTTCAAATTTTCATAGTATTCTTCGTCACTCTGTCCTCGTTTAGCATATACATCCATATCATATTCTTCTCTAAGCGCCTCGGCGACAGAGTCGTCAGTCGAAAGAGGATTGCAGGACGCCATCTTAACTTTCGCGCCCGCTTCTTTTAATGAAAGAGCCAATACCCCGGTCTTTGCCTCAACATGCAGAGCCATAGATATGTTCTTATCCTTTAGATGTCCTTTCTCAGACACCTCCTTCCTGACTTTCTCTATCACCGGCATGTGATCACGAGCCCACTCTAACCGTTTCTTTCCTTTCGCTACTAAATCATCCATAATATCAAACAGCAATAGTAAAACGGGTATTTCTTATATTTCTTCGGATAACTTCTTCAAACGCCTCGACATATAAATTAGAGTTTGCTTCAAATTTTCGTCATTATCGAAATCCTCTTGAATAGGGTCAAATTCTATCATGTTCGGTACCGCTCTGATTATATTGTCCACTATGGTGACATCAGCAGCTTTTGAAGTCCTAGACAGAGGATTTAGATCTATTGTTATTACTTCTTTACCCATTTTTTTTAGGGCTTGGGCTCTATCGCCGTCCTCCAATGGAACCAAAACCACGTCGGACGTGTATATACCCTCGTGAGAGCATAAAGCTCTCTTATGATCTAAACCAGGGATCTTCGCTTCTGGATTTAGGCCATAGACATCTTCTGCTCCGTGTCTCTTCAAAGCATCCTGGATCTTCTTCATCCTTTCATCAGTCCGATGAAAAAGATTCACTTCTATCTTGGCATCTAACCGATCTCCCAGATCCACGATACCTTCTGGTATAAGCGCAGCGACGTTCCCATTAACGGATATCACCGGATTTTCAGCCTCCATCATATCTCCGATAGCTTTCCTCTCAGCACTTTCAGCATAGCTGATGGTTTCTTCTCCGATCAAATAATCGAACATCTCTCCTCTCCCGTGCGCTATCAATCCAGCTTTGGATGTGATACCTTCTTCCACGCCTTCGACGAGTGATTCTCTCATCTTGAGGGAAAGATATCTAGGATGAGATTCAGGTATTTCTGTCATGGTGTCAGTCAATCAGTAGGAGAACAATATTTATAACATTCGACGAAGAATAAATTATCTAATAGGTAAAACATGAAAGACGGGGACTATAAAAAAAAGCGTAACAACCTCATAGACGGTCTAATCAGAAGAGGATATGTGGAAAGTGATAAAGTCGAAAAAGCTATGAGAAAAGTTCCTCGCCACGAATTCGTACCTGAGAACATAAGAGATAGAGCTTATGTAGACACTCCACAGCCTATCGGCGAGGGCCAGACCATATCTGCACCACACATGGTAGCTATGATGGTGGAAAATCTGGACCTTGATAGAGGACAAAAAGTGCTCGAGGTTGGAGGAGGGCTCGGATATCATGCAGCGGTGATAGCTGAAGTCGTAGGGTACGAGGGTGAAGTATATTCCCTTGAGTATAAAACTAGTTTAGCTAAATCAGCCAAAAAAAGAGTCAAAAAAATAGGATATCAAAACATAGAGATAATCAAGGGTGACGGATCATCAGGCTATGAGAAGAAGGCACCTTATGATAGGATCTCCGTAGCCTGTGGAGCGCCAGAGATACCTCCTCCTCTCATGAAACAATTGCTCGTAGGAGGGAAAATATTGATCCCTATCGGAAGTAAATTTTTCCAAAAATTGATAAAAGCTACTAAAATAGAAGAAGGAAAAATAGAAAAAAGTAATTTAGGAGGGGTCAGATTCGTGCCGTTGAAAGGCGCATATGGATTCAGATGATCTTACACTATCTGTTTTAACTGTATGTAAGGCGATCCTTTTTCTTCGTCGGTCACTATGGCATATAACCCGGTTTTCGGCTTAACACCGTAGATGCACGGCGTTTTGTTTATACTGAGGATCACGAAGTAATTGTCGGCCATGTTCTTTATATCTCTAGAAAGGTTCAGACCTGGTTTTAATATACCTACACCGATATCGTCAGAATTCTTGGTGTTTGCTACGCCGCTCAGGAGTTCCTGTAGAGCCATCTCGCCGCCCCGCATATATTCCAGAGTATCCAGCGCATGATAATCCAAGATACCGCGATCTTCGTCACCTCTCAATTCCCTCATGCTTTTATTGTAGATCTTTCTGTACTGCTTCTGATTTTTACCCGCAAGCGCTAGTTTATAGGATTTATCAGTCTGGGACGACAGGTGATCTACGATCCTGAACTTTTTATTGAACTTTTCCTCCGGAACAAAGCGTATAAGATCGTCTCTCAGATTCTCGGGGTGTGTTCCACCTGAAAGGACCGAAATGACACCTCTTCTTTGAGAGATAAAGTTCAAGAATAGTGGTCTTATCACCGAGAAAAATTCCTCGTTGCTCACGTTCTCCTGTATCTCAAAGACATTGTAACTACCTGCGTCGAATCCTCCATCTAGAAGGTCGTCTAAATCTTCGATACCACTACTGTATTTTCCTTTTGGTGCTTCGACTGGATCCCACTCGTTGCCGCCAGAAATATCCAGCTCATACGGTTCGAAGCATTTGAATCGCCCACCTTTTAAAGACATCAAATAGGATGGCTGATTGAACTCAACAGCTCTCAACTTTTTCAACATGATCTCTCTCACATCTCTCCCCTCGAGTTGATGCCTTTTGAGTTGAACCACGCCGTCCGCTAGGAACTCTAGATCGGGGGCAGAATCCTTTTCCAAAATCATGATAAGATTGGTATTTGAATTTTCCACTAGATCCTTCTGGAGAGTCATAACGAACGTCTCCATGTCTATCCCAAACTTGTGAGTGATCCCCTCTATACTGTCGATGACCACCAGAGAACGTTCGGGCAGTATATCATCTATCCTGTCATAGACTCTCTCCAGGCTGGGTATGTCTTTTTCGAGCTGATTAAGACGGGTCCTATCTACCTCCTCGGGAGGACCCTCGTCTCTAATAGTACTCAAAAATTTCTGAGCACCCTCTATCTTTTTCTTTTCTTCTTTAGGAACGGCTTTCTTTTTGTCTTCGTCTTTATTGTTTTCTTCATAAACAGCCTGAAGGAACACCTTACTTGCGTCCATCACTTGAGCCCTCATCTCTTTCTCTTCCAACCACGGGAACTGTTGGTATAATGCTTCATCTGATACCCGGGTGGAAAGGTAAAAACTTCTCTCCTGTTCTGACATCTCTTCTATTATCTGGAGACCAAGTGTCGTCTTTCCCGTTCCGGAGCCTCCTTCGAAGAATATAGATGAACCGCCCTCTTTTTCCAAAAACTCTCTTATTTCAGTAGGTACGCTCTTTATCATCTTCATTCTTTTACCCCCGCTAATTCAGAAGTTTCAAAAAAACCTATCTCGGATATTATACCTTCCATCTTATCTATCATCTCATCTTTCATGCCTGAGTCTGTAAGAACAGAAAGAACAGTGTTCGAATCGACCTCCTTTATAAGGAGAACAGTGTCAGCAGATTCCCCAGTGATAAGTTCCGGTTCTTCCTTCTCGAATTCTGAAAAAATCACCTCGTTAGCACCAAGTATGGTTGCAGAAAGTGTGCTGAAACTTTCAGTTATCTCTTCATCTTTAAGGTGTGAGGCGATAGGAACACCATTTTTAGAGATTAAAGATATCGCATCGATCGCCGTTTCACTACTGTATTCCTCAAAAACCTTTTCAATTTCATCTATTGCCTTGATGATAACACGCTCCTTTCGTGACTTTACCCGTATTATTGCTAACCGGGATTATGTTAATTTTCTTAATTGTGGTTTAGTATTTAAACTTTCACGGTTGTTATATCCATCAAAGTTCCTCGAGAACATCAGTACTTTTCTTCGTTTTCATTTCTTTCTTCATATCTGAAACCAGTGAGTCATAATATGTTAGGTGCTCTCTTATCTTATTAAGTTCATCTTTCAATTCTTTTTCACGCTCTTCTAATTCTTTGATCCTTCCCTTTATCTCCCAAAATTCCTCGCGAGTCGTTCGGATCTCGTCTCTCAAATTTTTAATTTTTTGTTTGTCCGCCATCTACGGCACCTATATTCTCTTCAATTCTTCGGTTAGATCGAGATATATATCAGAGGGATTCTTGCTAGTCGGACTCATAGAACGGAGTGCGCTTTCACATTCATTGATTCTTTCCTTTAGTTTCTTGCTTTGTTTCTTCAATTCTTTTTTCTTTTTTCTAACTTTTTCAAGCTCTTCTAAAACCTCTTTTTCCCTCTCTTCCCATTTTTCTTTTTCTTCGATGGCCATCAGAGCTTTTTCTATATCTACCATTCTCTTCGCCCACCTCTATTCGGTTTTTTTCTTCAATTTTATTTTACCGTATGCCTGAGAGACCTTCCTCCTTTCATAAATATCACATCTAGGACAATATAATTTGCCATTTTTATATTCCATGTCTTTCCTACAACTTGAACAATAGGCTTTAACTATACCAAATCCTTTGCCTATAGTGGAGAGTCTTATGGTTGGTTCAGCTTGTACTACCTTGGCTCTCACTATGTCACCTACTAGGTACTCATTTTCCAACTCCTCCGTATAATCATCAGAAACCTTTGAGATATGAAGTGAGGCTTCGATATCCTCTTTAACACCTCTAGAGTATCCTTCTACCATGTCTATACTGAGTACCACCATCGAATTCTTTCTAGCTTCGACCACACCGTAGACTATATCCCCCTCCTGAACTTCAACGATAGGATTTATAGATTCAACTCTTGCCTCTAGCTCTTCTTCGTCATATTTCACCATCCCTAGATGAGCAGCATGGATCTTGCCGTCGTCTTCATAGGTTCCTTTTCCAGATAGCCATTCCTCGGCCATACCAACTTCGTCTCCAGGGACCACAAGCTTTTCATTATCTTCTGACATCTTATTACCTCTTAACATTTATTCCAAACGATCTAACCTCAAAACTTTCTCTCTCTTTCTCGTGGAACTCAAACAGATTATCGATTTCAAGCATATATCTTTTTTCCCAAAAAAGACTGTGCCCTCTCTCTTTAATAAAGTTTTCCAAAAATTCCACGGTTGCAGAATTGTGAATAGTATATATCGTATCCGATATCTGGAATGCTTTCTTCAAAAATGGTAGATCCGCACCTCTCTTCTGAGAGCCAAAAGGAGGGTTCATAACAACTGTATCAACCATCTCACTAATATCCATTAGATCTCCAATTTCGAAATCGATCACCTCTGATAGTGACCACTCCTCCGCTTTTTTTTCCGCTATCTCTACCGATTTGAGATCGATGTCTATAGCTTTCACGCTGCTAGCTCCAAGGTACGCAGAACCTAGGGAAAATATACCGGTGCCGCAACCAAGATCTGCGACTTTTTTTCCCTTTATATTTCTGTCTATATAAGCTCTAAAAAGTATATCGGAAGCGATCGGTGAAGGGGTAGAATACTGCTCCAGATTAGGATCCGGGTCGGGATGTGAAGGGATATTTTCCAACTTAATCTCAAGGTCTTTCTTCTTTACCTTTTTCATGTCAATCGACCTTTATTCCTTTTCCCTCACAGACGCTGCAGATGCCGCTTCCCTGGCATTCCTGACAGTTTTTATTTCCTCCACATCGTGGACAATTCCCCGTACCTTCACAAGTCGGACAGTTACCGAACCCTTCGCAGGTCTGACAGAGTCCCGTACCCGAGCAGACTTCGCATTTACTGAACCAGCCCGTTTTGCCAGTGCCGTCACAGTTAGGACACTCCCCGGTACCTGAGCAATCCCCACATTCTGCCGTTCCTTGGCAATCCGGACAATTTCCAGTTCCACCACATAACTCGCAGTCACCAGAGCCTCCACAGTTCTGGCAATTACCGTCACCACCACATACCTCACACTTCGACGCTAATTCTGTCTCTTTTTTATACTCCTCTAACCTGTCCGATATCTTGTCACTTTCGATCTGTTCTAAAGCCTTATTCATCACTTCCTTTGCCTTTTTCCCTTCTTTCAACTTCCAATAACATTCAGCTTTACCCAGCCAGGCCTCGACATTTTCATTATCGAGTTCGAGGATCTTATCATATTTCTCTAGTATCAATTTATTTTCTGCTTCTTTTAACAGCTGCTCTACCTTTTCTTCCCTGTTCGAAAGATCTGGATCCCTCTCTTCGGCCTTGTAATAAAATTTCTTCGCTCCCTCGAGATCCCCTACTTCTACCAGAAGGTCAGCCTTTTCAGCTACGAGTTCGGGGCTCTCGTCTACCTCTAACACCCTTTCAAGGGAAGATAATGCTCGTTCAGGCATATCTCTGTTTTTAAGCGCTCTATATTTGTATTCGTGGATGGTAGGTCTATCATCATACTTCAGCGCTTCATCATATTCCCCTATAGCACCTTTATAATCTTTCTTTTCATATAATATCCTACCCTTTACAAAAAATCCTGTGAATGTGTTTTTCAATCGCAAACTTTTCTTGACCCAATCTTCAGCCTGGTCTAAAAGGCCACTGGAGAAACAGAGAAAAGATAATTTTAAGTAAATATCGGGATCATCTAAAGCCAATCTATAAGATCTATCGGCCTTCTGTATGCGATCCATCAAACTTTCGATATCTTCATCTATGTCAAAGTCTTTATCCAAAGAATCTATCTCGATCTCTACTCCAGATAACAATTCCTCAGCCTTCTCTTCAATCTCTTCCATTTTATCTCATCCGCTTAAAAAACAAAACAATACTTAACTTTCCATTTTCATATACTACCTCTTTCCCATACCTCGTCAGATAGATCATCGTATACCGTTTTCTTCTCTTCCTCCGCTTCTTCTTCTTCAGTCTTTTCTTCCAATATATCCCTCACTTTCTCCTCGTTCAATATCCAGTAATGTATTCTCCATTTTTTCCCGCTGGGAAGGTTCGTTGTTTCCTCCTCAGTCATAAGAATATCTAGATCTTCAAGCTGGTAAAATATATCTCTTTCCCCGGGAGAGAGTAGATTATCGGTTATCGTCTTATCATACCCGAACAGATTCATAACTCTTTCTGCCATGTCTTCAGCCAGAGTCGGCTCCATATCATTATCTTCTAGGACCAGTTCTATAGCCCTCTTCAGATCCTCAATGGTTACCCTGCTCACATCCACCACTCAAATCATTTTTCAAATGTAGGAAACTGATCCTTCTACCTAGGGACACTTCTTTCCCCTTATTGTATACATTTATAAATAAATCTTCCCCTATGCATATTTTTTATGAAATCATAAACTTTCGATGGGGATATCTAGATGCTTTATCAATCTCTTCGCCCAACTCAACTTTTTAGTCTTTTCTCTATTTTCTCCTCTGAAAGGGTTTTCAAAGTCCCAACCGTTCAAAACGATCTTGTCAGCGTCGAAATGATCAGATATAAAACATGCTCTATCACCATCGGTAAACCCTCCAAAGTTATAGATGCCGGAAAATTTAGGTTCGCACTGGCAGGTAGAGATTACCGGTCCCTCGAATCTTTTAGCCCATCTTTCTATGGTTTGTATATTATCTCCATGAGCATGGATAACCACCGGTATGTTCTTCAAGTTTAATTCCAGTTGAAGACCTTTATCGCCATCGAGGTCAGTCACGACCAGGTCCGGTTCTACATCTGCTTCCCAAATCTGTTCAACTGCTGATCCCGCCGCGATAGTAAAACTCGCTTCACTTTCATCAAAGTAGGGACCGCCTATCTCCACATTCTTATCGTGAAGATCCTTAAGAGAAGATAGAGAGTCCGTTTTTCTTGAATCCGCCAAAAGGGCGGCAGCTTTTCTATCTTCCTCTCTAGAGTATCCAAAATCCTTCAGGATCTTTTCGTACCAAGGTTTCCAATCAGAAAATTCCACATCTTTCACCCCCTTTCTTTACACATTTTCTTTCATAGAATCTTCCTGTTTTTGCCTCTCCCTGAAACTCCACTGAGTCAAACCTGCCAAGACGCCTATCAATAAACCTAGGGTGATATTTATGACCACCATGGGGAACACCGGCTCTTCTTCCATTCCAACTATGCCTCGGATGTAATTTAAGGCACCAGTTGATATAAAGGTCAACGAAAATAAAGTAAGGAATATAGCCCAAAACGACCATCTGACCCTGCCTTTCTTGATATAAGTGTCTATCAATCTTCCGAGTTCATGGAGGAATACGGCGGCGATCCACCACCATATGACTATCGATGAGAAACTCAAAATTATCTCTAAAGGCGAGGTAAATCCACCATCGACGACCACGTTCCATCCTTGTAGGGAACTCCCTATGACTATAAGCACCGATACGGCAGTGAATGGGAGCCACACGGATCCACTAGTCACGGCTTCCCTGAGTTGTTCGTACATATTCAGTGCTTTTTTATCCAATTCATATATCTTGGTGAGTGCATAGGCTCCTATCACGAAAAAGATGACGCCTATCCCGAACCCGGGAAGACCGGTCAGCGCTCCGAATCCTTCTATAAAGAGATTACTGAATAAAGCTATGATCCTGAAAAAGCCATATACGAGAAGAGCCAAAGAGATTGGCAAAAGAAATTTTTTCTTGGATTTTTCCTCTTGAAAGGTTTTGACCAGCAGATAATAAAGGTTTTCGACACTCTCACTCTGTTTGACGTAAACGGTCCTAATATGCGATATGTCGACCTTGGAAGATACTATCGGGCTTATATACTCATCTTCGGCTCCGTCTGTGACCAGTATAGCGGAATCAGCGCCAGTCTGTTCCAATACATAGTCCAGTTCTTCTCCAAGAGCAGTATCAGATGTGTATCCTATCGAGGACGCTCCGCATATAGTAGCTATCGCAACATCCTCGCCTTTCTCTTTCAATTCATCATAGATGGACACCGCTGACAAAATAGAGTTGGTGTCGGAATCCTCAGGATCTTTTAGGCCTAGCTCGATAGCAGCCTGTAAGTTCTCTTCCCTACCGATTATAGGAGTTTCTAAACCTGTTTTTTCGCCTATATCGTCGTCTCGGTCTGCACATAGTATGAGTTTCCTCATCTGCTTTTCCTCGCGATCCCTCAAGGGGGTTTAATAGGTTTATAGAGATATTTAGTCTTTGTCTATGTTTTCTATCCCAATAAGCGATCTAAATAAGAAAGAAATTCGCTCAGCGGCATACCATCGTGCCAGGGTATCTTGTAATTATCATGCGAAGTAGTTTGAACGTTTGGGAGTTTTTTGTTCAAAACTCTGTACTTTTTAGATAGGCCATCGATATCCATCGTGAACAATCTCCACTTATCTCCTCTCCACCCCTTCAACCGAAATGCGTACATCGGTAGTAACTTCGTTTCCGTACATATCTCTTTTATCCTTTCTGCCTGATCGGTGAGTCTTTTCTGGTCGCTTAGATAGAGTACGTCTTTTTTGGAAGACTTGACCTCTATGAGAAAGGAAACATCACCCCGAACAGCAACAAGATCAACACCTAGACTACCCGCCCCCCTGACCACCAAAAATGGGATATCTTTGACTTTGTGATAATCTTCAGTTTGTTCTTCAGAACATGTTTTAGTTTGATCTTCAATGACTTCTTCATCACCGGAAAGGATGTTCTTCAGCTCTCTTTCGTACTTTCCCTGGGCCATGTTCTTAAAATACAGGTTTTGTATTTAAATCTATTCAGAAGTTATTAGACGTCACGGTTCTAATCTTTTTGGATCTCTCGGAAAGAGGATGGCTTCACGGATGTTATCCAGATCTAATAACTTCTGCAGCAGCCGATCGACACCTAAACCTATACCTCCATGAGGAGGCATACCGTATTTGAACGTATCTAGGTAAGGTTCAAAGTTTTCTAGGTCGACTCCGATCTCTTCCATCTGGTCTACAAGGACATCGTAACGATGTTCTCTCTGACCACCAGATACTAATTCTTGGCCTTTAAATTCCAGATCGAAGTAAGTGGTGAGTGAGGGATCATAGTCTTTTCTCATAGCATAGAAGGTGCCCTCTTTTACCTTGGTCGGAAACTCTGTGATATAGAAAAAGTCATTACCGTGTTCTTCTTTCATGTAATCTCCAAGGATCTTTTCCTCTTCAGTCCCGATCTCAGGCTCGTCCTCCCATTCTCTACCGAGTTCCTTCAGTATATTTATACACTCCCTATAAGGGACCTTCTTGAACGGGTGGTCTGGAACTTCGAGCTCGACCCCCAATCTATCCAGCTTTTCCGCTCCTTTCTCTTTGAGGTAGGTAAAGGCATGTCTTATCATGTAACTGGTCATGTCCATTATGTCTGAAGAACTCTCTATGAAGGACATCTCGAAATCAAGTGAAAGAAACTCTGAAGTGTGTCTAATAGTAGCAAAGTCCTCAGCTCTATAGGCGGGGGCGATCTCAAACACTCTTTCGAATCCTGCAGACATTAGCATCTGTTTGTAAAGTTGAGGGCTCTGTGCAAGATAAGCCTCCCGGCCATAATAATCTAGTTCGAAAAGAGTCGCGCCTCCTTCGGCACCGGCCGCCACGATCTTAGGAGTGTTCACTTCTGTAAAATCCTCGCTGTCGAAAAAATCCCTCAAACCGTCTAAGAGAAGATCTCTGACTTCGAAGACTAATCTTTTTTCTTCTTTCCTTAAGTCGAGGAAGCGATTGTCGAAGCGGGTCCCCATCTCAGAATCAACCTTGTCAACTACGCCCAGCGGTAAAGGTTTTTTCGCCTCAGATTCGACTTTGATAGAAGTTGGAACTATCTCGAACCCGAACTCAGTTTGATCCGTCGCTTTTTTCTCGCCCTCGATAATGACCACGCTTTCTCTAGGTATCTCGATAGCTTCCTCAAAGTTGTCCTCACCCATCTCATCTTCCGATAGCACGACTTGAAAGACTCCCGTTCTATCCCTTATCTTTAAGAAAGCAATACCCCCCAATTTCTTCGTCTCCTGAAGCCAACCACCCAGCTTACACTGGGCCCCATCTTCAAGGTCGACTGCATCCTCGGCGTGAATCCTTTTCATGCTTTAGGTGAATAGAGGAGGGATATAAAAGAGTTCAGGGTCGAGAGGCTGAATACCAAAAAACCAAATAAAGAGAAAGGATATATCTGCATGATATCATGGGTAAAAATCGATACGATGTAAAAAGAGGTCACTTCGAAAATATCGAAGGAGACAAACTGAAAAAGTTGATGGAGGAAAAATTTGACGAAGTGAAAGAGGACGAAGACAAGTTGATAGTCGATGATAAAGGGGCTATAGGCCATCTTGAAGTTTGGACTGAAGGAAGAACCGGCCTTTGGGTCGATCTAAAGATGAACGATGAAGTGGACTGTGAAGTCGCAGCTAACACCATTTCTATTTGGAATGACTTCCTTGAGGAAGCGACAGGTTTCAGCGCGAAAAAAAGGAAAAAGCGGGCTAAGAAAAAAGCAAAAGATAAATAGAGACCTCACAAAGGGTCAAAAACCCATCTATTCTATATCTATTTAGAATTAACCTCCTGCCCCACGTTTAATTATTTACATTTTCAAAAGATATATATAGACTCCTATGATAACTCCAACAAGTGATCGATATGGCAGACGAAAACAAACTTGCAAATCCAGCCCCCCTAGGTCTGATGGGTTTCGGGATGACCACCGTACTGCTCAACCTCCACAATGCCGGTTTTTTCGCATTAGGGAGCATGATCCTGGCAATGGGAATATTCTATGGTGGTTTTGCCCAACTGATAGCTGGCTGGTGGGAAATTAAACAAGGCAACACATTCCCCGGAGTGGCGTTCAGTTCATATGGCCTCTTCTGGCTCAGCTTGGTAGGCATATTTATTATACCTGAGGTCGTCGGGGCTTTCAGCCCTTCAAAATTGGGGCTAGCGGCTTATCTTGCGATGTGGGGCCTTTTCACAGGTTGGATGTTCCTTTCGACCCTGAAGATGAACAGAGCTTTACAGGTAGTTTTCGGCACTCTGACTATACTTTTCTTCTTACTGGCGATAGGCGAATTCGTTCCAGTGATAGCAACCATCGCGGGTTACGAAGGGATTATCTGCGGTTTCAGCGCTGTATATACAGCTCTAGCTGAAGTCACCAACGAGTATTACGGAAAACCCGTATTCCCGATAGGGCCCGTGGAAAGCTGATACCAGATCTAGATGTCTGATTCGCAAAAGAGATATGTCTAGCGTATTTCAATACTGCAGATACCTCAGACCCTGAAAATCCATTACTCTTTTTCTCTTCTTCCAATAGATAAGAACTTTGAAAATAACAGCGTTTATTCCATCAGCTGTTTCGCGCTTAGAGATACATCTGTCTAGTATTAATATTAAAGCATCCCTCTTATTCTATATCTTCGGAGGCATCCTCTGCAGAGGAGGAACCTGTCGGAGTTTTCTCCTCACCGATCTCTTTATCATTCGGGGGCTCGTCGGTCTCATCGGGAGAGGTTTTTTCTCGATCTTCAGATTTCTTATCAGAAAAGTCTTCATACATCTTTACACCGAATTCAGCGATAATAGGTAGGAGTAGGATCACTCCTATACTCACCCCGAAATTGATCCAACTATTGCTAGGGATATCATCAGTCCTGCCCATAAATGTCAGCTTTATTATACCGAACCAAGGTAGCTCTCCCCTCGCTCTTCCTTTTATCCATTCATTCTGCACCAAATCGTCTCCACCAGGACCCTTTTGATCATATGTCGGAGCGTTGGTCTTTTCAGAATCACCCATCGTTATGAACCCTGAGCCGTGCAACTCAGAAAGATCGATAGTCAGATCTACATCTGCATAGCCGTAATCGAAGATCGTTATGCTGTCGGTAAGACCCCGGGTTGTTTCGCCTTGAGAAGTTATCCATTCTTCGCCATATTCTAGGTCTCCAAGAGAGGGTATCTCAAAAGAAGAATTTACTTCATCATATTCAAGATAAACCACTGCCCGATGTATTATCGGAGTCTTACGTTGATCACCGTCAGGTTCAAAGATGATCACGTCTCCATACTGGCCGTATTTTTTATAACCGGTAGATCTTCCTTCTACGTAAGTGGTTATCTCTTCTTTTTCGGTCTCCTGAACAAGGACTATGTCAGCAGGATCGATCACACCTACTTGGCTGTCATCGCTGTGCATCATACTTCCCGACTCGACGACCACCATCGGCGGCCATCTTCCAGCGAAAGCGTAGAGCGAACCAAGGATTATCACCAATATTATCAGTGAAACGATGACATCTTTTCCCAGCTGTAACAGATCATCTTCAGTTTCGGTCATATCATTAGCCTCCTGTAAGATCATGCTGAAGTTCGTTCCAGTACCAGTTTTTTAGCCTTCTCGAGGGCTGCATCCTTACCTTCAGGTCTGCTGCCTCCTCCCTGGGCAGTTTTAGGAGAACCTCCTCCTCCGCCGTTCACTTCTTTAGCGGCTTGGTTTAGAACTTCTATCATATTGATATCAAGTTCATCGCTCCGGGAAAAAACAAGATTTGCATTTTCGCCTTTAGAAGCAAGTAAAACCACCCGTCCTCCCTTGGAACATATCCTTTCCGCGGTCGACATCATCTGCTTTCTGTCCATATCCACCACTTCAGACACTATCTCTAGACCGCCTATCTTCTCTCCGGGAGGAAGCTCTTCAGCCATAGCAATAGATTTGTATTCTTTCAATTTCTCTATCTCCTTTCCTCTCTCTTTCCATTCCTTGAAGAATCGTTCTGCCGTATCAGGTAGATCCTCCGGACTGACCTTGAATTTTTCAGCGGCTTCTTTCAAAAGGTCTTCTTGGCGCTGGACGTGTTCGACTGTCGCCATCCCTGCAGAATAAGTCAGACGCTCCACACCATCCTGGATACGCTGAGTACTCAATATCTTTATAGGGCCCACTTCAGAAGTCCTGTCAACATGTGTTCCTCCACAGGCCTGGGCGTCGTAATCCTCCACATCGGATATATGGACTACCCTTATGACATCAGTCTCGGGAACACCGCCCTGATAAAGCTTGAAACCGAACCTCTTTTCGGCCTCATCTCTCGTGAGTTCCTCCTTCTTAACGGGTATGTCCTCCAATACTCTCCTGTTAGCAATCCGCTCTATCTCTTTTATCTCATCCCTGCTTATCCTTTTGAAGTGTGATAGGTCCAATCTAGCGTTTTTTAAGTTTTTCTGCGCTCCTTTCTGCCATACGTGATCTCCTAATACTTCTCTGGCGGCGCTCATGATTATGTGGGTCGCAGAGTGATGCCTCGTCAGAGCCATCCGTCTCCCCCAATCTATTTTGCCCTCCACTGGTTCTCCTTTAGGTATATCACCATCGATCTCATGTATGATAACACCATCTTTTTTCCTTACATGTTTCACCGGATAACTTGATCCCTCGGTGATCAGAACACCATGATCGGCTGGCTGACCACCTCCTTCAGGGTAGAAGAGGGTTCTGTCTAATATCACCCCATCTTCTTTTGAATGAATCACTACAGCGTCAAAAGTTCTAGCATTAGGCTGGGTGTAATAAAGGGCTTCCGTTTCCGGTATCTCTTCGCTCTCTAAGGTCTCCTCCTCCGTCTCCTCTATTGTTTTATTTTCAGGGGTCTCATGCATCCCGGCGAGCATCGCGTTAAAATCTCTAGGCACATCCACCTCGATATCAAAATCATGAGAAAGGTCCTTTACTATTGTAGGGTGGATACCGTGAGTATCATAGAAATCTATCAATTTATCATTAGATAACACTTCGCCGCTTTCCATCTTTTCAAGTTCCCTTTTTACCATCCTTTTTCCCTTTTCAACCGTCCGTTCGTATTTCTCTATCTCTTCGTCAAGGATTTCGAATACTAGATCTTTCTTTCCACTCTCTATTATAGATGAGTGGATGTCCATCTGTTTTCCAACAAGATCTTTAAGGGAAAGATGCTCATTAAGTTGAGATATCTGCCTTAAGGCTCTGCGGATCATCATCCTCGCGAGGTAACCTTCCTCCACATTCGAGGGGACCACGCCGTCCGCGAGGAGAAGAGCTATTGTATAACTGTGGTCCGCAAGAGTGTATATCGATCGCAAGGTCGATAGTTTTTCTGTGATGCGGTTCCTATCCATATCTATTTCTCTGGCTGCGATCCTATCCATAAGTTCATCGATAAGCGACTCGTTCCGGTAATCTCTATCTGAAGTGCCTGCCAAATTCGTGTATTCTTGGAGTAAGGTCCTGTAATTCTCATCCTCTAGATCATGCTCAAAACCCAATTTTTGGACAATATATCCGATCATATCAGGATAGACGGAATCATAAATTGTAGGAGCCCCTTCAGTAACCCACGCTAGTCTCTCTAAGCCGTAACCGGTATCCACCACGTTGAGGTCTAAAGGAGTGTATTTTTCTCCATCCAAGTCCACTTCGCCATTCGCATCTTTTTCTAGGTTCATGAACACCAAAGTAGATACTTCTAAACCCTGAACGTTCACCTCTAAAGAAGGACCCGCGTTACCTCCACCGATCCATGGATGTTCCTTATAGGCGATGAGCTCTTCATCTATACCCAGTTCTTTCAAAAATTCATGACAGTACTGGACCGTCTCCTCTTTCCAATAGACAAAATTTTCCTCGCTATTGAAAGAGTGATGTCCTAACATCTCGAAAGCTGTCTGATGTTTACCGGTTCTACCGACCTCGTCCACATCAGGAAGCCTTATACAGGGCTGCGAAATAACCAAAGGGTTAGCGGGAGGGGGGACTTGACCCGAAGTCACGTGAGGTTGAAAATCATAGATGCTTGCATGAACGAGTAAAACATCGTCTCTCCACCTTGCAACGACGGGATACCTTTCCAAAGGCGTATGGTCTCTTTCATCGAAAAAATCGATGAACTGTTTTCTCATCTCGTCCACATCAAAAGATCTCTCAGCGGGTGGGTCACCGATGAATTCAAACTCAGTGCAGGGTGCATCTTGGCATGTCTCCATATCTCCATCTAATGTCCAAAAGTGAGATCCACACTCACTGCACTTCTTTCTAGCGAATCCGTTCTTCTCAAAGTACTCTAGTCTGTATTCGTCCTCGAACATGATATCCATCCGATTCTAGTCTACATAAATAAAACATTCGCCTATTAGAAGGTTTTTCAATGGATGATTGATGGAAACGTATAAAACACGGTTTTAACAATTTGAAGTATTGATGAATAAAAGGAAAATTCAAAATCTTTTGATCCTCTCAATATTCATAGTCCTTCTTTCCTCTTGGGCAGTCGGAAATCTGATGGGAGTGGGAGAAAACGTAGATACAGAACCTCTCTTAGAAATGAGCGGCAACAGAACGGCACTAGATATCCTCCCTTTCTTTTTAATCGCATTTCCAATCCTTTATTCAACTTACGTTTTATACGATAAAGATAATATCAGCGTATTTACAGGACTGATGTTGTTAGGATTTTGGATACTGTTTCATCTAGCCGTCATTTTATTGGTCGCATATCCCATAGCTGTCATATCAGAAAGGACCAGTTATAGCTTTCCATCATTTGGTGGTTTCTCTCTACCGCCCCTTTTACCCGATCTAGGCTTTCTCATTTTTCTCTTGTTGTTGGGTTCACTTTTGACCTATGTAGTCTATCTTAGATTTTTTACATGGGATGAAACGAACCAAAAACAAAGAGATTTAGAAGGTTTATATGAAACCGGTCTCAAAACTGATAGCGAACGTGAAAAAGTCGAGGACTCTCTATCCTCAACACTCACTAAAGCCATCGACGAACTACATGATGGAGAAAACGTGAGATCGACCATAATCAGATGTTACAAGGAGATGAGTAATATACTTGAGAAGAGCGGAGCACAGAACAAGGATTTTAAAACGCCACGGGAATTCAAAGATGAAACGATCCAAAAGCTACCCTTTCAAGAAGACGTCATCTCGGATATCACATATCTTTTCGAAGAGGCGAGATACAGCCCCCACCAGCTTGGAGAAAACGAAAGGGATAGAGCCCTTGAACACTTGAAAAAACTGAAGGAGGACCTATTATGACCGCTAGGGAAGAGGAAATAACTGTAGAAAGAGTGGAGATGAAGCCCGAATGGTTGGATAATCCTTCAACTATGAGAGGGCAAAAACTGCATTTTTATGCTTTCTTCATCCCCATCACCGCAGTATTAGTTATAGGGATTCTTTTCACAGGAGGTAAACTAAATCAAGTTCTCAGCTTGTCTCTGATCACCTGGGTATCTATAGGATTATTATATACTGGAAGGAAAGAGGTCAAAAAAATAGAAGTGTGGAGAAAGAAAGAAGATGGAAACGTTAGGAAAAATCTGCCCTTGAAAAAGACTTCTGGTTTAATTGAGAGAGCGATAAAGGGAAGACTATTGAGTCAGATATTGGTAGAAAAGCGTATCAGAAGGGCGCTTATAGAAAAAATAAAAGACGTGAAATCGATATCGGAAAAGGATTTGAAAAGACTATTGAAAAATCCTCCTGCTCTCAGGAAATTGATCGGCGATGAGACCATCTCGGATTTTTTGATGAACAGCAAAAGCATGAAGGGCACAGATTTCATCCATAAAAAAGACGGAAAATCATTCAGATTCCAACCTAAACAGGTGAAAAAAGAGATGCTGAAGGGCGAGGCTTATAAAGAAAAAATAGAAGGAGTAATCAAAAAGATTTCTGATTGGGAGGAAAACTGATAGATGAAATCGATAACGAACTTTGTTTTGATCACTCTAACTATTTTAGCGCTACTCTTCGGGTTGATTATAGAGAGCTGGGTTTTTTTGATATTAGCTATAGCCAATTTTTCTTTTTTATCTTTAGGGAATAGGAGCGTGAGAACTGATGACATCATGCTAAAAGTCGAGAGAAAGAGCGAAGAGATGAGCTTGTATAGAGGGGACGAAATTCAGATAGACCTGTCTATAAAGAACCAAGGGAGGGGAATCAAATATCTTGAAGTTCAAGACATTCTCCCTCCAGATGCCCATCTGGTCCAAGGATCTAATCATCAGATACTGAACCTGAAGAAAGGGAAGAGAAAAAAGATAACCTACAAAATATCCTGTAATAAAAGAGGAAAGATGGAGATAGGACCCGTGAAGCTTAGATATCGAGACCCCCTTAATCTGAATTTCGAAGGATGGACTAGTGAGAAATTACTGACTTTGTTCGTTTTGCCCTCCATCTATAAGATAGAAAATGTGAACATAAGACCGCTCTATACACGGCAGTGGATAGGAAATGTGAAATCGCAAAGTATGGGTCTCGGAAGTGAATTTTTCTCTTTAAGGGAATATAGACCCGAAGATGAAATAAAAAAGATAAATTGGAAAGCAACGGCTAGATATCTTGAACCCGTTAGTAATGAATATGTTGGAGAGAGATCTGGAGATGTCATTATCGTCGTTGACGGATCGGGGGCGAGCAATATAGGAGACGAAGAAAGCAATACACTCGATGCCTCGGTCCAGGCTGCAGGCACCCTGGCGTCCTCGATACTGGCTGACAGGAACCGGGTGGGTTTGGTTATTTTAGGAGACTTCCTAGATTGGTTATATCCTGATTCAGGGCGAGATCACTTTTACAGAGTTATGGAAAAACTGAGCAGGGTGGAGAAAGGAGGTCTTTGGAAATTAAGCGATGCGGAATGGCTTCTGCAAAGATTTTTTCCGAACAGAAGCATGATAATCTTCATTTCCCCTCTAGTTTCTAGAGAGATAAGCGAGACTGTCGTGGACATCTGTATGAAAGAGTACAATGTGATGGTGATATCTCCGAATCCGATAGCTATTGAGAAAGACATCATAGATGAACAGAACGAGATTGCAGAGAATTTATCTTCCTTAGAAAGAGAAGTTATCCTTGACAAGTTATGGAAATACAGTATAGTCATCGACTGGGATCCTAAAGAGCCTTTAGAGGCGGGGCTTGAGGAGGTGATAAGATACTGGAGAAAGAGTTAGATGTAAATCCCACATTTAATATTATTACGAGTCTTGTATTCGTAGTTTCTTTAGCTTCTTCTCTATTTAATTTAGCTCAACAAGGCTGGTGGCTACCACTTTTTGGGGGCGGAGTGACCATCACCGGATTGTACTTTGAGAAAGGTGGGTTAGTCGATATCGGCACCCTTGTCCTTGTTGCGTCTTTTTTCTTTTTGGTAAGATCTATACCTTTGAATTACCTAACTTTGATATTGATATTGTCGATGTTTTTCATCTTTCTAAGCCTTTGGTTATTTATGAGAAGATTTCTCATCGTCACGGATGTTAAAAAGGGGATGCCAAAAAGGGAAGTACTCAGCCATCTTGCAGAATACAAGAAAGATTCTACCTTATACTACCTAAGGACTCTAGTCTTAGGATACGGGATCTCTCTCTTAGGTGGGATTATCGCGATACACAGCTTCATCGGGCCTTTCCCAGCACATTTGAGTGTTTTCATAAAAACTATGCTAACTATCTCTGTAATAGTGAGCGTTTATTCCGTGCTTTTCCTAATCCCTAGATACATCGTGAGATAAGAGGGACTGCGTCCTCACCGAGCTAACTTCGATCAAAAAGAGAGAGCGTTATTTATGGGGGGAGATACTAGGACCTGAAAAACAGTTATTGAACATAGAGTCGGGCAAAACATTTTATATAAGGGTTCATTGATATGGTTGTAATA
>JBKHFH010000030.1:0-23875 GCA_046540335.1 Thermoplasmata archaeon | reverse complement strand
TTGTTGTTAAAAGCATTTCTTTCCTCCCCTTTTTTTATTTCTCTTTATATTATTAAATTCCTCCTTATTATATCCTTGATATGCTGTATATTCTGCTTTATAATGATTTTGAGGATAATTAGCTTTAAAATATTCCTTTGAAGATTTTCCTCCTATTGGGAATAAAATCCTATCAGCATATTTTACAGTAGGGGCTTCTAGTAAGGATCTAGTTAACCTCCTACCAAAAGATTTAGTAGAGTAGAATGGCTCTGTACACATCGCATCCCTGAACTCAGCGACCCACTTAACATTGTTACTAAAAAATTTGACTAATAAAGCCGGCAGATGCAAAAAAGCTGGTGAATTCATCGACCAAATAACTATCTTTTCTTTCTGTTTTGAATAAGCTCTCAACTTGAGAGTTGCGATTATGCACCTGAATAAGATAAACAATAAATTCAAAAGGAAATTATCAGTATCTGGATCTTCCACAACGAAAGTTTTTGTTCTCCAACCCCCCTCCTCAAAATGTTTCAGTCTCGACCTTATCTTCTCGTTCCTGCCTACGTCCGCATCTAAAGGATTACTGAGGACCACCGCTAACCTTTTTTCCATCTCCACGTTCATGTTCATATTTGGCCCTTCTACACACTTTTAATCCCTTTTAAAACATTCGCCCCCCTTCTATTCCCTCCCCGGCACCACCCACTTTTATCTCCTTCGCATCACGAGGTCTCTGACCGAAGTGAAAGAGGTAATCTATCTGATTACCGCGCAATATCCATCGGATATCAAATATTCTTCGCACGTAATATTCATCGGATTAACCAGAACCCAGTAATTATTTACCTCTCCGCTAACTACAGCCACCTAGATCTCTCTATCTCCCAAAAAATATCCGCAATATCCGTCGGATCCACCCTATCCCATCGCAAAGAACGTCGGATTTACCTTCCGCAAATTCCATCGGATATCCGATGTTCTTCACGCGCAAAACACGTCGGATCTCTTTCAGAAGCACCATCGGAATTTTGGTTGGGAAGGGGCACCGTAGAGTTGGGTTGAAACCCCTGACAGTATTTTACCATTTGACCTGCATTTAGCCGCAGGATCGGAGGTATCAAATGCTAGCCGTCAGCGTGAACATAGGCTAATCTCGCTCGTTGAGGGACGAAAACAAAACTATAGGCATGTGCGTGAAAGGCAGCCCTCCGACGACTTCCATGAACGGCGGGTTTTTCTCATTCATTCGATTATGAGAAGATGGAATCTTTATCTGTCACCACTAGATTGTCTTTCTTTTCTATTTCATCTATCAGGTTTCTTACATCTTCCTGTTCCATATCTTCTTTTTTCAAAAGTTCCCGTAGAATAGTATTAAGCCTAGCACTGTCAACTCCATTGCGTTTACAGTAGTTCAATACTTTTTGCTCATTGGTCACGATCAAAGCATCTCTTTTTAAAGCGATAGCTAAACAATCTTTTTCTCCTCTGCCGAAGCTGGTCGGTAATCTATCCATAACTTCAACTTCTTTTTCTCTAGGACAGGCGATCAGGATCTCATCGTTTCTAACTTTTTCGAGTATTTCTCCAGCGTGGGGATAACCTAGTTCTTCTGCCCGTTTGACTTCCTCTAACACATTGGGAGAGATATGGAAGTTCCCCAATACTTCCTCTAGCAGGTCGAGTCGGTTGACTTTAGCGAAGGTAGAAAGGATATTGGTGTCTACAAGGATCATTTATGTCCCTCGATCTCCTTTGACTCTTCTTCTAGTTTTTCTTTACTTCCACCAGGAGACCTGATATTGATGCCACGATCTTTTAGGATCTCTTTAAATTCGAACATATTCATACCAGCTATCTCGGCGCCTCTGCTCAAAGTCACTTCTCCTTTTTTGTATAACTCGACGGCAGAAGCTATCCTTAACTCACTTCTGTTTTCGAACAATACTCTGATAGCGTCTCTTACTACTTCCGACTTGTTAGAGTAGTACCCGGCCTCGACGATGGCCCCAATCTCCTTTTTATATATTTCCGGTAAACTGTAAGCGCTCGGCATAGATACTCCTATATGATAATATTTGATAATATATTATATACTTTTCGCTTTCCTCACCTTTATATTTCCCTCAAAGGTCTGTTGGTTCTTATTCGTAGTAAGTTTTCACAGTTATCCCTCTATCTTTTAATTCTTCTTTAAAGCTTTCTGAGTCCATCTCTGCTATTTCGGCACCTCTCATCAATGATACTTTTTCCTCTTTATATAGTTCGATAGCGACCCGTATTTTTTTCTTGTGATTTTTCCTCATAAAGGTTCTGAACGCATCACGGATCACATCACTTTTAGAACTGTATTCACCAGACTCTACTAGAGCGTCGATTTCATCATCCATGAGCTCAGGTAGACTGATCGAAACGCTTTTGCTAGGCATATATTAGCTATTATTGCTATTAATTATTAATCTTTCGGTCTTTGAATGAGGAAAACTGTTATTCTATGGCGAAGGGTAATGTAATAGAATTTTCCGAAAGTATTTTATTCTTTAACGCTTATACACTTACAACATCAGAGGCAGGCAGGTTGACAAAGGTTGTCGAGAAGAGCGTGAGTATATCGCAACCCGTTCGTGGCGTGATGCTCCTCACCCATTTTTATCCATCTCGCAATATCTATCGTATCTACTGGAATTCTGCAAGAATTCCATCGATCGAAGGAAAACCTGTGGTTTTCCTGTAGATACCCTCTGTTCTTCACGCGCAAAAACCGTCGGATCTCTTTCAGAAGCACCATCGGAATTTTTCCCTTCGATCGAAGAAGATCGTGAGAAAACCTTTTGCTTTCATCTACTCCAAATCCAACTTCCTATATATATCCGAATCCACCAAGCCAAAAACTAAAAATCGCAAAGCTTTAAATACACACGATTCCATAATCTTTATGCTATGTCAACAGGGACTATCGATGTGCCAGTACCAAAAGAATTGAAGAATGTATTCAATGTTAGCGAGGGCGATCTCGGTAAAGAAGCTTTGAAGTCGATAGCCGTGGAGCTCTATAGAGAAGGTAAAATATCCATGGGCAAAGCTGCGGAAATAGCCGGACTCTCTAAGATAGAGATGATGGGTGTATTAAGAGAAAAGAAAGTACCGTTACAATACTCTGAAGAAGATCTAGAAGAGGACATGAAGGCGTTAAGATGACGGTGATCAGTGATACTGGTCCTCTGATTTATCTTGTCCGGATAGGGCATCTGACTCTTTTGAAAGAAAAATTCGGATGCATAACCATCCCTGAAGAAGTTTACAATGAAGCGTGTGTAAAAGGTGAAGGTAAACCGGGCTCTAAAGAGATTAAAGAAGCGGATTGGATCGAAATCAAAGAGGTAAAGGGCGATTTTCTTATCGATGTGTTAAGGTTGGAACTCGATTTAGGCGAATCTGAAGTGATCGCCTTAGCGAAACAGACCGATGCAGAAACAGTCGTCATAGATGAAAAAATTCCCAGGGAAAAATTGAAAGCTTTGGGCTTCGAAGTTGCAGGTACAGTAGGAATATTAGTCTGGGCCTCAAAAGAAGGTCTGATCCCTGATTTGAAAGGATCATTAGATGATCTCAGAAAAAAGGGAATGTGGATAAGTGACGAATTATACAGAAGGGCATTAAAAATGGTAGAAGAATAATTTACACTTTCTAAATGGAATACCTGAATTGACTTGTTTTCATAGCATCTTCGCTCTGAACTATACCGACTTTCATCTTTTTTCCCACAGTTTCTAATCCCTTTTTCAACATTCCCTTCCCTCAAATCTCCGCAATATCCGTTGGATCTACATGAATCGGAGATTCATTCGATATTGGGAACGAGTTCCCGAAATATCTACTGGAATTCTGCAAGAATTCCATCGATATCAGGAACATGGTTCCTGAAATATCCGATGTTCTTCATGCGCAAAAACCTTCGGACGGCCGGAATGTTTAAAAACACTAATTTTATCTCACGGCGGGTTATTTCGATGAAATGTCCTGATTGCAATACCACTGATCACGTTGTCAAAGACGGAGTCAGAGAGACCAAGCTCGGAGAGATGCAGAAATATTACTGTAAAAAGTGCGGCAATCACTTCAGCGAGAAGAAGATACCACACACCCAATATCCTCCCAAAGTCATGTTCTATGCTCTAGAGCAATACAACAGAGGATATTCAGTCCCAAAAGCCAAGACCAGAACAGGCAAGAAATACCACAACTCACCGCCTACCAGGACTATCTATTCATGGATCAAGAAATACAAGGATACTCTCACCTTCTTAAAATTGAGAAAAAAATTTGATCTCGATCCAGATGAACTCACAACTACCCATCGTTTCAGGCATCAACAGATTTACCCCTTCACCTACCACGACCTTAAACTACACCTTTCAGCCAAAGATTTCCCTCAACTTCGCCGATATATCAGTTGGGTTGAACGTTCCTTAGATAGAGATATGTTTCTCAAAGGGCCTAGAGCCTCTTCTACACCCGTAGAGAACGACTTACAACCAAATGAAAAAGACACTATAGCAAACGAATTATGCAGATATGCCCTCTTCACCCAAGGTCAAAAAGAGAGTCCACACGAAGCCGTAGAAAGGTTTTTCCTGATCAACGACTCGAAAACTATCTGCAGTGAACTTCCAGTATTCTTAAACCCTAACGAAACGGACCAGTTAGATATCGACACGCCTCTCACCGGACATATAGATCTAGTCCAGTGGCGCTTCGGTAAACTTTACATCATGGACTACAAATCTAACCTCACCCTCCCCGAAAAACACACCTCACAGCTTCTCTGGTACAAGGAAGCGCTGCACAACAGAACTAACATCCCAAAAGACGACATAATCCCAACAGTTTTCAACGAACACGGCTACTTTGAACTAGTGTAGATCCCTTCCATAGCCTGTCTAAGGAGATGTCTTACCTCTCTAGAGAGTGGAACAGAGAACCCCTTCATCCAACAAAGGCAAACAGGAAAAACTTAATTAGTCTTGATAGGCATATAGATTTTTGATGCCTTTGACTATCGAAAAGATGAAGAAGCTCTCTAATCTATTTGTAGATAGGGAGGATATAAAAGTCGGAACAGAGCTGAAAAAACTTTCTAAGCCCGTCTCTTCAGACGAAAAACCGGAAAAAGTGATAAGAGAGTTCAGGTACGGGGAAGACGATCTATGAACAAATTTCTGGTCGATAGTGACGTGTTTGTGAATTCTGTTTTGAAAACTGAGAAGCAAGAGGTCTGCGTAAAATTTTTAGATGGAAAAGAAGCCCCTATATGTACTACTATCTTGAATCTGATGGAGCTCTCTTCCGTGCTCTCTAGAAAATATGACTGGAATAAGAGCGAGATCCACGAAGTTGTAGATACGATCGAAAAGGGCATGGATGTAGTTATACCTAGTGAAGCAGAAATTCTTGAAGGATATGAACTAGTTATGAAGGACTTCTTTACTACAGTTGATGCAATCCTTTTATCGATATCTAAAAACCAAAATCTACGATTAGTCACCTTCGACGGGGAGCTGATGACGAGAGGGAGTGAAGTAACCGAAGTGATTTCTCCAGTAAAACTGATCGAGGAATAATAGAGTTGAACTGATTTTTTTTTAGATTTTATGTAACTATTTTCGTCACCTTCTTACCATATAGTTACTGGGAGTTGCTCTAGCACAAGGAAGCGCTGCACAACAGAACTAACATCCCAAAAGACGACATAATCCCGACAGTTTTCAACGAGCACGGCTACTACGAATTAGAATAGTCACAGATATTTTTCTTAATTGAAGATCACAGATAGCGGTTATCAATCTCACTACAGTCTTTAGAACCGATTTAACCCAAACTTGACAGATCTCTATAGACTTTTTTTCGTGGGGCGATCTTTTCAACCAATACTTCCTTTTCCTTTTCATCCACCCAATAGATAGCCCTATACTCTCCTATCCTTAAGCGATAAAGTTCTGGATCTGAAGTCCCTGCTAGTTTTTTTACGTCTTTTCCGCTTTTTGATTCTATAGGAGATCGGGAGAGTTCGCCCAATTTTTCCTTCACCCGTTCAGATATATCAGAAGAAAATTTACTTAGTTCTTTCTGGGCTTTTGGATTGAGAAGGATATCATACTTCTGCAAGGTCAACGTACTCCTCTCTGTCAGTTTCATCTATACGGCGGTACACTTCTTTTATGGTTTCCAATTCTTCTTCACTCAATTTGAGGAGTCTTTCGACGATCTCGTCATAGGACTCTCCTTTTCGGCCAAGATTCTTCAATTCAGATTTTGTCTCTTCTTTTATCGCGATCGTAGTTCTTCCCATGATGTTTAGTTATATTGCTTATACATCTTATAAATTTTATGCAATGACCCGGATCAGACTATCCTAAACAACACCTACTTTCATCACTCACACTCTCCTTCGACCCTAAATCCACTCCTCTTACTACAAAATTTATTAGAAAGAAAGGATTACCCTATACGAAATGCAGATCATCATATTACTGCTGGAGATATTCTTGACCATCGCCGTAATCCATCTAGTCTCTATTCTAGTATTCATCTTCCTTATCAATCCGAACGATCCTTCCACATTCACCAAAATATTTCCCTACCAATTCATCTACAACCTTTTATTCTCTCCTCACAAACCGAACAAATCGTATTTCTCCCTCCGCCTAGACATCAACACAAGCGAAGAGAACGTGAAGGAAAACAACGCCGGAGTAGCCGAACTTATCAGAAAAGCCGACGAACACAACATCCCGATCACCTTTTCCATCGCGAGCGAATACATCCCAGCTTTATCCCAAGAAGTAAAGGAAATGATCGACCAACCGCAGCATGAGGTGATATCTCACTCCCACATACACTCGGACATCACGAAACAGAACCAGTCCGAGCAGTTAAGAAAATCGAAACGCAAATTAGAAAACACTTTCGAAAAAAAGATCAAAGGCATGGTAGCACCCAATGCAAAGCACGATAAAGCAACGTTAAAAGCCGCAAAAAAGAACGAGATAAAATACATCTCCGCCGGCTCTCTCGGACATATACGCTACTGGTCCTTCCCCTATCCGTTCAAAAAGAACAACGTCTGGCTCGTAGGAGGAAGCATACCGAGCGACCATTACCTTTATCGTCAAAAAAACAAGGACCCAAAAGAAGCTTTGCAGATCTGGAAAAAAGCCGTAACTCATAAAGCTGAAAAGAACTGGTTCACTCAGCTCGAGTATCACAACTTTTCGACCTCGGAAGAAAAGTTGGAAGCGCTAGAACAGCTCTTCAAATTCATAGATTCCCACGAAAACATAAAGCCGATAACTCAGCGTGAACTCATCCATCAGTTGGTATGACTGCAAGTTTTTATAGCCCATATATACATATCTATGCGCGTATGGCATCAAAGAATATATCTCTAAAAGAAGAAACGTATGAACTGATCTCGAAAGAAAAACTTCCCGGTGAAAGTTTTTCCGACGCTATAGAAAGACTAGTTAAAGGAAGAGGTAAATTGATGGATGCTGTAGATTCGTGGGAGGATATAGATGAAGAGGAGATAAAGAGGATCGAGAAAAATATCGAAAAATTTAGAAAAAATTTAAATCTTTAACACCTCTACTGGAGATATCATCCTATCAAAGGACATCGACGTTATAGTGACTAGTAACAAAACAATTTTGAGTTAAACTTAAATATAAGTAAAACAGTATTACTAACGATGACCACGAAGACCATCAAAAATGTGGATGAAGAAGACTGGAACGAGTTCAGAAGCAGAGCCGCTAAAGCCAACGTTCCTCTAGGTACTTACTTCAAAGTAATGCTCGAAGAATCAGAAAAGAGGACTGAAGAATTCTGGGATAAGATATTTTCAAGCGAGAAACTTTTAAACGAAGAAGAAGCAGAAAACTTGGAAAAAGAGATAGACCGATTGAGAGAGGAAAGAGGGTTCAGAGATGCTGATCTTTGATACTTCAGTAATCATCGATATCGAGAGAAAGAATGAAGAAACTCTCCAACGACTGAAAAAGATAAAGGAAAAGTACCAGTCACCAGGATTCCTTTCTTTCATTTCTTACTTCGAACTGATGGAAGGACTGAAAAAACAGGGATTGGAAGATAGCGAGGCTAGAGAACTCATCGAAGAATTCAAAGTTTTAAAAGCATCTAAAAGGACAGCTTTAGAACTCGCCGAATTGAAGATCAAAACTGAAAAGAACGGAAATAAATTGCCTCTAGCCGATTTGTTGATCGCAGCTCAAGCTAAAGAGAATAACTTTGTGATAGTTACGAAGGACAATGATTTTAGAAAGATAGATGTAAGAACTGAATTTATATGAACTTATTTTAGTATGAAAATCTGTAGATAACACTTCTGCATTCTAATCCTTACGATGAAACAGTAATAGGACTAGACGTTGCTGTCTTTGGACTTTTGACCCGTGGATAGAATAAGTTTCTCTTCCAGATATAAAAATCTAGAAAACGCCGTAACTCGGGTAGAGAGTCGAAATGATTCAAAAAGAAATAACTCTCAAAAAAACCTACAATCTGTTTAAAGAGAGATATTCCCTATCGTATCTTTGATCTTTTTCTTTTCACTTTTAGATTTCATCTCTATCTGTTCTTGCCTATGATCTAACACTGTTTTCCTGTACCGCTCTATATCCATCTCGCTAGCGATATTTTCAGCTTCACTTGGATCATTTTCTAGATCATAGAACTCCTCTTTGTCTCTTTTCTTATCCAAGATATATTTGAAGTCTCTACCTCTATACGCTATCTGCCACTTCTCGCCGCGAAGCCACTCCGTAAAAGTCCCTTCCCTGTCGGGAAGATCAAACAAGTTTTCACCCAAGTAAAAGTCAGGAACATCCTTTCCGAGCATCCTCAGCACTGTAGGCACCACGTCCACATGGTTCACCGGTGTTTCAACGTCCTGTTCATCTCCAGACACGAACAAAGGCACATGGATGACCTCGTCATACAGGTAATCTTTATGACCCAAAAATCCGTGTTCTCTAAACCCTTCCCCATGATCGGCAGTGATGATCACGGAGACATCATCGGGCAGTCTCTCTATCAGCTCTTTTATGATATCATCCAAATACCTTATACAGGCATCGTAAAGCTGGATCAGTAAATCCACCTCGTCATCACTCAAGTCTGATCTAGTGTTTGTGTTATCCAACTTCTTACCCAAAAGCAACTTTTTTAGATGACCCACTTTCCGACCTCCCACTAGTTTCTGATATCTCTTAGGCGGAAGGTACGGCATGTGCGGCTCCATGTAATGTATCCATGAGAAAAATTTTCCCTCTCTCGATCGGATCCACTCCAATGCGTCCTCGTGGATATTTCCACCTGGAGTGAAAGGCGGATCTCCCAACAGGAGTTTCAAGATCCTTTTAGCCCTCCCTAGATAACCCGCGTTCACCGTAGAGTCGGTGATGAGATAATCTTCAAATCTATCAAAACCTCTATCGTAGCCGTAATATTTTGAGATCAACGGGTTAGAGTGGAATGCTGAAGTTTCAACATCCTCTAAATACTCGGATATCAGAACTCTATCTTCAGACAGCCTTTCAGAACGCTCTTTTCCGAAAGGATGAGATGAGAGATAAGTAGAAGATAATAGGCAGGGAAAGGAAGAAAGAGTCCTTGGCCCTGCGGAAGTACAATTTTTAAAACTCGTGTTTTCACTGGCGAACTCATCTAAAAATGGGCTCGTATCTTTTTCATAACCATGATAGCCCAGATGATCGGCCCTCAAAGAATCCACAGTTATAAGAACGACCCCTCTGTATTCAGTCATGGGGTAAACATTAAGGACCTTACAATAAACTTTACGATTTTCTTATTTTTATCGATCCCTTTCAACCATAACATCCAACGAAAACAATTAATTATCCCGCCTCCAATCCACCCAAAGATGAAATTCGCCGTAGTCGGATTGGACGGTGCTTCCTTTGAACTTTTGGACCCGTGGATAGAAGATGGATCTCTTCCAAATCTAAAGAAGGTCAAAGAAAATGGTGTATGGGGAGATCAACTCTCAGTTCTACCTCCCGTAACTTCCCCCAATTGGAAGGCCTTTGCGACGGGTAAAAATCCAGGTAAACTAGGCATATTCTGGTGGGAGAACATAGACTTCGAAAAGCAGAAAGTTTACTATCCGACCGAAAGGAAATTCAAACACAAGGAGTTCTGGGATTATCTCGATGATAGAGGTTTCAGTGTAGGAGTTATGGGTATGCCCACCACTTATCCTCCTCACGAGGTCGATGGTTTTTTCGTCTCTAGTGGACCAGATGCCGGAGACGAAGACTTCACTTATCCAGAGGAATTAGAAGAAAGATTGAGAAAAGAATACGGCCTCAAGGTTAGACCGGACATGTTCATAAGATCCAATCCCGATAAAGCTTCCAAAGAGATCCACGAGATCATTGAAGCGCAGTTCGACGCCGCATTAGATCTAGCCGAAGAGTACGATGTTGATTTCCTACAACTTTCAATATTCCACATCAACGTTCTTCAGCATTTTTTCTGGGACGATGAAAGAACTAAAAAAGCCTGGAAGATAATAGATAGAAAGATAGGGAAAGTGATAGAGAAGGCTGACAACGTCCTTTTCATGTCCGATCACGGTTCTAACAAGATAGAACACGTTTTCAATATAAACACGTGGCTGGAAAAAGAAGGTTACCTTGTCACCGAATTCAGTTTCAGCGATATACTGAACGCTCTAGGCATAGATAGAGAACTTCTAGCAAGCGTTTCTGATAAACTCCATCTTCAGAGATTTCTCCGTAAATTCCTTCCTGACTCGATAATCGAAGGGGTTCCCACTCAGAGCGGTGAGGTGAAGATGGAAGGTAAAGCATCAAAGGTTGACTGGGAAAACACGAAGGTCTTCGCCAGCGGGCAAGGACCGATATACATAAACGAAAACATCGTAGAGGACGTGAAAGCTCTTGAAGATGAATTGATCTCCAAGATTGAAAGGTTGAAACATCCCGAGACGGGTAAAAAGATGGTCGATAAAGTTTACAAAAAAGAAGAGATCTACCATGGTGAGTATCTCCAAGAGGCCCCACACCTGATGATGGATCAGGCAAAAGGTATCCACATCAAAGGCGGGCTGGGCAAAGATGACGTTTTCGATTTCTCCGAAAAGTGGAAAGCGGAAAACAAAAAATATGGGCTGTTCGCCGGCATAGGAGAAGATGTAAACAAAAAGGGAGAAATAGAAGGAGTCTCCATCCTTGATCTCGCTCCGACCATCTTGGACTATCACGGTATAGATAAACCTGAAGATATGGATGGAAATATCTTAGAAGTGTTCGGAGAGAAATTGCAACCGCCTGAACAAAACAAAGAAAAAGAAAAGATCAAGCAAGCCTTAAACGATGTATCTATTTGAGTCCTAACAAGCCTTTCAAGAAACCTAGACTCCACGAAAGATTGATCAGGTTCAACACCACCCATGCCTGAACTACATTACTTCTCTCAGTATGTCTAACCAAAAGATAAGACACCATACCGAAACTACCAACTACACCTAACAAAATAAAGCCTAAAAAGTAAACATGCAACAAAGAAAGTCCCAAAAATAAGAACACGGAAAGCGGGAAAAAGCGCGAAAACTCCTTCCAGCCGAATCTATTTTTGTGCTTCGAGATCAATGAATACTCTCTCAGACCTATGCCGAACTCTCTTTTCATCACCGAATCGAGAGTCTGCGGGTCACGATGATACGCTACAGCCTCGTCTTCCAAAACGACTTTCCATCCCTCATCTCTCAACTTCCACGAAACATCTTTATCAGCGCTGACCTTCTCTCGAGCCAGTCCGCCCACTTCCTCCAGAGCTTCTCTCCGGTAAGCTGAACAGCCGCCCTGTATCCAGTCGGCTTCACCGCCTTCAGCTCTTAACACGTAAAAAGCTTCGTTCAGCGCTCCGTAAGCGTCGGTGACCCAGCCTTCGCCTTCAGATCTCAACCTTCCTCCTACCGCACCGACTTCATCATCATCGAACGGTTCTACCAAATTCTCCAAAAAATCGGGCTCCAAGATCTCGTCCGCATCGACAATCACCACAACATCGCCGGAACTCTCCTCGACGCCTTTCCTCCTCGCCTTTTTGATCCCCACGTGTTCAGTCCTGAATGTTTTCATCTCAAAGTTATCTCTGAACTCCTCAACGATCTTCATCGTATCGTCAGTAGAACCGTCATCGACCACGACCAGCTCAAAACCGGACAAACTCTGCTTCTCCAGAGAACTCAGACAGTCCTCTATATTCTCCTCCTCGTTGTATACGTTGATCACGACTGAGACGGACTCATTCCCGGCCAATGTTATCAGTTACAGATAATTATTTCGAATATTTATAATGAACGGCATATCACCTCTGTTCTTGATTCCCTCCTTATTCGAAAAATTTTACAGACTCTCCCTATCTTCAAATTGTATCGCTTCCACGTAACCAAAACTTTATTATGGATAATACACAGTGTGTATTTATGAGCACGAAAACCGTCTCTTTAGATGAGAAAGCCTATGAACTTTTGAAGAAAAAGAAAGAAAAGGGTGAAAGCTTCTCCGACGTAGTCAAGAAATTGACGAACGAAAGATCTCTCTTAGAGATAGCGAGTATCTGGGAAGACGAAGAACTACGTAGCAAGATAACAGATACTAGGGAAAAAACAGAAGAAGATCTCGACTCGATCCTTGAGGAATAATCATGATATTGGATACTTGCTTCATTATCGACCTCATTGAAGGAGACGAAGGCGCTGTTCAAAAAGCTGAAGAACTAGAAAAATCCAACCAATCTATGACTCTCTCAAGCGCCACCGTATTCGAATTGTTTACAGGTGTGACCAGATGCGATAAACCTGAAGAAGAAAAGGAGAAGATCTTGGAAGTTATCGAATCGAAGAGAGTGGTCGAAGCTGATAAAAATATAATGAAAAAATCGGGTAAACTTCACGGAGATCTGATCGAAAAAGGCGACAGGATAAGCGCCTTTGACTGTATGATAGGGACGACAGCGGTTATAGAAGGAGAGCCCATCCTCACAAGGAATAAAAAAGAATTCGATAGAATACATGGCATCACGGTGAAGCAATATTGATCCTTCACCTACATATATCTTTATTGAATAGAATAAAAAATTATAAGGATCATATATAATATGTTGATCCATATTTACTATTCCTATATACTCGCCAACAGCTCTTCTTTACTCATAGTATTCCGATGTCTTTGATCTTTCCAAAGTTTTCTGTAGTTGTAAAAATACTCGTACATACCGGGTTTATCTGAAGTGTATATCACTTCGTGATTCTCTATTATATCCATCTGTATCTTCAAAGGTAATTCTTCGAAGATATGAACGTCATAATTCTTCGAAACCGTGTTCACTTTTCTAAAGACTTTTCTCAACACTTCACCAGAAGACACATCTTTATCGATAACACCTTCACAATCATAATAAAAGTTAGATGCGCCGGGAACCACTACTGCGATATCGAAGTCACTTTTTGCATGGTATTCTCCCTCAACTTTAGAACCAAACAGAAGAACAGCTAAAATCCTACCATCTTTGCGAACCCAAGAGAAATCTTCTTCCATTTCTTCTACTGTCTTCTTATCCATTTTCTGATACCCTCTAAAACTTCATCGACCCTGGAGTTGATCCTTTCTATAGATTCTAAAGCGATCTTCCTCTCCAAACCGTTGTATCCATGAACCAATCTATTTCGGAGCCCGTTTCCCTCCTTCATAAGAGCTTCTTGGTCCTCATCTAACAGACCTTTTTCTCCAAGCCTTTCTATATTAGTATAATCATCTTCAACCAACTCACCCATATCTTTTAAAATCATAGCAAAAATATCAGTAAAACCTTCCATCATCTCCTGATAGGCTTTGTAGACAGCCAAAGTGCTTTTTTCGCTCCTTTCTCCGATCCACGATGATATATTATCTCTCCTTTTCACTATCATAGATATCTTTTCTTTGTATCTAGATAGCCTTTTTTCTTCCATGGTATCGTTACATCACATATTATACGGCTTAACTATTTAAATCATTTTAACCAAAAATTCTTCTATAAAAGTCAGCTCTACATTTTACCCTAGATCTCCCAAGCAAGTACTATCGATATCAGAAAGTATTTTGCCACCTATCGATAGAAAAGATATAAAATCAACATCCTTCTTAGTGGTGTAGAAATGCTAATCAGTATAATCATCACAGTAAAAAACGAAGCGAGAGACATGCCCGATCTTCTCGACAGTCTTCTCATCCAGGAGAAGCCGATAGAAGTGATAATCGTGGATGCACACAGCGACGACGGTACGCAGGAAATAGTCCGGAACTATGCCGAAGAACACGAATTTATCGATCTCTACATAAAGGGCGGAACTAGAGGACAGGCCAGGAACTTCGGCGTCGAAAAAGCGGAAGGGAAGAAAGTCGCTTTCATCGACGGCGATGTTATAGTCAATCCGTTCTGGGCGGAAGAGATGCGGAAGAGCGCTGAGGAATACGACGTTGTAGCTGGAAAAACAATACAGATAGGATACCACGCTTTTGAAGAATTGGAGAGAGTGGAGCTATTCCATAAAGGCCAAGACATCACGTATCCCAGCTGTAATCTTCTCTACGACAAGCAACTATTCCAAAAGATCGACGGCTTCGACTCCTGGTTCCAGACCGCCGAAGACATAGACCTCAACCTCCGTGCGGTAGAAGCCGGCGGAAAGATAGGACACAACGAAAATGCGATAGTCTACCATAGGACCAGAGGGAGTTTCTTCGGCTTCTTCAAGCAGGCGTTCTGGAACGGCTTCGGCAGGAAACAGCTCACCATGAAGCACGGAAGACTCTGGAGCAATTACTCTCCGGGCAAGATGCTGGACCATCAGATGAACTTATGGTACTTCATAAGGCTCCTACCCGCGTTCTACGGATACCTCGGCTGCAAACTCTTCGCCAATGATCCGGAAAAGTCAGACAAACCCTTGTGAGCTTTCTTGATTTGTCAAAAGTAGTTTTTCCATCCAAAATGATAATCGTAATTATTATAATCATAATAACACTTATAAAGAAGAATCGTAATTATTATAATTATGATTACACAATCATTCATAGGTAGAGAAGATGGATTGGATTTTCTACTCAAGCAATATGAAAGTCGGCCCTCTTTAGCCATTGTTTACGGGAGAAGAAGAGTCGGCAAAACCACACTTGTAGAGAGATTTTGTAGGAAGAAAACCCATATCTATTACACCGCTTCAGAATCAAACAAGAAGGAACAATTAAAAGAATTTTATGACATCGCCTACCAGGAATTAGAGGATGATTTGATTAAAGATCTCAACCGCAGCTGGGAAACTATACTTCGATATCTCAAAGACAAGGGTCTGATCATAGTATTGGACGAGTTTCCCTACATCATCAAGGCAGACAGATCTATACCTTCAAAAATTCAAAGATTATGGGACAAGGAATTGGAAGAGTCAGACCTTTTTTTGATACTTACTGGATCCTCTATCTCTATGATGGAAGACAAAGTTTTGAGCCCGAAATCACCATTGCACGGCAGAAGAACGGGGCAATGGAAATTGGAACCTTTCGACTTTAAATCTGCTAAAGATTTTTTCCCTGAATACTCCTTCGAAGAGAAGATAAAAGTTTATTCAATCTTAGGAGGAATACCTTACTTTTTAGAACAGTTCGAAGAAGAAAAATCTATAGAAGAGAATATCAAAGCTAATATACTCAACAAGGGATCAGTCCTTCACAACGAAGTTGAATTTTTGATGAGAGAGGAATTTAGGGAGCCTATGAATTATTATACTATATTAAAATCGATTTCTCAAGGAAATACGAAGTTTTCAGAGATACAAAACGACACGGGTATCGATAAAAATAATCTCAGTAGCTATCTTTCGGTACTTAGAAATTTACACCTGATCGAAAGAAGAACTCCAGTCACAAAAAAAGATTCCAAAAGAGGAAGGTATTACTTGGAAGATAACTTCTTTAGATTCTGGTTCAACTTTATATTCCCCAATAAAAGTCAGATGGAGACCAAAGAGGAACTCTTAACCAGCAAGATAATGGATTCCTTGGACGGATATACCTCGTTTGTTTTTGAGGATATCTGTAGGGAATTGACAAACTTAAAGTATCCAAATTCTGAGATAGGAAGATGGTGGTATAAGGAAGACGAGATAGATATCGTCGCTCTCAACGAAGATAAGAAGGAAATTCTTTTAGGGGAATGTAAATGGTCAAAGAACAAGACGGGTCTCGGCCTGTTCGGAGCTTTAAAAGAAAAGACAAAGAAAGTCCGCTGGAATGTAGAAGATAGAAAAGTAAAATATATTTTGTTCTCGAAGTCCGGATTTACAGAGGATTTAATTCACCAAGCGGAAAAAAGTGGAAACCTGTCATTATACGATCTAGAAGATATTAGAAGGGATTTTGATAGATGAATTAGTAGGATTTGAAATAACACATAAAATCTAATCTACTCATCACAAAGGCAAAGAACTAATACCATAAGTCCAATTATATACAACGATGAAGACCTACATCAAACTCACATTCAACAGCGAGGGCGAAAGACCGTCCGAGACCCTCGACATCCTACACGGTTTGGGCTTCGAACCCCAGAGAGGTGAATACGACATGGTGTACGAGTGGGACGATGGAGCGGACGTCAGCGACGCCATAAGGTTCGCTGACCAGATACACTCCGCTCTGGAAGGACATAAAGTTCTTTACTCGTTAGAAACGGACACTATTGAAGAATAGTACTCGAAAAAGAAAAATGGGTTTTGGGGGCTTTAGAAGCCGTACTCTTCACACTTCTCGTCCACTTCTTTCTGTATCTTTTCGATATGTTCGTCTGTAAGATGAGCGAACCTTCTCTGTTTTTTCAGGTACTCTTCAACAGGCTTTCTCTCTTTCGGCTTCTTCGTCACGTTGATATCGCAGATCTCGCCGTCTTCTGCTTCCCAAAGCACGAATATGCCTGTCTCTACAGCCGATCTCGCAAGTTCGACCGAATCAGCACTGCCGTGTCTCCAGCCAGTCGGACACGGAGAGAAGACATGAACCAACGCAGGTCCGTCCGCATCCAAAGCTTTCCTCACTTTCTTCTTAAGATCATCGACATAGGCGATCGTCGCTGTAGCAACGTAAGGTATGTCGTGAGCGCCTGAGATCCTAGCCAAAGGCTTCTTAGGCCTATCTTCACCTATACTGACTTTACCCGCGGGTGAAGTAGTAGTGCTCGCACCATACGGAGTAGAACTGCATCGCTGAATACCAGTATTCATGTAAGCTTCGTTATCCAAACAGATGTGGGTAACGTTATGCTTCCTCTCGAACATGCCGGAAAGAGCCTGAAAACCTATATCAAAAGTTCCACCATCCCCGGCGAAGGAGATGATGTTGGTCTCGCCTTTTTTATCCATCTGCTTCAAAGCGACTTCAATACCTGAAGCGACACTAGCAGCGTTCTCGAATGCAGCATGGATCAATGGGATCTCCCAAGCGGTCTGAGGATACGCTGTCGTTGTAACTTCCAAGCATCCTGTCGCAACGGTAGCTATGGTGTTGGGTCCAGCTTCGTTCAAAATAGCGCGCATCGCAGTACCTTCACCGCAGCCGGCACACATCCTGTGGCCAGACGCAAACATTTCTTTTTCTTCATCTTCTGCCATCATGATCACCTCATAACCTCTTCGTCCATATTGATCCATTCGACCGGCTTCTCGACTTCGCCTTTCTCTACCGCGTCTTTAGTCTTCTCGTACATCTCTTTGAAGTTATCTTTAAATATCTCTCTTCCACCGAGACCGATTATGAAGTTTTTCATCAGTGGACTTTTATTCTCGTTGATGAAAGTTCCAGCGCTATCTGCGAACATAGCTCCTCCAAAGCCAGGTGAAATGTTTCTATCCACGACCGCAAGGCCATCTGCATCTCCTGCTATCTCTTTCAACAGATCTCCCGGGAACGGTCTGAACACTGTCATCTTTGCCATTCCTACCTTTTTACCTTCTTCACGCATCTCATCAACGGCTGCTCTCGCAGTTCCGGACATGGAACCCATGGTCAACAATATTATGTCGGCATCCTCACACTTGTATGGAGTTATCCGATTGTATTCTCTGCCGAATTCCTCTTCAAACTCATCAAAGATCTCGTCGATAACTTCCGGTGCTTTCTCAATCGCCTTGGTCTGATCGTATTTCAACTCCTGGTAATACTCCGGAGTTCCTAAAGAACCGAAGGTCATCGGGTTTTCAGGATCTAATTTTCCGTGCGGCGGATCGTAAGGAGGTAAAAATTCATCAACATCTTCCTTTGCAGGAACCTGAACACCTTCAACGGTGTGAGTCAGCACAAATGCATCAATTCCTACCATCGCCGGTAGGAGAACTCTCTCGTCTTCAGCTATCCTGAAGGCAAGTATCATCAGATCCAAGCCTTCCTGGTTCTTCTCAGCATAGAACTGCATCCATCCAGAATCTCTTGAAGACACGCTGTCTTGGTGATCAGCCCATATATTTATCGGTGCGGAAAGAGCTCTGTTACCAACTGCCATCACTATCGGCAAGCGCATACCAGCTGCGATAAACAACATCTCGTGCATCAATGCTATCCCTTGCGAAGCTGATGCCGTACAGGTTCTAGCTCCGGTCGCGGAAGCCCCTATACATGCACTCATCGCTGAATGTTCGCTTTCAACCCTGATCATCTCAGCGTCCAACTCACCGTCGGCTATGTACTCCGAGATCTTCTCTGGGAACAATGTAGAAGGAGTTATCGGATATGCGGGTATAACATCCGGTTCACACAACTTAGCTCCCAAAGCCGTTGCCATATTACCTTGGATCGTCATTCCTTTCTGCTCTCCCATTTTATCACTTCTCCTCCTCTATCATAACAATAGCATCTACGGGACATTCCTTTTCACAGATACCACAGCCTTTACAGTAATCTAAGTCAAATTCGATAGCGTCTTCAGTTTTCTTGACTGCACCGTCTGGACAATAGTCGAAACATTTGAAACACTGTATACACTTCTCGATATCTACTTCGGGTTTCATCGTTCTCCAGCTTCCAGTCTTGTACTCTTTTGAATTGCCAGCTTTCTTATTAATCCCGGCTATAGTGATTTTTACTTTTGACATCTTTACACCCCAACTACATTTTCATAAGCCTGTTCTGCAGCTTTCTTATTCTCATCGTGCTTAACAGGTACGTTGTTCTCTATTCCTTTCTTTATATTTTCCATCTTAACGTTTCCGGCGACTCTCGAATACGCGCCCAAAACAGCTGTATTGACGATCGGGTTTGTTTCGGTTCCGAGGCCGTTCTCGACCGCTATCTTCGTGGCGTTCACTGTGAAAACTTCGGCGTCCGGGAAATCGAATTCGGACGGATCTTTCCCAGTATTCAATATTATCTTACTGCCTTTCTTCAGTCCTTTTGTAACATCTACGACGTCAAGAAGGCTCATGTCCAGAACTATGACTATATCAGGCTCATATATCTGTGTTTTCACATCTATCTCTTTCTCATCGATCCTGGCAAAGGCCGCAACAGGTGCACCTCTTCGCTCGACACCGAACATCGGGAAGGATTGAACATCTTTATCTTCTCTGAAAGCGGCGTCGGCGAGCGAGTGTGCAGCGGTGACAGCACCCTGTCCACCTCTGCCGTGGAATCGCACTTCGTACATTTTTATCTCACCTTTCATTCCAATGAAATAAGAGAAGATTATAAATGTTCCGATTGAAGACCCAAATAAAAATATACTTTGTCTTTATTTCCACCATAGATCATCATGTACGAGAATGTGCCCGAAGATGTTACAAATGTGATAGTTACCGGTAAGAGTGGAGCTGGAAAGCAGCCGAGGATCGACGTATTGGTGGAAGAATACGACCTGGAGCAGCTTTCCACCGGAGATATATTCAGGTCCTATCTTGGAGACTTTGACGATTACGGCTATGATGGAGATATATCACAGTTCTGGGACGAAAGCGAGGAAAGATTCGTACCGGACGAAAAGATCGCAGAAAGGGTAGGTACTGATGAGGAGAGTGTGATCCTGGGCCTCAAGGCGAAATATTTCGTGGATAGGGGGAAATTCGTCCCTGATAGGATCACGAATCAGCTCTTCAAATCATATTTCGGTAAGAAAGATTACAGGAACCAGGTCCTAGACGGCTATCCGAGAACGAAACAGCAGGCCGAGTATCTGCTCGATCTTCTGGAAGAAAAAGATTCCAAGATAGATTTCATAGTATGGGTCAAGAACACCGACGAGAAGATCATCGAAAGGACGACCAAAAGGAGGATATGTCCCGAATGCGGGAAAGTTTACCATCTGAAGTACGACCCACCGGAGAACGGGAAGTGCGAGGAATGCGGCGTTGAAGTGATACAGAGGGAAGACGATACCAAGGAAAAGATAAGATCACGGCTTCAGGAGTTCAAAGATAAGACGAAACCTATGATAGACTACCTCAAAGGAGAACTTCCGATCGTCGAAGTTCCCGGACACCTGGAGGAATTCACCCCGGAGAATGTCAGAAGGAGTGTCATGGAAGCTCTGGATGAGGTCTGGAAGGATAGGTGACCTTAAAACCTTTTTCTTATTCATCTTCCTCTCATGTCTGCTGTAGGCAGAGACGAATTATGATCGAGTTATGGAACTCAGGTCGTTATACCAGAAGCTATCCCATCATACTGTCAGCCTTTTCCGCGTATATCTCATAATCGCGGTCGCTGTAGAGCACCATCCTGACCTTTTCGATACCTTCTTTCTCTTCGAGGAATTTCTTTATCTCGTCGAGTGCTATCTCAGCGGCCTCATCGGTCGGATAACCAAAGGCGCCCGTGCTTATCGAAGGAAAAGATATGGTCTCTATCCCGCTCTCGAGTGCGAGCTCAAGACTGTTCCTGTAAGAGTTTCGTAGTTCTCCCTCGGGATCTTTGCTGTTAGAGTACACGGGTCCTACCGTATGTATCACTTTATCCGCGGGAAGTTTGTAGGCGTCGGTTATCTTCGCCTCGCCGGTCTCACAGCCTCCTAGTTTTTTACTCTCCTCGTAAAGTTCGGGACCCGCGGCGCTGTGTATGGCTCCCGCTACGCCTCCACCTGGAGCCAGTCTTTTGTTTGCGGCGTTCACAACGGCGTCGGTTTTTTGGGCCGTTATATCCCCTTTGACCAACTCCAACCTTGAGCCTTCGATATCTATCGTTTTCATATTCCTGTAATAAAAATGATCGATAAGATAAAAAATTTATTTCTTATCTGATTTCCTTAATCATATCTTATAAAAAAATCAATTTAAGGAAAGGTTTTTAGGAGATCGTTGGAGCACTTTGGTCTCTTTTCCCTTTGAATTCTAACTCGATCTCCAGCTCTCTCTCTCCGTACCCCTCGAAATCTATCTCCAGTTCTATGTTATCTCTGAACGTGAACGGTATCTCCCAATTTTCGGTTTCTATGGTCAAGGTATCTCCTTCTCTGAGCTGCTTAGCCATAGACTCCAGGAAGTCGGCCATCTGTTCTTTGTTCAGATAGACTTCGTGCTCCAGATCTCCTTCTCTTACCACTCTTTTTTGTCCTTCGGTCTCGTTCGGTATCTCGGGCATCTTATCACGTTATCGAACAAAACTTTAAAATATATAAAGTTTCTTAGGAATTTTATACGTGATAAGATGAAGCCGATAGAGATAGTGGGATCTAAAGCGAGATTAGAGATAATGCACCAACTCACAGACAAAGATATGTACGTCTCGGAACTTATGGAAAGAATCGGGATGGACGGAAAGACCGCTAAACATCATCTAGAAAAGCTGGAACAAGAAGGCATAGTTTCTTCCAGGATGGAGGGCAGGAGAAAGTACTATTCGCTGGAAAGACAGGTTATAGTTAAAATATCTCCTTCTCCAAACAGAAGATTCCAGATACAATTTCCCAGAGTCGAAGAGTGAGAGATCAGTCGACCGGTTCGAACTCCGCGGTGAAGTGTCCGAGTAGCTCAGGGGCGTAAGTCCTCTTCAATCCTTTTATCTCATCTCTTTTCCCGTATAGATCTACGATGAAATCCGACACGTAATTCAACTGGTTCAAAGTGTACACTCTTCTAGGGATCGCCAGTCTCATGGCTTCCATCTGTGCCGGTATTATATTCCCTTCCTCGTCAGTCTCTCCGAAGGCACTGGTACCTAATTCTACCGCCCTTATACCTGACTCCTTGTAGAGTTCTGTTGTCAGAGCCTGAGCGGGGAATCTCTCTAGTGGTATCTCGGATAAGAACCTGCCGGCATCGACGAACACCGCATGGCCCCCGGCCGGCTCGATTATCGGGACACCTTCTTCTAACAACTTGTCAGCTAGATATTGGACCTGTTCATGCCTGTATTTCTGATATTCCTCTCTGGTAGATTCCTTGAGACCTTCGGCCATCGCGGATAATTCCCTACAGGCTAGACCGCCGTAGGTGGGAAAGCCCTCTACTATAATACCTAGGTTCTTGCATTTCCTGTGAAGTTCCTCATCCCTAACACCTAAAAGACCGCCGATATTGACTAGGCCTTCTTTTTTAGCGCTGAAAGTGAATCCGTCCGCGTACGAGAACATCTCCTCAGTTATCTCCCGGACCGATTTGTCCTGGTAATCGCTTTCCCTCTGCTGTATGAAGTAAGCGTTCTCCGCGAACCTACACGCGTCGAAAAAGAACGGGATGTCATATTGATCAGCGACTTCTGAAACTTCTCGGATATTTTTCATCGAGACCGGCTGGCCTCCCCCTGTATTGTTGGTGACGGTCAACATTATGAGAGGTACGTTATCTTTTCCCTTTTCCTCTATGAATTCTTCCAATCGATCTACATCCATATCGCCCTTGAAATCCAGCCTCTTTTCTGTATCGTAGGCCTCGTCGCGAACTAGGTCGACCGGTTCTCCTCCCTTGTGCTTGACATTCGCACGAGTTGTATCGAAATGCATGTTGTTCGGCACGTAATCGCCTTCATCGACAAGTATAGAGAAAAGGATGTTCTCTGCGGCCCTCCCCTGATGCACTATCACGAATCCCTCGAATCCGAATATATCTTCTACAGCTTCTTCAAGGCGATAATAGGAATCACTGCCCGCATAAGCCTGCTCCGTGTCGATCATCTTGGAGTACTGCTTGTCGCTCATCGCCGAAGTTCCAGAGTCGGTGAGCAGGTCTATGAAGACATCTTCTGAACGAAGTTTGAAAACATTGTATCCCGCTTCCTCGATCTTTCTTTCCCTCTCCTCCTTAGAAAGTCGCTCTAGAGACTTCACCATCTTGATCTTGAAAGGCTCAGGCTGAGTCATCTTATCTCGAAGAGGTGTAAACTTTTATCAATAATTAATGTTAGGGTCGGTTCCCGATGAGTCTTTTCGAGATGCTCGTGAGATCAGGTTTATTTTATTATTTATAAATCTTATCCCCAAGATATTTATTTTATATCAAAATTGGGGAGCTCAAGCAGGAAACGATAATATGAAAGGTAAGATATTTGTGGTAACGATACTCCTCTCACTTATGCTAGCCAGTGGGATAAATGCAGGTGAAGAGATCGGTGAAGAGATAAATCCAAGTCAAGTTGAAAATATCTATATGGAAAATCAAGCACTTGACGGAGATGAAGATAGGCTTTCCTCAGATACTCTGAACAGTGGATGGTCTGTGGGTGAAACTAGAGAGTACGATGGAGGCTTCCAAGGTACAGTAGACCTATCAGAGGGAACCTATGAGATAGAAGTCTTCGGTGCAGCAGGT
>JBKHFH010000029.1:0-24118 GCA_046540335.1 Thermoplasmata archaeon | reverse complement strand
CTGTATCCCCAACCTCGAAGGATGGGGAATTAGGGCTTAAACGTGACTATTAAATGGTTGTGAAATAATAATCCACGAGGCTGTCCTTGGTGAACTTGAATATCAGGCAAATCGAGGTCAGGAAACAGGGATGAGTGGTTTAGAAGAAGCTAAGAAGCTAAGAAACTAAGGAAATTAGCGGATGATGGCGATATCGTTTTGTCATTCCAAGGTAAAAGACCCTCTTTTGATCAGGTTCAATTAGCACCAGGTGGTGAAATAGATTCTATGGTTCGAGACCTAGCATCTAGAGAAGGTGGTACTCTTCTTACTGGTGATATAGTACAGGCGGAGGTCGCTCGGGCTAAAGGGTTAGATGTGACATATTTAGAACCTCAAGAAGAAGAAATCGAGGGTGTGAAAGAGATATGGGAGTATTTTAGGGAAGATATGATGTCAGTACATCTGAGAGAGGGTGCTAAACCAAGGGGTAAAATTGGCATACCCGGCAATATGAAAATGAAAATAATTGATGAAAATGTTATGACTTCTGAACAACTGCGTCACCTATCTCACAAGATTGTTGAACATGCAAAACGGGCATCTCGTGGTTTTATAGAGTTAGATAAAGGAGGCGCAACAGTAGTCCAGTTAAATGAATTCAGGATAGTTATTTCACATCCTCCTTTTTCAGATGGTTATGAGATCACTGCGGTCAAACCCGTAGCTAAAGTTACATTAGATGATTATAGGCTATCTGATAAGTTGAGGGATAGGATATCAGAAAAACGGAGGGGTGTACTTTTGGCTGGAGCTCCTGGTGCCGGAAAGAGTACACTAGCACAGGCTATCGCCGAGTACCTCAATGATAGGAATTTTGTGGTCAAAATCATGGAGGAACCAAGAGATTTACAGGTCCCAGATGAGATAACACAATACACCTCTTTAGACGGACGGTTAGAAGATACGGCTGATGTTTTACTTTTAGTCAGACCGGACTACACTATCTTCGATGAAGTACGAAAAACACCGCATTTTAGAGTTTTTGCTGATATGAGATTAGCCGGCGTGGGGATGGTAGGTGTAACTCATGCAAACCGTGCTATCGATGCTTTACAGAGGATGATTGGAAGAGTTGAACTAGGTATGGTACCTCAGGTAGTTGATACTATAATATTTTTAGAAGAAGCCCAGATCGATAAAGTGTATGACATCACATTCAACGTAAAAGTTCCCACCGGGATGAAAGATGAAGATATTGCTCGACCAGTCATCGAAGTCAAAGATTTCGAAACTGGAAGATGTGAATATGAAGTTTATACCTATGGAGAACAGGTAGTTGTTATGCCTGTTGAAGGTGACGGTGAAATGAAAGAACCAGTGTGGGATTATGCTGTACCAGAGATACACGATAGATTAAGCAGATTAGTGCGAGGTCATTTCGAGGTTGAGATCACCTCATCAAACAGTATTAAATTGTACGTTCCTGAAAAACAGATAGGTTCTGTTTTGGGTAGAGATGGAGAGAATATCAATCGACTTGAAAACGAAACTGGACTGAAAATTGATGTTCAACCAATAGGTCAAAAATATGAGTATAAAAAGTCTGCCCCATCTCAAGAGGTTGATGTTTGGGATGAGGGAGATAAGTTAGTGTTAGAGATAGGGATTGAAATGTCTAGGGAAAATGTAGATATACTTGCAGATGGAGATTATATCACAACCGTCACCGTTGGAAGTGATGGGACCATAAAAATACGTAAAAACACTGAAATAGGTAGAATGGTCAATGAGTCCATGAAAAAGGGGGAACGTATAGAGATAAGGTGAAAAAGGTGACATATATATGATAAAACTGATAGCAACTGATCTTGATGGAACTTTAGTTCACGACACCAAGATGGGTAAAGAGGATAGAAGAGCTTTATTAGATGTTATATCGATGGGTATCCCTGTGATACCTGTAACCACCAGGATGAGACATTCATCATCAGAGATATTGAGAGGTATACCTATATTTCAAAATCCTCTTATCTGTATGAATGGAGCGGTAGTTAAAGGTCCAGGATGGGAAGATAAATATTGTGAATCTTGGATGAAAAAGACTCATCGAAACGATATCGCAGAAACTATAAGTTCTTATATTGACGAAAAGGGATATGAAGTTACTACTGTATTCGATGAAAGAAAGTGTTGGAGGGTGCGAGACGGTCAAAAACCCGGTTCAGACACCCGTGACCCGGTTACTTGGTTAATTGAAAAAAATCATGATGCACTTGAATATGGTTTGCCGATAAGTTATATGATACATGAGGATGGCAATGGAGTGGAAGCAATGAGTGATTTAGAAAGGCTTGCTAAAACCAATTGCAACGATTCTGTAACTATCCATAGGCATCACCGTATGGGAACATGGGTAGCACTCACGATTTATCCCTATGGAGTTAATAAAGAAAATGCATTAAAATTAGTATGTGATAAGGTGGGTATATCCATGGAAAATGTTCTAGCTATAGGTAATGATGAAGTAGACAAGAGGATGTTAAGATCTGCTGGTGTTGGGGTCGCCATGGGCAATGCCCCCGAACATATCAAGGATGTAGCTGATGATGTAGCACCTGCCTGTACTGAAGATGGTGTCAGTTGGGCATTGAAAAAATATGTTTTGTGATGATGTTAAGGGAAAAGATTATAATTTGGTACTAGATGGAAGATATGGTTCTCATGAAACTCAAAGAAATCTGTGATTTAGCAGTCGAAAAGGGCATGGAAGTTGATCCTAGAGGGAAAGAAAACGTAAAAAAACTCCTTGAAGAAGCAAAGGAAGAATACGAATCTTTAGAGGGTAAGGATAAAGAGGTTTTTGATACTCAACGTTTGAAAAATCCCTATGCAGACTCAAGAATTTTGTACGGTGATGAAGACATCGAAATAAAATCAGTAATGATGGGTGTGAATATAGATACTGGTGAAGTTGTACTAGCGGATAGATTGAACGAAAAAGGAAAGAATGTTAATCTTATAATAGGTCATCATCCAAGAGGGAAAGGGGTATCTGGTTTACACGATGTGATGCATCTCCAAAAGGACGTTTTGATCAACTGGGGTGTTCCTACTGTTGTTGCAGATTCTCTTATGGATAAAAGGATAAAAGAAGTCAAAAGGAAGGTCAAAGGAAGCAATTACAACCAGAGTTTAGATGCGGCTAAGTTACTTGACATACCTCTAATGAACATCCACACACCAACAGATAATCTAGTCAATGATTTTCTGACGCAAAAAATCGAAGAAACGGATTTTGAAACAGTCGGTGATGTTGTTGACTTTCTAAAAGATATACCAGAGTATCATGAGTCTAGAAAATATGGCGATGGACCATTTATTTTGGTTGGAAGTAAAGACAGAAGACCTGGAAAGGTTGTAGTGGAGATGACCGGAGGTACTGAAGGGTCTAAGAAATCCTATGAAAAGTTGGTTGATGCAGGAGTTGGAACTATTGTCGGTATGCATCTTAGCGATAAACATAGGAAAGAAGTTAAGGAGAACCATCTCAATTACGTCATCGCAGGACATATGGCAAGTGATTCTATAGGTATGAACCTATTAGCGGATATGTTAGAAAATGAAGGAATCGAGGTAATACCCTGCAGTGGGTTCGTTCGACATTCAAGAAATTAAAAAATCATATTAAATGATTGAAGTTAGAAACCTAAGGAAATTATACGGTGACTTTGAAGCTGTAAGAGGTATAGACATATCTGTGGAAGAAGGAGAGATATATACACTACTGGGATCGAACGGAGCCGGAAAGACCACTCTCATAAAGATGCTGGTAGGTCTCCTTGAACCCACTTCGGGCGAAGCGTTGATAGATGGGAAATCAGCCAGACATACCTCGGTGGTAAGAGGGAAGTTCGGATATATGCCCGAGCATCCAGAATTATATGGGAGGCTGACGGGTTCAGAGTTCCTGCGGATGATGGGGACACTCAAAGACGTGGATAAATCTACTCTCTCAGAAAGGCTACATAGATTCTCTGAAGAATTCGAAATTACGGAGCACATCAATAAAGAGATGAGGAGTTATTCAAAAGGTATGAAACAAAAGATACTGTTCTTGAATGCAGTGATAAACGATCCACCGAATCTGGTTCTCGATGAACCGACGAGTTCTCTCGATCCAAGATTTTCTCAGGATATAAAGAGCAGGATAAATGATCTAGCATCGGAAGATAAATGTATCTTGATGAGCACCCACATAACCCCTGTAGCGGAGGACCTAGCAGATAGAGTCGGGATAATAGAGAGGGGTGAACTGATAGCGGAAGGCACCGTAGAAGAACTAAAAAGCAGGACGGAATCAGACTCACTGGAGGGCGTTTTCATAGAGGTGGTGAACCACGCTAAAGAATTTTCTTGAGCTATTTTCTTCAGACGTATTGAAATCTTATAGAGGTCTCAAACAGAACATCAAAGAACATCCGTTGATGACAACCTGGTTCCTTCTCCTGATTTTAGGTGGTTTTTGGATGGTACTTTCGATGATAGAGTTCTTGGCCGGAGTAGACGAACTCCTATTGAATCCTACCGAAGGAAATGTGCTTTTTGGGATCTTTTTCTTCTTTATGGCTAAATCCGCGACTGAAACTCTAGAGGGCGTCTTAAGAGATGGATCTCAAAAACATTTCTTTTCTTCACCTGTCGAATCTGATTCTATATTCTATTCCAAATTTGTAAGAATTTGGCTGTACAACCTCCTTTTATTCGGGATAGCGATGATGGTGGTTTCCTTCGTAGTCAAGACCTGGCATATCGAATTACCTGTAGACAGAAATTTTATCATAGTGCTTTATTTGGTGGTGATACTAGCACCACTTATCGGTTTCAATTCCTCAATCTTACTCCACGTGGAAGATAAGCGCCTCAAAATATTGAACGGTATCATCTCGGGCGTTTTGATCGCTCTCACGGGATTGATCCTTCATTCTAGAGCCGATAATCTTATGAGGACTTATTACATAACTTCGATGATCGTAGGTGCACTGGTCATCAGTACTTTTTCTAGTAGAGTCGTGTACCGGGAAGCATGGACCAATTCTAGTCAAAATTCAGAAGGTTCTATATTCCATGACAGAACACTTGCACTTCCAAATTTTATTACTAAAACAACAAGACTGATCGCAGAGTCTGAGTTAACTAGAAGATGGAGACGGAGACAGGTACCCAGTTCTCTTATCGTAGTTTCAATCATGGGCGCAGGACTGGGTTTCTTCTACTGGTCTGTCGGTCCGTCACCCAATATCGGTCTAGGGATGGATGAATACTTTTACCCGGCTTTAATCGCTATGACCGCCTTTATAGCTGCGATCATACACGTTTTGATACCCTCCTTAGATCTATTCAGCAGGGACGGGAAAAGACTCTGGTGTCTTCGCTCTTTTCCAAAAGATCTGGATGGCGTAGTAAAGGGAAAAACCCTGGCTATCCTCATACCTGCTCCCATGATCACCGTTGTGATTGCGTTACCGCTACCTTTGATACTTGGCTATCCAATAACATACATCTTCCTTTCTGTGATGGTATCACTGACGATCATCTTCTTGATGAGCGGAATAGGCATATGGGCCGCTGCTAAATTTCCGAATTTCAACGAAAGCACCAAAGGAGCTCCGGATATAATAACGATGTATTCGACGGTTATGCTAGGTCTTTTCTTGTCAGGGCTGTTTCTAGCCGTGCCATTATTTTTTTTAGAGATAAACGTGATCTTATCTGCTTTGACGATAGTCTTTTCGACGTCTCTAGCCGTTCTTTTTATGGTTTTGATGATCAAAAGGAGTTCTGCGATCCTGAAAAGGATGGAGTTCAGTTTTTAAGAATCCATAATAATATTATAACATCACTCACTTGTATGTATATATGAAGCTATTACTCTGCATAACCGGGGCGTCGGGCATCAGATACGGGACAAGATTACTGGAAATATTGAGTAAAAAAGACACTGTTGATGTAGATGTTGTATTATCCGAGGCTGGAAAGGATCTTTTGAACAGAGAATCAAAACTCGATCAGGGCGATATAATAGAGCTAGCGGGCAATATCTACGATCCAGATGATCTAGATTCTCCACCGTCATCAGGTAGTTCTTTATACGATTCCATGGCGATCGTTCCGTGTTCTATGTCTTCTATCTCCAAGATAGCTAAAGGCGTATCCGATAACCTGATAACCCGGGCTGCGGCGGTCTTTCTCAAGGAGGACAGAAAATTGGTGTTGGTGCCTAGAGAAACACCGATGACCACCATGTGGTTGGAAAATATGAAAGCACTCTCGTCAGAAGGAGCTACAGTACTCCCCGCTATGCCGGCTTTCTATCATGACCCAGAGACTGTAGATGATATGGTAGATTTCGTAGTAGGGAAGATATTGGATTCGCTAGATATAGAAAATTCGATGTTCGAGCGGTGGGAAGATAAAGTAAAGTAAGATTAGAACCGATGCTAAATTTTGAAATCGATCTTGAAAAACTGATGAGACAGTCTTCGGATAAAAAATATTTAATATGATTTACTGTTAGGAGTTAGACACAGAAAGCCGTCGTAGCTCAATTGGCAGAGCACTCGGCTGTTAACCGAGCGGTTAGCGGTTCGAATCCGCTCGACGGCGCTGGTTAGAATATTCTTTTTATATTTTCCCTTTTAGACCTCTATATCTATATCTAGCTTATCTACGAGTTCCTTGTACCTGTTCCTGACAGTTACTTCAGTTACCGCAGCGACATCCGCGACTTCACGCTGTGTCCTCCTTTCTCCACCGTTTATCGACCCTATGTATATGGCTGCTGCCGCCAGACCGGTAGGTCCTTTTCCAGATATCAATTCTCTTTCTTCTGCCTGATCGATGATATTTTTGGCCATCTTCTGTATCTTTCCGCTGAGGTCCAGTTCACTACAGAATCGGCTCAGGTACTCCTGAGGTTTAGTGGGTTTCAATTTCAAGACAAGTTCCCTGCTCAGGAACCTGTAGGTTCTTCCGATTTCTTTCCTATCGGAAGAAGTAGCTTCAGCTATCTCGTCCAAAGTTCTTGGAACGTTAGCCTTTCTACAGGCAGCGTAAAGAGAAGCCGCGACCACACTATTTATACTCCTGCCTCTGATCAGATTTTTCTTTACTGCTTTCCTGTAAATGACGGCGGCGGTCTCTCTGATGTTCTTGGGTAGTCCCATCGTTGAGGCCATCCTGTCCATCTCTGTCAATGCATAAGCCAAGTTTCTCTCAGTGGCATCGGAAACCCTTATCCTTCTCTGCCACTTTCTCAGCCTGTAGATCTGAGCTTTCTTCTTGCTCGGGATAGATCTACCGTAAGAATCTTTGTTTGAAGAATCGATGCTGGTGGAAAGGCCCTTATCGTGGACCATCTCTGTCATAGGAGCCCCCGTCCTCGCTCTCTTTTCCTCCTGTTTCATATCGAAAGCTCTCCATTCAGGCCCTTCATCTATGTATTGATTATCGATAACAAGGCCGCAGTCCTCACATATCAACTCTCCCCTATCATAATCCTGTGCGAGGTGCCTACTGCCGCATTCAGGACATTCAGTGACTTTCTCAACGGAGCTTTTTTCTTCTTCCTCTATCTCGATCTCTTCATTCATCTATATCTCCTCGGCATATATCTTTCCATTCATCATGGTGAGCCTCTTCTTTGGATCATCTTTCAACTTTACTTCCACGTAGGGATCATCAACGGGACCAAAGATCCAACCTACCTTACCGATCAACTTACTCTTATTGTCGAACACTCGAGCACCGGACTCAGGCGTTTTTGAAAACCTAGCGATGAGTTTTTCTCTATGTGATATGCTTTCAATTTCACCTTCGATTTTCAATCAGTTAGGCCCCCATATACATTTATAGCTCTATTATATCTACTTATGTAGTTTGTTATGCAGTATATAAAGATTTCGCAAGATTTTATTATCTATCTCTCGGGGGCTGATAAACTTTACACACAATAATCATAGCACGTACATCACCGGATTCCCTATGATGAAAGAAAGCACAAAACCGAAGACCATCGGAACCATAAATGGAATCTTTGGGGTTGCCCAGACCTCTTCAACGTCGTGATCCTTCAGGGACTCGAACTTTTCATCTGTCCCAGATCTAGGAAAGAGTTCCGTCTTAATTTTTCCATTTTCATAATACTGCATTGGCCATACGAATGAATCTTCGAGGTCTTTTACTCTTTTTTTGTATCCGAAGAACATCTTGGGTATATCTATATCTCCTTTGAATAAATTGAAGAAAAAACTGCTCAACGGGAATATGAGGATCAGTAAAGAGGAGTTCAAAAGAACGATCAGAGTAAAGGGGAAAAAGACTTCCATTATAGGGAACATCTCAGCAGATATCCAGGTAAGTGTAAACCCAGGTAATTCAGGATAAAATGGTAAGAGGATAGCTAAAGTGATCACCGCCTTGGCATCGGCCCCTCCATGGAGTATATATAAAAAATAAAAGAGGAATGCAAGAAGCATAACAGCCAATATCATGGTCAATGACCAGAATAGCAATCTGTCGCTTAATACGCTAGCCATATAAATGAAAACTATCAAGGGCAATATCAACCAGCCAAAAACAAGCGGGTTGAAACCGTCATTAGATATAACGGGAGGTCTATCGATGAAGGCTTCAGAGAAGATAACTCCTATAGGTATGAAAATCAATAAGAACTCCCATCTCGCTTTTCTGACTAGGACTAATTCAACCGCAAGTATAATCATCCCTATTATACCCATAGTGATCCAAAGTTCGTTCTCTACTTCTCTGGTCCGAAAATCTTTTATCGCTGCCGCGGAGAGAAAAACAACACCGATGACAAACCTAGCTAGAGAGAGTTCCCACATATCTGGAAAGATAAGTGAAGTTATCTATAAAATATTTTATGAATAGACGATGTTATTAAATCTCTATTACTTCGCCCTCTATAGGTGTGTAGACATCGAATTCTGAGAGATCGTCAGCGACTGCTTCTCTCTGGTCACCGTGACATAGGACTATCTTTTCTGGATCACATCCTTTTGCGAATTCAACTAATTCATTATGGCCTGCATGGGCAGAAAAGTCGTATCTTTCTATATCGCACTCTACTGGGAGTGTCGTACCTCTGTCTCTGACCATCCCGTTTTCAAGGAGGCGTTCTCCATTAGTACCTTCTACTTGATAACCCGTCATAAGTATAGAGCTATTTGAATCGGTCCTGATCTCTCTTAAGTATTCTAAAACGGGTCCGCCTTCGACCATACCACTCGTAGTAACGATGACTTCTCCGTTCTTAGCTTTCTCTCTTGTAGAGGGTGATTTGACCTCGTTCGCATTAGATAGAGCCTTCTGTAATTTATTCGGGGATCGTAAAAAACCTTCATGATTGAGATATATCCGGCTTACCGTTCTTCCCATCCCGTCATACCAGACATCATAATCTCTATCGTCGAGGAGCATGAGTATCTCTTGAGTTCTACCTACCGCGAAAACGGGAACGATGACCTGTCCTCCTCTCTCCAACGTTTCATCTATTTTATCGAGGAATTCCTTTTCAGTTTCCTTACGATCGGGATGGTTCTCCCCTCCATAGGTGGTCTCCATTATAAGATTATCACACTCTACGGGATGAGTTCCCCATAACAATCTAGCGTTCAATGTGTTTATATCACCTGTGAAAAGCGTGGTTTCCTCGCCTTTGAGCTCGAACATACTTGAACCGGGTATATGGCCAGCAGAATGCACTTCGATCTCCATCCCTCCGATATCTCTCTTGGAATTATAGCCGACGATGTCAAATGCGGCTTTCGTGTCCTTGATATCGATCTTTTCGTAATGTTTCGGATATCCTTCTATATCAGCTATCTTAAGACTGTCGTAAAGCAACAGTTCTGATACTTCTACAGTCGGATGAGTCGCTAAAATAGGTATGTCGTTCTGTCTTAAAAGCGACGGCATCATACCGCAGTGATCTAGATGCGAATGCGTCAAGAAACCCATATCTACAAGTGGAGGTCTACTCGGATATTTTGGAGGATCATCAGGTAATAAACCATGATCAAATATTAACGATACGTCTTTGTGATGCATCACCATCGATAGAGCACCGACTTCTGATGCACCGCCTAGGAAATTTAATTGCATTTCTTATCCCTTTATCTATGCATAGCCGGGTCTTATAAATCATTTCCCTTTAAATTATCCTTTCTAGTATTCTCCTGAAATGATATAAAAAATGATTAATACTCAAAAATCCATGACATTTTGATTTAGATGCGTGACAGGATAGTCAGTGAACTCGCCGAGAACAACACGGTTTTGACTCCCGACGCTATGGAATATCTAGAGAATTTAGAGGATGCTTCTAAAGTCATAGATAAACTGACTGAAAGTAAAGAAAATCTACCCTTTCCCGTATGCAAAGAAACAATATCCGATATTGTAGAGGATCATCTAGAGGTTGAAAGTAAAGCGGAAGCCGCGAAGCGCAGGGAAGAAAACTCTATAGAACTGACGGTATGTTTGGAAGTCATGAAGGACGTCTCAGGGAATTCTACCTGTACTGGCAAAATAAATGACTTCACCAATTACTTTGTAAGCAAATTCGAAATATTGAAATCGATAATAATGAAAAGGAGGGATGGAAAAAAAGCGAAACCTATAAGCAGGATAACTAAGAGAAGAGGGGAAGCTTCTACGATCTGCATGGTCAGAGATATTCATTCTACCTCCAATGGTAATAAGGTGCTGACTTTAGAAGACCAGACGGGAGAGATAAGAGGTTTCATCTCCAGCGAAAGTGAAGCATTTTCGAAGGGTATCTTAGAAGATGAAGTGATACTAGCCAAAGGAGAGATGTGGGAAAATAATGGTAACTTCGAAGACACTTTCGCTATCGAAGAGATAAAGAGACCCGGTGTACCAAAACTGAATGACAGAAAGAAACCCAACTTTTCAGGTAAGATAGCCTTTTTGGGTGATATCCATGTTGGAAGCGAGAAATTCATGAAAGAGAGATGGAGGGACTTTGTTTCATGGATAAATAGCGCTAAAGACGCTAAGAATATCAGATATCTTTTGATTCCCGGCGATCTTATAGACGGTATTGGTATATTCCCAAATCAGGAAGAGGAACTGAATATCATCGATATAAATGAACAGTATCGTAAGACTGCTAGGATGTTGAAAGAGATAAGAAAAGACATCAAGATAATCACTATCCCGGGTAACCACGACATAGTACGGAATGCAGAACCTCAGCCTTGTTTACCTAAAGAAATACAGGATATGTTCCCAGATAACGTTTTCTTCTATGGCAATCCCTCATCGATAGATCTGGAAGGATTAAAGATCCTTATGTATCACGGGAACAGTATAAACGATCTTAGCGATATGCTTCCGCAGGTTACTCAAGAAGAACCGACCACCGCCTTGAAAGAGATGCTAAAACGGAGACATCTTGTTCCTGTGTATGGTAAAAAGACATCGATAGCTCCAGAGAAAGAAGATTATTTGGCTATCGAGGAAGTTCCCGACGTTTTCGTTACCGGACATATCCACAGGAACGGGGTCGATGAGTACCATGGTACTATTTTAATCAATGCGTCGACTTGGCAAGAACAGACGGAATACCAGAAGATGAGAGACATCCAACCTGAGCCCGCTAAAGTTACAGTCCTAGACCCTAAAACCAACAAGGTCTCGATACGAGAATTCAACTGACATTACAGAGGCCGAGTTCTGATATGTTGCTTTTTAGTGGTATTATCTATCCCGCTAGAGTACCAGAAAAAACCTGCCATGCTAGAGCGGACTTCGCTACCAGACTCAAAACGATGTACATCTTTTCACCATAAAGGTAATCTTTCCACGGACCAACTCTTTTGTACTGCAGGAGCTGATTTAATGCAAATATGTTAAAGAATATCGCTATCGAAACGAATATCCACAGTACAAAATCCGGGATGGCTACATCGGCGTAAGTTCTGATGGTCAGAAGTTTAGCTGCGATCGCGATCCAGGGAGCGACGCCAGCGATACACCCGAATATGAAAGGTGTCCAAACGACCTTCTCAGTTCTCTGGTTGTAAGTTTCCATAAGCCATCCAAAAAGTATCATCGAGGTGTTGACCACACCTAAAACTACCAAAAATCCGATATCGGTTATCCCTACGAGCATCCCTATGACTACTATCATCAGGGTACTGCTGAAAGAATATTCTATCCATCGAGCTCTGTTGACATGATTTTTGAGATTTCTTTTGTACCAATTGTATCCGAAAGTAGAGACGACAAAGTGAGCTATCGCGGACATGAGTAGGAAAGCCGCCACTGCTAGCCCTACGGGTAGCTCGAAAAGTACTTCGGTCTGCATGAATTCTACGCTAGTTCCTGGTGGCCCCCCTACATAAGAAGTTGTCACTTCTATTGCGAAGTCGTTGCTCAGATACACCATCAGAAGACCCTGGATAAAATGTAAAACCGCCATGACCCCATTGAATCTTCTCAACCCACTGAATTTATCTTCATTATCACTCATCCTACACCCTCAACAAACTAAGGGGTTTCTTATTATATATGTTTTTTTATCTCATAGGTTATCTTTTTGGATGAGGTAATTCTCGCATATCAAAGCGTCTAAATCTATTTCTGTGAAGGAGTTTATCGCTTCTTTCGGTGAGCATACGATCGGTTCGCCATGAAGGTTGAAACTCGTATTTAGCAAAGCTCCAATACCTGTTTTCTCTTCGAATCTCTTTATCATGTCATAATAAACCGGGTTGTCCTTTCTTTCCAAGACCTGAGGTCTGCAGGTGTTGTCGACATGAACAGCAGCTTTCAGATCTTCCTTAGCTTTCTCAGTGATGTCGTAAGATAAGGTCATGAACTTGTTTGTAGTAGAAGACTTCAGATAATCATCTTCATACTCTTTCAGTATCGTCGGAGAGAATGGTTGAAACGGTTCTCTGCCAAGCATATTGTTCAACTTCTTTTTTATTTCTTTTCTAGATGGGTCCCCGAGTATAGATCTGTTACCCAGGGCTCTAGGACCATACTCCATCTTTCCCTGGAACAGACCGACTATCTCACCTTCTTCCAACAGCGAAGAGACGATTTCTGATTTATCGTTCACTCTCTGGTAAGCAAGATCATCTCTTTTTTCAAATGAATTTTTTATCTGTTTTGTTCTAAATTCTGGACCGGTATAAACGTTATTTGAACTATCTTTCCAGTCCCAAGATTTTTTTGCAGACTTCCATCGTTGTTGAACATCTAATGCTGCACCGAGAGCTAGTCCTCCATCACCCATGTGCGGAAATACATAGGTGTTCTCAAAATTTTCTTTTATTATCTCATTGGCTTTGACATTTTGAGCGACTCCTCCAGAATAGCATATATTTTCCTTGATCTCTTCTTCGATCCTATCGTCCTTTTTGATATTTTGGCTAAGTTGCTCAAGAAGATTCTCTAGATGGTTCTGGGCCCAGGCTGCTATCTTCACCGCTTTCCTCCATAGTTCATGATCTTTATTGCCGGCCCGAAGTACATCCGAACATTCATCTCTTCGATTCAAAGGAAAGTCGATTCTTTCTGCAAGCTCTCTTACGGATTCCGATCCTGTTACCTGAAGAAGATTATCGAAACCCAATCCGTTAACTTTTATGCAGTCACTGAAATCGTGATAGTCGCCACCTCTATAATATGCGCCTAAAGCCATCACTTTTCCTTCATGCCTCATCGGTTTGAATCCCAACAACTCAGTGATGGATGCGTAAAAATCACCAAGCGAATCGAGATAGGAGGATTCCGCTATCTTTTTAAGTTCATCTTCTTTTCCTTCATACACAGCCGAAGATAAGCCGTCACCAGCAGCGTCGATGGTGAGAACTACACTGTTGTCGAATCCAGATGTGAAGAATGCTCCCGCGGCGTGAGCCCTGTGGTGATGGACGGTTATGATGTGGTTATCACCGATCAGTTCGTTCAGGCTCTTCTTCATTGTTAAAAGTCGCTTTTTCTTTCTGTAGATCCCTGATACCGCTATCACTTCTACGTCTCCTACTTCGATGCCAGATAGTTTGAACAACTCAATTATAGAACGTTCTGGAAATCCGCGGTGATATTTTTCCCTGGTCAGGCGTTCCTCATTCACAGCGTATATCTCTCCATCATGGATCAAAGCAGCACCAGAATCATGGCCGTCATGAACGCCGAGTACAGTCATCATCATACTGAAAATGATCGAAGTTAGTTAAAACCTTCTCCGAATAACAGCCAAACTCTTAATATATCCACCGCGATTACATAGTTTATGAAAAAGACTCTCATCACCGCTGGAGTACACGGAGCCGAAATCGGATCCGTTCTCATCGCTAGAGAGATAAAAGGTTGGATAGAAAGCAGAAATATAGAAGAAATCGAAGTCATACCAGAAGTGAATCTAGAAGCTGTTGAAAACAAGCAAAGAGAGAATCCCGAAGACGGAAAAGACCTGAACAGGATATTTCCCGGGGACGAGAACGGTACGAAATCTGAACGTATAGCTCACCAAACATTCCAGAAGGCAATAGAATTCGATCGTATCATAGACCTTCACACCTACGGGAAAGATAGCTGGTGCGTTCCGTATATGCTGACAAACCTAAGAAAAGATTATAATATAGAATTCTGCAAAAATCTAGGTCTGAATAACGCCGTCCAGACCGGCGGTACCGGAGGACAGATGTTCTTGGAAGCCTCCAAACTCGAGATACCCTCTATGATCATCGAAGCCGGAGGAGCCGAACGCTATAGAGGTGAACTCGGGAGGGTGAAAGATGCAGTACTTAGTTATGTTCTAGATGATTACGAGAAAGGAAAGAAAGAGGAACCTACATTTTACCATCACTATGAAAGACTTTCACCGGGAAGAGAGGGTTATTTTAAAGCAAAGAGAGAACCGGGTGAAGAAGTGGACAAAGGCGATATCATCGGAGAACTGGATGGAGAACCTATCAAAGCGGACTTCACCGGATTCATTTTGGGTATCAAGACCGACAGTTATTACGACCCGGAAGATCAAAGCCTCGCGGCGATAGCCAAAAAAGAAGAATAGCTCTCAATTAAGTTGAGAGTCGATCATTTTTTCGACCTCTTCAAGGAATTCTTTCTCCTTATCGTAGGGTATCAGAGCTCCAGCTGCGATATCGTGACCTCCCCCTTCACCGCCGACTTTCTTAGAACATTCGGTCATCACAGAAGAAAGATCCAATCCATCGTTCACCAACCTTTTGGTCCCTCTAGAGGATACTTTGACACCTTCTCTTTCCTCCGACTCGGCGAAAGCGATGATCGGTAATCTTCTGTCAACGTCGCCGGAATTCAGGACCATGCCGGCTACGGTTCCAACCACCGTATCGGGTATTTCGTCCTCTCCATGGAAGAATTGAATGCTTTCTCTTTCCTTCACACCTACGGATTCAACGTAATCTAGACTGTCAACCAAAACTTTCTGATGTCCCTTTAAAAGTGATTTTGCTTTATCAAAATATTCATCTCTATCACCTAAACAGATTTCCATACCGACTTCCGCTTTCTCATACCTGCCGCAGGAATTCAACAAGGTTGAAAATTCTTTAGCCTCGTGAAGCATACTGCCTACTTCTTCTCCAGGGAAAATATAGATCTCTCCCATAAGACTCTTTACGTGCTCTACGGGATATCCTCGATCAAGCATCCTATCTGCTAGTCCCGAGAGTATCCTCCTTTTTTCTTTCTTTGAAAGTTCGTACCATCTTCTCCAACTCCCGTCATCCTTCAAAGGTATTTCCATTTCTACCAGAAAGTTGGTGCAGGCGGATTCATCTCCGGTAAGACCGGGAAGAATCGGATCAGAGGCGAATTCCAGCAACTTGGGTAAAGGCCTGCTCTCCAGACCGTAGAGGGCTGCGTCCGTACGCTTATCTACCACTCCCTCTTTGATAGCCTCCTCTAAGATATCTCTGTTTTTTCCAACCAGTCTATTTCTCTCAGATGCCTGAAGATCGCCGACGGCACCGATTATCGCCAGTTTGCTGAGATCTCTGTTCTTTTCATCCATCTCTCTAGCCACCAGGTATGTTGTGCCCGACCCGGAGAGTTCTTTGGCCCCGTCCAATCCATACCGATGTGGATTGAGTTCGAGAGCTTTGGAGTTTCCGTAATTCAATATGTTTCCACGTTCTTCGAGGGACGGGATACCGACATCACCCTGTGGTTCATGATGATCAGTGATCACACATCTAAAACTCTTTAGATCTACCGATTGACCGCTCCCAAGGTCAGTAAACCATATAAGATCGTGATCGTTATCTTCTAATCTGTCTATCTCGCTCTCATCGAGTTGTTTCACGAACTTTATATCGATCTCTTTTCCAGCTCTCTCCAAGGCTTTATAAGCTATACTTCCAGAAGTTATCCCGTCAGCATCGATATGAGAGATGATCAGGATCTTCTCTTGCGAGAGAAGTTTTTCGGCTAGATTTTCAGCTTTCTCTTTCACAAAATCAGCGTATCCGGTGACCGATAAATAAATCTTACTTCCCTATATCCGGGCTAAAAACAGGTCTATCCCTCAAAAATTACATATAGTAATTGATTTTAAACTATATTGCATATGGATACAAATTTTACGGCGAAGGAAAAAGTGCTCGTTCATCTCCTCGATCATTACGGCGAGGATGAAGGTTACGCACTGCCCGTTGAAATAACCCAAGAGGGGATAGCTGACAGTCTAGGCCTTAAACAAAATACTGTCTCATACGCTGTGAGAAATCTCGTAAAAGAAGATATGCTTCGAGAAGAGACCCGTAGGATCAAAGACAAGAAACAGAAAAGGAAGGCCTATTTTTTGACTGACAGCGGTTTTGAAGAGGCAAAAAAAACCAAAAAGAAGATGGCTAATACAGAGGTGGAAGTGGCTTCAGACCAGGAGAAAAGCCCCATCAAACTGGGAGAGATCAACGCATACTATCAAACGAACTATTCTTTGTTAGAGATTCTCCAAAAAATCAAAGAAAAGGGCCGATTCGAGCCTGAAGAAAAGTCAAAAGAAAGAGATCTTAAAAATCACTTCTATCATATGCCGGCCGTTATAGAAACGGAACACCCACAATTCTCAGAAATTGTAGATAGTTGGAAAGAAGGATATGATTTGATCCCTATAATTGGAAAAGAAGGCACAGGGAAAACCACCCTATTGAGCAAAATGGGAGAATATTTGAAGGGAAAATTGAATGTTTTTTATTTTGAAGTTAAGGAATGGCAGGAACCGATGCATCTATGGAGAGCTCTAGTCGATTTTCTCGAAAAGTGTGGTAACCATAGACTATCATCATACCTAAAATCCGAAGAAGAGATGGATAGAAAGGAAAGATTAGTGCATCTGATGAAAGATATAAAAGAAACGAAGACTCTCTTCCTGATAGATGATATAGACAAAAACGAGGATATCTCTGAAATAATCTCCAAGATGCTGGTTTCGGAAGAATGCCCATGCACAATTATCATAACGGAGGATCCTGATCGGCCCGACTCTGGCCTGGAAAAGAGTAATGAGATACATCTCGATCCCAATAATCTTTTGTTTTCATCTTTAGATGAGTTTTATGAGCATGGCGAAGATGGGTTTTCAATAGATGATATACTCGACATGCGCATCACTGATGAAGAATTCTGGGCTCTCGCTCTCCTTTCTACTTTCAGGATACCCGTGGAAAAAGACGCTCTATCGATGATAGAACCTGTGACTGAGAACATGGTGAACAGCATCTTGCAAACTCCTCTCGTGTATAGTACTACAGACAAAAAAATCGGAGTGCACGATATAGTCAGAAAAAAGATATTAGAGCGCCTCTCAATCTCTCAAAAATGCCGGATCCACAGCATAGCTTCGGAATACTACATGGAAAAAACCAGCTTGGAAGCTGAACACTCAATAGAAAAAATCAACCATCTGGTTTCAGCTAGACAATATGAAGATTTTAAAGAAGTATTAAAAGAAGAATGGGAAGAAATACTGGCATTGGGTTATTATGATTCCGTCATAGAGCTGATAGAAAAGGTCGAGGACGAACATGAAGCTCCATACCTGAGCTATATCAAGGGTGAGGCATATAAGAAAAAGACAGATTACGAAAAGGCTGAAGATTCTTACCAGCAAGCAATAGAGTCAAACGGTGATACCGGTCTGGTCACTGAAGCGCATATAGGGCTTGCGTCAACACTGGAGAGGCAAGAAAAACCTAGTGAAGCGATATCCGAATACAAAACCGCCCTGAAATCTGCTGAAGACATCGAAAATAGTTCGGAAAAGAAGAGGTGCAAAGGGAAAATCCTCTTCAGGATGGGTGCACTTCTCAGCGACACCGGTGAATACTCCCAAGCAGAAGAATATCTCTCCAACGCCATAGAGATATTAAGCGAGGATGAACATTCCCTCCTGACCACCGCATACTTCGTGATGGCGAAGATCAAAAAATTGGGAGGTGATTGGAGTGACTCCATTTCTTACTTCGATAAGGGTCTAAAACACTGGAAAAGGATAGAGGAAACTTACAAGAGAGTTGGAGGACTTGAAGATATCGGCTCTTTCTATACCATCCTCAGAGAACTAAACAGTGCAGAGGAATACTTAAAAGAGGCTATAGAGGCTTCAGAAAGGTTCGGCTATAGAGACCTTAAAGCCTCAGCACTCATCTCTCTAGCGGAGTATCATCTTGAAAAAAGGATGATCGATGAAGCGATAGAGGCCGGCACAGAGGCTAAAGAACTTCTTGAGGAGCTAGGAGATGAAAAGAAAAAAGCTCTTACGCACACATTATTGGGGAACGCTTACACCATAAAAGATAACACTAAAAAGGCTGAAAAAAACTACAATAAAGCCATATCTATCTACCAGAAAACTGGCGCTTCTTACAGGCTCGGTCTAGCATACTTTTCATTGGCGAAGTTACAGGAAAAAAAGGGCAACAAGGCAGGTATAGCTGAAAATTATAGGAAAGCGATACTATCCTTTTCTGGAAGTGGAGCAAATTGGATGGCAGAAAAAATAGAAAAAAGGATCGAGGGCATCCCTGTTTCTATTTGAAGAGAGAGATAAGATGGCAAAACTGAGCAGAGATCTCATGGAAGAACTCTTTTTTGATAAAGAAGTAAAAGACGACTGTGTTGTGATGGGTCCAGAATATGGTGAAGATGCGGCGGTGATCGATATAGGTGACAGTTTTATCGTAGCACATTCGGATCCTATTTCTGGTGCAGTGGAAAATATAGGATGGCTGGCTATAAACATAGCTGCGAACGATATAGCGGTATCTGGAGCCCGACCTAGATGGGCGCTCATCACAATCCAGTTTCCCGAAAATATATCCAAAGAAAAGATACAAGAGATAATTTTGGATATCTATGAGGCCTCCATAGGGTTGGATATAGATATCATAGGAGGACATTCCGAAACGGTCAAAAAGATAGACCAGCCGTTGATCACTACATCATTGCTCGGCACCACCGGGAATCCGATCTACACTAAAGATGCTGAACCGGGAGACAAGATAGTTCAGATAGGCGAAGCCGCCATAGAAGGAACTTGGATATTGACATCCGATTTTGGAGAACGATTGATGAAAAGAGGTGTGGAGGAAAGTGTTATCTCAGAAGGCAGATCTTTGAGAGATGATATAAGCGTAGTTAAGAACGGACTGGACATCAGAAACGAAGTTAATTCGATGCATGATCCCACTGAGGGAGGAATACTTCAGGGACTTTACGAGATGGCCCGTGCCTCTCAGAACTCGTTCGTCATCGATTCGGAACCATCTATGAAATATTGCACTATGAAGATATGTGATAATTTAGGTATCGATCCCTTAAAGCTCATCTCATCAGGTTCTCTTTTAGCTACTGTCTCTGAAGATGTCGATCTTGAGATAGGAGATGTGATCGGGAAAGTCGAGAGTGGTCCATCTAGAGTGATTTATGAGGATGAAAAGATAGAACCGATATATGAGGACGAGTTATTCAAAGCTATCCGTAAATTGGAGTAAGGTCCCGATGCATTTTTGAGAGTAGTAAATCATTTAAACTATCTTGAGGTTGTTTTATCATGGTAAGAAGGGACCTGCTAGATAAAGCAAATTATTATTATATAACCGATCCAGAGATCGATCTATCCCACGAGGAACAGGTTCGAGTTGCTGTTGAAAAGGGTGTCAAGATCATCCAATATCGTGAAAAGTCTAAAAGAGATAGAGAGAGGTATGATGATCTTCAAAGAATCGTGGACTTGTGTAAAGATAAAGCACTATTGATAGTGAATGATAGGGTGGACCTAGCTCTAGCTGCAGGGGCTGACGGCGTTCATCTGGGTCAGGACGATATCCCTCCTGAGATCGTAAGCGACCTCATCGATGAGATGATCCTCGGTGTCTCCACCCATGATCTGGAACAGGCCAAAGAATACCAGAATATCGCAGATTATGTAGCAGTGGGACCTATCCGTAAAACCCGCACGAAGGAAGATGTCGAACCTGAACTGGGTATCGAGAGAGCAAAAACTATCGCTGAGTCGATCCAGGTGCCAACTGCCGCTATCGGCGGCATCGACGAGAACGATATCGAATCGTTAGCGGGAGCTTTCGACATGATCTGTGCTATCTCTAGCGTGACGAGAGAGGGTGATCTCTCAGAAAGGATAAGTTATTTTGAGAAAAAGATAGATGAGGCAAAGAGATGATAATATGAAAAAATTATCCGATATCGGTGAGTTCGGTCTGATAGAAATGATAGCTGCCAAGTTCGAAACTGAAGATCAAGTTTTTAAAGGGATAGGTGACGACTGTGCCGTGATCGAAGAGGATGAGAACTATAAGTTGATGACGACCGATATGCTGGTAGAAGGGGATCACTTCGATCTGGATTGGCATACCGGCTGGCAGGTGGGCTGGAAATCCGTCGTGGTCAACGTTTCTGATATCGCAGCTATGGGAGGGGTACCTAAATGGGGTCTGGTTTCTATCGCGTTCCCCGATGATATGGAACTCGAATTGGCCGAAAGTATTTTCGACGGGATGAAAGATGCTATTCGGGAATACGGATTGAAGATAATAGGTGGAGATACAACCCATGGAAACGATCTCATCATAAACGTGGTGGTGATCGGTGAGGTTGAAGAGGATAGCCTATGCATGAGGGGAGATGCAGAGGTCGGGGATCTGGTTTGCGTTTCCGGTGACCTCGGAAAAAGCTGGGCGGGCTTAGAGCTGCTCAGAGCTGGCAAAGAGGGGTATACTGATTTCTACCTTCAACCAACATGCAGATTGGATGTAGCTAGAAAAATAGCCCCATATGTTAACGCGATGATAGACGTTAGCGATGGCTTGTCCTCTGAAGTGAGACATATCTGTGAAGAGAGTGGTGTGGGTGCTGAAATAAAAAAAGGAAAAGTTCCGATCTCCGAAAGAACCAAAGAAAGCGGAAAAAAACTGAATATTGATCCGATGAAATGGGCCCTGCACGGTGGAGAAGACTTCGAATTGGTATTCACTATACCTCCTGAAGATGTAGATCTTATCGATCTTGAAGAAAAGGTAGTCGTAGGTGAGATCATAGAGGAGGGGATGTATATTGTCGATGGTGAGAGACAAGAGTTAGGCGGCGGATACGATCATTTCAGTGATGATTAGCTTTTAAAACAGTTCTTTCCTCTTTTTCAACAGGTAGGTCCTGTATCCACTATCCTCCCAGAACTCAACGGCTTTTTCGTTTTCAGGAGAAACGGTCAGAACCGCGATATTCACGCCCTTTTCTTTGATCCACTCTTCTGCTCTCTTCGTAAGATCAGTGCCGACGCCCTCATCTCTTTTCCCCTCCTTGACAAATACGTCCAATATCATTCCAACGTGTCTCTCCTCAAATATCCCCAATCTTTCTCGGATAACAACATTTAGAAAACCGACGAGATCACCGTTTTTACCAGCAACAAACGTACACATCCCTTCCCTGTCTAGTCCTTTCTCTACGAAGTTTCTCCAGTTATCACGGCAATCATCAGAAAGTTCGTATCCGCGCATCATCTCCTGGTGTTTAGAAGCCAGTCTGTACCACATTTCGACTATCTCGTCTAAATCCTCTTTCGCGGCCTTTCTTATACCCACAGACATACTCTTCATTCCTTTTTGTGATCCTTTTTGTGATAAGAAAAAGGAACAAATATAAATATTTGGAGTATTTCCTCTTCTATACGAACTCGGGAATGGGTTCTCTCGAGGATAAAATTATAAATAGAGCAACCCATTAAAGAGAAGCAGAAATAATTGGAGGTACAAAATATGGCAGACGATAAACCACATCTGAACCTCGTATTCATAGGTCACGTGGATCACGGGAAATCCACCTTAGTAGGTAGGACGCTATTCGAAACTGGAGAGATACCGGACCACGTTATCGACGAGTACAAGAAAGAAGCAGAAGAGAAGGGTAAAGGCACATTCGCCTATGCTTGGGCTATGGATCAGCTAGAGGAAGAAAGAGACCGTGGCCTGACGATAGACGTGATGCACAAGAGATTCGATACGGACAAGTATTACTTCACGATCATCGACGCTCCAGGCCATCAGGACTTCGTCAAGAACATGATCACAGGTACGTCCCAGGCCGACGCAGCGGTTCTTGTCGTTGCAGCAACCGAAGGCGTTATGGCCCAGACCAGAGAACATACGTTCCTGGCTAAAACTCTAGGTGTAGATCAGCTTGTCGTAGCTGTTAACAAGATGGACGCGACGCAACCAGAATACAGCGAAGATAGATTCAATGAAGTAAGAGACGAAGTAACTAAACTTCTTAAATCAGTTGGATATCAAGACAGTCAGTTCAAAGTCGTACCGACGAGCGCACTGAAAGGAGACAACATAACGAGAGAAAGAAAGGACATAGATTGGTGGGATGGAGAAAGATTCCTCGAAGCTATCAACGATTTCGATGTTCCTGAAAAACCGATAAATAAGCCATTGAGATTGCCAATCCAGGATGTATATTCGATCACTGGAATAGGTACTGTTCCCGTTGGTAGAGTAGAGACTGGTGTGATGAAACCAGGCGACAAGGTCACTTTCATGCCAGCGAACGCAACAGGGGAAGTTAAATCTATAGAGGAACATCACGAGGAAATCCCGAAAGCTGAACCAGGTGACAATGTTGGTTTCAACGTAAGAGGTGTCGGAAAGGACGATATCCGAAGAGGAGATGTTTGCGGTCCTGCAGATGAGCCGCCGACCGTCGCAGAGACTTTTACTGCAAGGATAATCGTGTTGGATCATCCGAGCGTTGTAACTGAAGGATACACACCTGTATTCCATGCGCACACATCTCAGGTAGCATGTACGTTCATCGAGTTGCAGAAGAAACTCGACGCTAAAACAGGTGAAGTGAAAGAGGAGAATCCTGATTTCCTCAAAAATGGTGAAGCGGCTGTAGTAAAAGTAAAGCCGACCAGAAATCTCTCGATAGAGAGAGTTGAAGAGTTCTCTGAGCTAGGTAGATTCGCTATCAGAGATATGGGTCAGACAGTCGCAGCAGGTCAAGTGATCGACATAGAAGAAAAAGAGATGTAGAAATCTTTCCTACAAAACCCTTTTATATCATTTCTTTGTGAGGTAAAAGTACATGGCACAGAAAGCGAGAATCTCGTTGAGCGGAACCAATCCAGAACGGATCGAAGAGATCTGTGGGCAGATAAGACAGATCTCTGAGAGGACAGGGGTGGAGATGAAAGGACCTATCCCTCTGCCTACTAAGGAATTGACAGTTCCCTGTAGAAAATCGCCCGATGGAGAAGGAAACGAGACTTGGGAACGCTGGGAGATGCGCGTTCATAAAAGACTGATAGACATCGATGCGGACGAACGTGCATTAAGACAGTTGATGAGGATCCAGGTGCCCGACGAAGTGCATATAGAGATCGTACTCCAGAGTTGAACCTTTTTTCACGATAGAAATTCTTTAATATCATCCATTTATATATTGAAGTTGAAGTCTACAGATGTTATAAAAGGCAGATGTTTAGACTCGCTCAGGGCCCATAGAT
>JBKHFH010000028.1:0-24626 GCA_046540335.1 Thermoplasmata archaeon | reverse complement strand
ACAGCTATACTATCAGGATTATATGCATACTGCAGTTTATCTACTACATAATCCCTAACGCCTTCCATTTTACTCACCCCAGTCTTCTAGATCAAATTCACGCTTGGTGAACATCTTCTTTTCAAGTTTGTTGACTGAATCTACTCCTACGTCTGTTGTCATCACGCATTCTTCCCAGAAATCGTTTTCCTCGTCTAATCTACAGGTCCATCTTCTTGTTGCCCGATATACGTCGAATTCTCTTATTTCCTCGACGCCTTCGATATCCATTAACTTGTTTCTCAATTCGTCGATATCAGTTAGTTCATTATAAGCAGAACACACAAAATCGTAGGGTGACTGAGTGAACTGCCACAATGTTTCCCATTCAGGATACTCTGCTAGACTATCTGCTACCTGGAATTTTTGGTCCGTAGGAAGCATCCTGTACATCCTAAGCACAAAATATCTCTTTGTTAATCCTAATTTTCTCCAGTTAAGGCACACCAAGGGAATCATTAGTGGTTTTTCTTCTACATATTCTTCTAAACTTTCTTTCAATTCAGAGCCGTCGATTCCTGATATTTCTTCCATAACATCGAAATCGAACATATCCTTAACAGATCTTTTTTTGTTCAAAGCACAGAATATCTCGATATCTTCTTCATCCATATAGTCCTGGACTTCTGCTAATTTTTCTTTCTCTTCATCTGATATGTAGAATTTTCTAGTCGTGCCTTCAGGAGCTCTCCATTGAGCTACCTTTTCTTCTCTCAGATATCTCGCAACTGGTGTGATGTACACATCTTTTACTTGTGGATAATCTTCGATAGGTTTGATAATTACATTTCTCAGGAAATCTAGATTCCCGATATGGTTTCCTCCATAGAAATCGAAGTCTCCTTTTCCTACCATTGCCGAACAGGTACAGTCTTCATTCTGTATATGATCTAATACTTCCTGTTTCTGATCTTCAGTTGCATTGTCTTTTAGGTCAACTAACCAGTAATAGATAGCCCATCCCATGGCGTATGTATTTGGATTTTGGACCAGCATGATCAGATGCTTGTCTATCATCCTTTGTATCCTTTCTTCTAGTTCTTCTTCGTTAATTCCTGTTTCCTTCGACAGCCATTCTAGATTGAAAATATCTGGTCTGTTTTGGTATGCTGACTTTGATATATTGTACCCTCCGTACGTCGGATCCATAGCAAATTTTAGACAGAATGGTTCTACAGAACCAAAAATACTTGGTTTTGTCCAATATTTGTCCATATACTTTTGCATTTCTTCTTCACTCATTTTTAAAACCTCCAAATATAGGTATATCGGATAAGACGGGTTTGTTTATTTATAACTAATTTTTGATGACGGACCCCTAGAAAACATACTCTTTTTGATTAGATTGTATCAGCCGATTATGATTAGAAGCCGAATTTACTTGTTTTTTTTGTAAACGTATATATATCACTATCTAAGATAGAGGATATCACAATTCAATAATTTAGGAGGTACGACCATCACAACAGAAAATATCGATGAGACTGATAGGAAGATAATATGTCATTTTTGCCAGGGTTTTAAATCTTATCAAGATATCGCTGATGATTTAGATGTGAGTAGAAATACGGTGTATAGAAGAGTGAATAGGTTAAAGGATAATGGAGTTCTTAAAGAAGAAGTACATGGATTGCCAGATCTATCTAAATTAGGGTTGACCACTATTATAATCGGTCTGAGTTTAAATATGAATAACTTGGAAAAGGCTATCGATATATTTAGTAGTGACAACAATGTAAAAGCTATATGGGATACTTACGGTAAACATGATCTCATATCTATAATCGTTAGCGAAAAAGACAGAGTTGGAGAAACTATCCGGGATATGAAAAAAAAGTTTCAAGAAAGTGAGGTAAAGGTAAAAGATTTCGATGTCTCAACGGCCATCTCTTGTGAAAAGTTGGACCTAGATGTATCGAAGTAATTGCCATTTTTGAATTGTTGGGTTAACATCTACTCCTAAATCATTTCCTACAACTCAAGATTTGGTTTTTTTAGCATTTTTTCAATGGCCTTTCAATTTATCATCCTTCCTTTCTTTATTATAGAACTTCTCTAAGTATGATTCCTCTGAAATGGAAGCATTTTAATGTGATGAGAGAATTAATCATAATATATGAAAGATGAAAACCTCTTAGAATGTATCCGAAATGGTAATGGAGGGGTATATCTAGATGTGGCGATTTCTCCAAACGCCTCTAGAACAAAGATGACCGGTGTCAATCAGTGGAGAGACAATCTAGAGATATTCGTCGAAGCAGAACCATCTAAAGGTGAGGCAAATAAAACTTTGATAAATCACTTCTCTAGAGAATTGGAGATCCATAAGGATAAAATAGGTATAACTAGAGGAAACACTTCGAAGAAAAAAAGAATATTCTTTAAAGGTATAAATAAGGAGGATCTTAAAGAAAGGATTAAAACTGTATTAGAGGCCTGAAGATGAGGTTAAAAGAAGAACTTGAAGGTGTCCTTGACATCATAGAAGAGATCAAAAATGAAGATAAAGACATCCCGATTATAGTTGAGGGTAAAAATGACGTTAAGGCTTTGAAGGACTTAGGTATCGAAAGAAAGATCGTCAAGATAAAGAAGGGTAAATCGATCATAAGGATAATAGAAGGATTGAGACGCAAGTACGAAAAGGTCATAATATTGACAGATTGGGATCCTACTGGTAGAAAACTTTGCTATGATATAAAGAAGGCCTGTCAATCGAACGATATAGAATATGATCTAGATTATAGGAAAAGGATAGTAAAATTTTTAAAAAAAGAAGTCAAAGATGTAGAAGGAATACCTTCTTTTATAAAACGTGCTAGGACTAATACGGACCCTCGAAAACGGAAAAAGAGGCTAAAAAACTTTTAGACATAGGAAAATATTAAATTTTATCGTGTAATAAGGTGTTTGAGTCTCTATGAGTCGAGTAAAAGTCATAAAAGATGTGTCGGAACTTGTCCCTATCCTTAGAGCCGTTAGTACAAATGTTAAGAAAAATGTTTATACCGATCTCGCAGAAGGTTGGCAGACAGAAGAAGAGATAGAAGAAAATTACGGTGAGGAAGGTAAAGAGACCTTGAAGATCTTCGATAAAATGGACCTAGTGGAAACAAGATGGCAGCATACTGGTAGAGAGACCAAAAAGGCGTATCATACTTACTACTCCGATGTCCATATAGATGCTTCCGTCCCGATCGAAGAGATCAGCGATGTGTTATATGCGGCTATGTTGAGCGAAGAAGAGTTTGAAAAACTTGAAGAAAAGATATTGGAATCCGTGAGAGAAGGGAACACTTTTGCAAACGATATAAGTCAAAAGATAGGTACCAGCACCACTACACTGCAAGCTCTGGTAAAGAGATCAGTAAAACTGAATTACAAGGGCCATAGGATAGAAGAAATAAGCGAGGGAGGATAATATGGACTTGTCAGGTATTGAAGATTTATTTTCTGAGATCTCCGAAGGTTTATTGGCCTTAATATCAGGTATTGCCATAATAATAACAGTGATCTTCTTCGTGTATGCCATAATACCGCTTTACGGAGACCAAAATAGTATCGTCTGGTTCTCTTTGTTATCTCTCCTAGTATGTTTCCTCACGCCAGTATTTTTTAGGACTCCAGACATGTCAACGGTTCCTGATGTTCTAGGGTGGTTAATGGCAGGTATAACTATCGCACTTTTCGGGTGGATGGTATTCCATACTGGATATTATATCAACTTTAGTGGTCTTGGATATATCATACCGAGTGGTCTATTAGGTTTCGCTTCTGGTCTTCCTTTAACTGAAGGAGTCCTCATACCTCTTTTCAGTGGAGAAGGACTCAGAGCTTTTGAATTCAGTGGGAAAAGCGAAAAAGATGAGGATGAAGAGGACTTTGAAGAAGAGTTCGCTGAAGAATTTAAAGAAGATGAAGAGGAGGAAGACACTTTCGAAGAAACTGGACGGTCGAAATCAACATTTAACACCCAGGTAGAATCGGATGAAGATGATGAAGGTCCATGGTGAGATGAGTGGGATCAGTATTACGATTGGGCCATCGACCGGACCGCGATAAGAGGATGACCACCCATGTGGGTTTGACCGCTAGAGCTTTCGGCCTTGAAAATATGTTCATGCCGGAACTTGACAAAGATATAAAAGAGACTCTCGAAGACGTATCCTCCAGATTTGGAGGGAATTTTGAAGTAGTCGAAGAACGTGATTGGTCCGATCTGATTAAAAATTGGGACGGTGACACAGTACACCTGACCATGTATGGAGAAGATATCGATAGCTTTTTTGATGAAACAAAAGTGAAAGATCCTCTGATCATCGTAGGTTCAAAAAAGGTCCCAAGAAAGGTCTATGATCTCGCGGACCACAACGTTGCCGTCGGTTCTCAACCTCACTCTGAGGTCGCCTCCCTGGCTGTTTTCCTCGACAGATACAATAATAGAACGATCTCATCGCTTGAAGGGGGCGACATGAGCGTACTACCGTCAAACGAGGGTAAAAGAGTGATTAATTATTCTAAAGTTCCGTCCGCAGATGAATGTTTTGAGTTCGCTAGGAAAAAAGGGATAGATGATGACCTGATGATGCACACTTTATCTGTACTGGATAAAGCGCTGCAACTTCAAGAGTTATATGGTGGGGATCTCAAGTTGATAGTCGCTGGAGCACTTCTACACGATGTCGGGAGAACGGTCAGCCACGATGTTGACCACGGTATAGAAGGGGCTCGATTGATTAGAGAACAGGACTGGGAAGAGGAACTGGCTAAGATTGTTGAAAGGCATATAGGTGGTGGGATCACCAAAGAGGAAGCCGAAAAGGTGGGTCTCCCTGCAAAAGATTACCTTCCTGAAACAAAAGAAGAAAAAATAATCTGTCACGCCGATAATACAGCAGGTGGAAAAGAGCGCTTCATCCAGCAGATTGAGAGAACTGAAGAAGCGGGCTACCAAAAGAGTGCGGATAGGATGAGGGAACTGGCGGAAGAGTTTGGAGAAAATTTATAAGCTATAGCATACTAATTTTTGATGTGATCAGATTTGGTAAATGAAGAAAAATCTGAAGAATTCAATCTGTCTATCACTCTAGATGGAGACGAATTCATAATAGAGAAGAAATTCTTATCATTAGGGAACCAATATTATATCAGAGATGAAGGGGGAAAAAAGGTTGGTTTTTGTGAGGAGAAATCACTGAGGATCAAAGGTGAGTTGAGAGTCTACGATAGCGAGAAAAAAGATCGTGAGCTGTTCAGAGTCAAACAGGAAAATATCACGAACTTTAACGGTGTCTTCAAGGTCATAGATAAAAAGGATGAGGGAACCTTAGGTTATCTGGAAAGAAAATCACCCGAATCAATGATGTTGAGTGATTGGAGTTTGATGGATGCCGATGAGAAGAAGATAGGCAGAGCAGTAGAAGACTCTCTCCTCAAGGAGATCATCCGCTTCAAAGTTTTTGGTAAGGTACCGTACAGATATAAATTAATTCAAAATGGAAGTAAAGTTGGATTCTACAAACAAAGGATCAATCCTTTCAAAGATGTTTACAGACTCCAGATAGAAGAAAAATTAGAACCGGATATCGACAGAAGGATCTTGATCTCACTAGGTCTGCTCCTTGACGCTTTGGAAGGAAAATACAGAAAGATAAAAAGGGTTTTGTCCGGGTTTTAGGAAAAAAAGCTAAAGGGTTTCTCCGGTCTGGATATCCATCATCATGAATCCAGAGTTTATCTTCGGATAGAAATCAGTCGACTTCTGCGGCATCCTTTCCCCGTTCTTAGCTACGTTGAGGACCTCTTCCGGTTTTGTAGCATTGACCAAGAAAGCGACTGTGGCTTCGCCATTATTTACCTTTTCCATAGAATCTTCAGCCCATCGTTCATAGGAGATATCCTCATCGATGTGCAGGTCTTCAAGACCCATTATCCCTTCGAATATCACATCTCTGAGCACGACTACGTCTAGATTTTTGTAGTCTTCTGAATACTCTTCTGACATAAATCTCTCTACCTTTTCTCTACTCTTCAGCCTGAGGCCCAGGATCCTATCCTCGTCGTAGAGTTCATAGGAAGATGTATCGTCGTTTTCCTCAAGGAATTTATCTTCTTCACCTTCCGACAGTTCCTTCACTTCAAAATATTTCTTCATCTCTTCGATGTGGTTATCTTCAACCTTCTCTTTCAAAAGCAGTCTATGTCCTGGAAGCACGTTGAGACCGGGATCTTCTACCGGAACCATGTAGGTCATCCTCCAGTTGAAGGCCTCGTTCTCCTGATAGTCCGGATTTTTCTCTCTCATCTCATCTCTGTAGTTGACAGCGGTTTCATAGCGGTGATGCCCGTCGGCGATGACGACCTGTTCGCCTTTTAGTACTTCCTGCACTCTCTCTATCCTTTCCTCGTCTTCTATCTTCCAGACTCGACTGTGGACACCTAGTTCGTCTGTCGCCTCATAAAGAGGCTCTCTTTCGGCGATCTCGTCGAACATATCTATCGTAGTTTCCTCTTCATCGCTGTACAACATGAAACCGGCCTCAAGATTCTTCTCCGTAGCTCTCAGCATCTTCAATCTGTCGATCTTCGGTCCTTTGTGTGTCTCCTCGTGGGGCAAAACTATTTCCTCCTCGAAAGGATGGAGTTTTACGGCGGAGACAAAACCTTTTCTAGTGTACTTTTCTCCGAGTACTTCGTAATCCTGGTAATAAACATAGATACCGGAGTTTTCTTCCTTCTGTAAAACATTCTCCCCTATCCACTCGTTTAGCCTTTGGGCTGCGATCTCGTACCTGTTCTCCTCTTTGGGAAGTATCAGCTTACAATAATTGTAATCGTTATTTTCGTAGTATTTGTCCTGCATCTCCTCAGATATCTTGTCATAAGGCTGAGTTATAACTTCATCCATATCCTCTATCTTTTCCTTATCGTATTGTATCCCTTTAAATGATCTCAATTCCACCATGTTTACACCTCGAATTAAAATAAATAAAAGGTTTTTACTTCAACTCATCGATGATCTTTTCCGCGGCCTGGGTACCTGCTCTAATCTGTCCTTCTTCAGTTTGGGCTCCTATGTGAGGCGTGGCGTGGAAGTTTTCCAGTTCGAACAGCTCATGGTCCTCTGGAGGTTCTTCCTCGAATACGTCCTTGCTGCCGAAACGGATCTCGTCGTTCTTGAGAGCTTCGTGAAGCGCGTCCTCGTCGACGACGCCTCCTCTCGAACAGTCCACTAACACCGCGTTCTCCTTCATCTTCTTGAATTCTTCCGTGCTCATCATATGGTGAGTGGAGTCCATGTGAGGTACGTGGATCGTTATAAAGTCGCTCTCCTCGAGTATCCTGTCCATCTCGACCATTTCCGCCGGTTCCGGATCTTCGATATCTCTAACATCGTAAGCTAAAACGTCCATCCCGAAAGCGTCGGCTCTTTCCGCTACCGCTTGACCTATGTTGCCGTAACCCACGACGCCCAATGTTTTGCCGTGGATTTCGTTGCTGGCCAATTCGCTTTTTATCCATTCTCCTTCTTTCAGGCTGTTGGTTCCCGCGACTATGTCTCTGTAAGCCGCTAAAATATGAGTCATGGCCAATTCCGCGACAGAGATCGTAGTGGCGGTCGGAGTGTTATGAACCGCGATACCTTTATCCTTGGCATAGTCCAGATCTATATTATCCAGACCGATGCCGGGCCTCCCTATGACTTCTAGATTTTCTGCCGCATCTATCGTGGGTTCTCTGACTTTGGTGGAACTTCTTACAACCAAAGCATGGTAGGGCGGGACTTTCTCCGTCAGTTCCTCCTTCGACATGCCGAACTCTTTATCGACTTCGAGTCCTGCATCTTCCAACATCTCAACGGCCTCTTCTGCGACCGGATTACATATCAATACTTTTTTTGCCATGTTTATCACAGCCCAGCTACATCTTCTATGGCGTCGGTAAGCTCTTTGATATCTTCAACGTCGTGGTCACCCATGTGTCCTATTCTAAAGGTCTTCTCGCTGAGTTTCGAGCCGTACCCGTTGGAGAACGCAAGATCGTACTTTTCATTGACTTCTTTGATCGTTTTGGCTACATCGATTCCCCGCGTATTTTCGATCGTACTCACTGTCTGAGACATGTAGCCTTCTTCTGGGAACATATCGAAATGTTCATAGGCCCAGTCTCTGGTGTACTCGGCCATATTTTTGTGCCGCTTGTCTCTTTCTTTATGACCTTCCTCAAGCATATATTTCATCTGCTTTCTGTAAGCCAACATCAACGAGATCGCGGGCGTGGAATGGGTCTGACCCTTTCTCTTGTAATAATCTATACTCCTCTGGAAACCGCCGTACCAGGATGCAGAATCTTTTTCTTTCTCGTGCTGGTAAGCGTCGTCATCAACGACACATACGGCTAATCCAGGGGGCATCGCAAATGCCTTTTGGACTGATGTGAAAATGACATCGATGTTGCTTCCATCGATGTCTATGTAATCTCCACCCAGTGCGGATATGGCATCGACTATGAAGAAAGTGTCTGGATAATCTTTCAACACCTCGCCTATCTCTTCGAGCGGATTCCTCACACCTGTCGAGGTCTCGTTCATCACACATGTGAATGCATCATAGTCATCCTTCTCTAAAGCCTCTCTAACATCTTCTGGTTTGACAGCTTTACCCCATTCGTATTCCAATTTATCTACATCTTTCCCCAGCCTTTCCGCTATATTAGCTTGTCTTTCGCTGAAGCTACCGCACGTGGAACATAGTACTTTTTCGTCTACTAAGTTCTGTATCGAGCTTTCCATGAACTCCGTCCCGGAAGCGGTCAGGATTATTACATGTTTATCAGTGTCGAGAAATTCTTTTGTGTCTTCGACTATCGTAGTATATAAATCGGTCATCCTATCCATCCGGTGGCCGAACATCGGTTGGTCCATCTCCTCTATAACTTCGTCTCTCACTTCTGTCGGTCCCGGAAGGTATAATTTTTTATCTTTCACATACACCACCTGGTTTCCCATAAATCCATCTGTATATAACAATTATGATGATTTATAACAGACCTATTTTTTTGTTATATTCTGTAACAAAATCATCTACGGTACCCAACATGTTTTTATAGTATTTAGCACTCATTTTAAACTGGTGGATAGTCATTAGTGAGATCTCCAAGACAATTTCGGACACCGCTTACCAGGCCTACGAAAAAAAATTGTTGAAGGAGATCAAAAAAAGGGAAGACATCCCGACACATGTTGCCGTGATAATGGACGGGAATCGCAGATTCGCGAAGCAATTGGGTCTTGAGGAGAAATCGGGTCACGAGAAAGGTAGAGAGAAACTCGAGGAAATGTTGGATTGGTGTACGGATATCGGGATAAAAATACTGACCGTTTATGCCTTCTCTACTGAGAATTTTGAACGTGACAGTGAAGAGGTCCAAAAACTGATGGATCTATTCAAAAGAAACTTCAAGAAAGCTGGAGACGACGAGAGAGTTCACGAACATGAAATAAAGATAAATGCCATAGGCAATATAGAGAAACTTCCTAAAGATGTGAAAGAATCGATACATTATGCGGAGAAAAAAACGGAGGACTACGATAATTATTTTTTCAATATCGCCGTCGGATACGGCGGCCGTGAAGAGATCATACATGGGATCCAGAGGATCGTCGAAGATGTGAAAGAGGGGGTTTTAGAGATCAATCAGATCGACGAAAAAGTTTTCGCTGACAAATTGTACACCTCGGACTTTCCGGATCCCGATCTTATACTGAGAACGAGCGGAGAAGAAAGGATCTCTAATTTCCTGCTTTGGCAGTCAGCCTATTCTGAACTTTACTTTACAGATGTTTACTGGCCCGGCTTCAGAAAGATAGACTTTCTCAGAGCTATAAGATCATATCAGGACAGACATAGAAGGATGGGTGAATGAGCTTAGAAAAAAGAAAATGATTTTAATAGATATCCTTGCTCTTTTTGGCTATAACTTCTCCATCACTGGATATCAATTTGACTTTCATAGGCATATCTCCCACAGCATGTGTAGAACATGACAGGCAGGGGTCGTAGGCTCTTACCACCCCTTCTAATCTGTTCAGCGTTTTCTCTTGTATCTCTTCTCCTTCGATATATTCTTCCGCGACTTTCTTTACGCTTCTATTGATAGCCGCGTTGTTGTGTCCAGTAGCAACTATGAAATTGGCGTCGGTTATGACGCCGTTCTCATCTGAAGTGTAGTCATGAATCAAGGTCCCTCTAGGCGCTTCGATCACTCCTATACCTTTTTCATTCGTTACTTTTGTGGGTACGTTTATCTTGCCAGAATAAATATCCTCATCTTGGAGCAGTTCTTCTATTCTCTCAACTGTATGTAGACATTCGATCAGTCTGGCATAATGATAGAACAGAGGGCCCTCTTTGATCTCTCCTCTACCAAGTTCATTGTATCTCTCCCACTCCTCTTGTGCCAATTCAGTACCTATGCCCTTGACGATGTTCAACCTAGCGAGGGGGCCCACTCTGTAAACGCCTCTTTTGAATCCCAGTTCCTCATAATACGGAAATTTCATGTAACTCCAATCTTCAGATCTCTCAGCTATGAGCTCCTTATATTTCTCGGGGCTCACTTCGCCCAGCTCTATGCCGTGTGGATCGACTATCTTCAATTTGCCGTCGTAGAATTCAAGCCGCCCGTCCTCATCGACGAGACCCATATATCCAGTAGAGTGAGAGGCGAAAGTTTCGACCTTCTGACCCATCTCGTCATAGATCTCTCTTAAGAGCTCTATCGTTTCCTGAAGATAAGTTTTAAGATCTTCGGTTTTCTCTAGCAGTTCCTCACCGGTCTCACGTTCCATATTTTGGTTGACACCGCCAGGAACGGAAAGCTCTGGGTGGACTTTTTTACCGCCTAGAGTCTCTATCACTTTCTGACCGAAACCTCTCAACTCTATTCCCCTGTCCACCAGTTCTTCATTCTCTTTCAATAGACCAAAGATATTCCTCTCTTCAGGGGAGGCATCGAACCCCATGACAAGATCGGGACTAGACAGGTAGAAAAAACTGAGACTGTGTGATTGGAGTATCTGAGCCATATGGAGTAGTTCTCTTATCTTATGGGCGCTTTCAGGCACGTCCGCTCCCACCAAAGCATCACATGCTTTTGAGGCCGCCAATTCGTGACTCACAGGACATATCCCACAAATACGAGAAGTCATTTCGGGCATCTCCCAAAGCACTCTACCTTGCACGAATTTTTCGAAAGCTCTGAATTCTGTCACATGGAATCTTGCTTCCTCCACATCCCCTTCATCATCCAAATGTACCGTTATCTTACCATGGCCTTCTACCCTTGTTACAGGATTTATCTCTTCTACTTTTCCCATTTTTTCACCTCAATATCTTAATTTATCCTTATCCAACTTCGGTATCCTTCCTTCTAAAAGTTCTTCGAAACCGTACTTTATCAGATCAGCCGAAGGAGGACAACCCGGTATGTACGCGTCGACTTCTATCACTTCATCTACCCCTTTTGCCTTATCGGTGAGAGTAGATATGGAATCGTCATCGGGTATCTTGCTCTTATCGTCTCCCTTCACTTTGTAGACCTCTTCCAGGATATCATCGACATCTTCGAAGTTCCTCATCGTCATGATCCCACCGAAGCAGGCACAATCACCCCAAGCGACTAGAATATCGCAGTTCTCTCTCAACTCTTCAGCGACCTCTATATTCTCTTCATTGGTGATCGTGCCTTCAAGTATACCTATATCCACCTCTTCAAATTTCTTAGCATCCATTATCACGTGGCTGGCCTGGAATTCGACCTCCTGGGCCAAATCCTTGATATATTCATCTATATCGAGGAAAGACATGTGACAACCAGAACACCCAACCATACATGCCGTAGCTACCCTAGTTTTATCATCACTCATAGTCCCACCTCCTTTTTCGATAATTCCTCAAAAACTTTTTCTCCGACTCCAGTTCGACTTCTGGTTCGAACACTCGGGTCAAAGTTTTCTCTTCACCATTTATATCTTCGATAGTTCCGTTCCTTTCGAACATCGTTAGTGATGGGATCACTAGGTCGGCCATCTCTGTCAATCGGGACTTTTTGGCAGCTTGAACAATCAGATAATCGGCTTTCTCCGCTTCTTCAAGCATCTTTTCGTTGTCCTTCTCCCCAGAAGCATAGATATAGGTGATATCTGGATCGTTATAGAGTTCCTCAGTATCCAACTCTTTAAAATGTTGATTCACCGCCTCGTTTAAACTAACTAGATAACTTCCTTCCAATTTAGCCAGTTCAAAGATGTGTCTTATTGACCATCGATCCGGCATTTTCGAGCCTAAAATTATTATGTCATATGTATCCTCCTCGAGGTGTCTAACGATCGTCATGATATCCTCAGGATGTACTTTCACACCGCCGAGGATCGAGGACACTCTAGACAGGTCCTGGATAGAGGCCACACCCTCTTTTATCACTTCATTAACGAGGCGAGTGAGCTGAGTATTTGGGGATTCGATGCTTATCGATATATCGGAATGTCTCCAGAATTTGTCTTCGTCTGTATCTACGGTGATGAGTTTGGTTCCATTTATCGCAGCTCTTCTAATGAAAGAAGCTAAAACTGGATGGGTCTCCACTATGGAAGTGTCATAGACTAAAAGGTTATCAGCCTCCATGACCTCCGAGATATCATCTATCAGGTGGCCCTGTATCATATTTACTCTTCTCATTACTTCTTTTTCTATACGGTGTCTCTCCGCTCCGACTACGTCGACTAGAGCTCCATATCCCCTCATCACCCCTTCAAACTCATCCAAGACCTCAGAAGTCGATTCGCCACTAGCTAAAGCGCTTATCCTATCCGCCTCTTTTAATCTATCTTTCACTTTTTCTATCCCTTCATCGATGGTTATTTTTTCTTCTTCACCATCCTCTCGGATGATCACCTCTTCTATCCTTTCGTCTTCATCGATGACAGGTTCAAATCTCCCCATCTTGCATAACTGACCTCCTTCATCACTTTCTAAATCAGTGCCCATGATCTCGACTATATTTCCGGCGCGTTTGTAAACTTCCGTTCCACAACCGATACTGCACTTCATACAGGTCGTGATCGTCGAGTCACACTCTCTAGTCGTTCCTTTGAACATGCTCTGCTTGTTGAATATCGCTCCTGTGGGGCAGACCTGCTGGCATAAACCGCATTCGATACAGCTCGATTCAGCCAAAGGAATGTCGGTATCAGCCACGATCTCGTTTTCGAGTCCTCTTCCACCGAATCCAAGTGTCTGACTACCTACAACCTCGTCGCATGCCCTAACACATCTACCGCATTTGATACACCGATTGTTATCTATCACGAGAAAATCATGGGAAGCATCGAGCGCCTGGTGGGGGTAAGCTCTAGGAAAATCAAAATGATCTATCCCGTGTTCCCACATGAGATCTTGGAGTTCGCAGTCTCCATCGCTCTCACAGAACATACAGAAATGGTTCTCATTTAGATAGATCAGTTCAAGATTCATCTTTCTGTATTTTTCAAGCTTTTCTGTATTAGTTTTGATCTCTATATCTTTCGCTACCTTCAATCCACATGCGGGCTCTATTTGTTCACCGTTTACTTCCACTATACATATCCGACATGCCATAGCGTTTGTCAGTGCCTTGTGCTCACAGAGAGTTGGTATCTCGATACCGTTTCTTTCGCAGGCTGAAAGTACAGTTTCCCCTTTTTCCGCCTTGATGGACTCTCCATCAACTGTTAATTCCACTTCGTTCATCAGCCTTCACCTCCCTGAGATATAGCGTCAACAGGACATGTTTCAGCACACTCACCGCAGGCTATACAGGCTTCGGAATCGATCACATAGACATCCTCTTCACTTGAAATCGCATCCACAGGACACACTTCTACACACTGCCCGCATGAAACGCAGGTCTCTTTATCTATAACGTAAGCATCCATCAATGCCTTACATTGACCCGCGGGACATTCATCCTCGTAAACATGAGCTTCATACTCGTCTCGGAAGAATCTGAGGGTGCTCAGTACTGGATTTGGCGCTGCCTGTCCGAGACCGCAGAAGGAAGTATCTTTTACCGTGTGGGCAAGGTCCTCCAACTTCTCTATATCGCCTGGCTCCGCTTCACCGTTAGTCATCTTTTCGAGGAGGTCTAGCATCCTTTTTGATCCGAGCCTGCATGGAGGACATTTACCACAGGATTCCTCTTGGGTGAAATCTAAGAAAAAACGCGCTACATCGACCATACAATTTTCTTCATCTAAGACTATAAAACCGCCGGAACCCATCATGGTTCCCGCTTCCTCCAAGGATTCGTAATCTATCGGAAGGTCTATGTATTTCTCCGGTACAGTACCCCCAGCAGGACCACCTATCTGAACAGCTTTGAATTCTTTTCCTTCAGCAACACCTCCAGCTAGTTCTATCATCTCTCTTATAGTGGTGCCCATCGGTACTTCTACGAGACCCGTCTCTTCTACATCACCCGCTACAGCGAATACCTTGGTGCCTGAACTTTCTTCTGTACCTATACTATCGAACCAATCTGCTCCTCTCTGTATGATAGGTGTCACGTTGGCAAGCGTTTCCACGTTGTTTATAACCGTCGGCTGACCCCACAATCCGTCCGTAGAGGGATACGGTGGTCTGTATTTGGGCCTTCCCTGCTTGCCTTCGATTGATGAGAGTAAAGCTGTCTCTTCTCCACACACGAATGCTCCGGCACCGACTCTTATATCTACATTGAATTTGAAGTCAGTCCCGAAGAGGTTATCTCCTAAATATCCTTCACTTTCAGCGTCTCTTACAGCTTTTCTGAGGTTCCTGATAGCTAAAGGATATTCCGCTCTAACGTAAATATAACCTTGATTCGCCCCTACAGCATATCCAGCTATCATCATACCTTCGATAACACTGTGAGGATCTCCTTCGAGTATACTTCTATCCATGAACGCACCTGGATCTCCTTCATCTCCGTTGCAGACCACATATTTTTCTTCGGCATCTTCTTTAGCGGTGAATTCCCACTTCATCCCGGTGGGGAAACCCGCTCCACCCCTACCTCTCAAGCGTGAATCTTTTATCTCCTGGATTATCTCATCCTTTCCCATCTCTGTTATCGCTTTCTTAGCTCCTCTATACCCGTCCTGTTCCAAGTAATCCTCGATACTGCTCGGATCTATATCACCAGAATTTCTCATCACGATCTTTTTTTGATCTTTGATAAAATCGAGTTCCCGAAATTCTTCTATCTTATTACCTTCATCGTCATCTACCAGAAGGTTGTAAGCGACTCTATCATTTATCAGATGTTCTTCAACTATGGTCTCTACGTCCGAGGGTTCCAAGTCACCATAAAAAGTATTTTCCGGCTGGATTATCATCATCGGACCTTTATTGCAGGGCCCCATACAGCCTGTTTTCTTGATCACTTTTTTTACTGGGAATCGATCCTCGAGACCGTGTTCCCATAATTCATCCATCAACCTCTCTTCTATTTCTTCTGCACCTGCAGACAGACAGCCCGTTCCAGCACAGATCAATATTTCTTTTTTAGGCATTGTTATTCCCTCTCTAATATCTATTCAATATATCAGGCAGTTCATCCGGTTTGAGCTTTCCATAAACTTCATCATCGATCATCATAACGGGAGCTTTACTGCACGCTCCAACGCATCTGCTAGTTGTGAGTGTGAATTTTTTATCATCTGATGTTCCACCTTCTTCAACATCGAGCTCGTCTTTTAATTCTTCTACCAGTTCGTCCGCCCCTTTCACGTAACATGCGGTTCCTGTACAGACCGAGATAGTATGGTCTCCTTTGGGTTCCATCGAGAAAAATGAATAGAAAGTCACGACGGAATACACCTGGCTAAAAGGAACGCCCAGTTCTTCAGCTATAAATTCCTGAACGTCTTTTGGTAGATAGCCGATCTTCTTCTGTACCTCGTGCAGAACTGGAATCAAGCTCCCAGACTCCTTTTCATAGTCCTCTATTATCGGGAGTATATCCCGAAGATGATGCCTTTCCATTATATTACACTCCTAAATTTATCTTTGGTAAACCACTTCTGAAGTGAGATACCATCATATGGATATTGTCTTTGACCTACTTTAGCTCATAAGTTACCCATATTAAACACTTTTGCCTCTATATCGGCCTTCGTATATTCTCTCTTATCTCAAATCCCTCATCAACTAAACTAAATATGGGGGGGTCTTTCCTCTATCTCAGGTAAGTAAGCTCTGCTATATCATAGGACCAAAAACAATGAAAGTTTAAAGACATTTGGAAAGATATAAAGTCGAAAGGTTTAAAAACTGTTCTTGTTTCACCCTAGATAGGCTCTCAAAAATCCCAGAAGAGTGAGATATATGAAGATTATAGATAAAAAAGATTTTGATCAGTTCGTCACAGAGCTGATCGAAAATGACAGCCGAGAGATAGTCGGCGTCCAAGAAAAAGGGGAAGATAAATTCGCTTTCCAGGAACTGCATGATGCGAAGGATCTAAGATTGGATTATGACGTGACGATCCTTCCGCCCAAAAAGTATTTCATGCCCCAAAGAGAGACGCTGGTCAGATATAAATCTACAGAAGAGATGTCCATGGATCCCGTTAACGAAGTGATCCCAAGGGTCATAATAGGGATACATCCGTATGATCTAGTAGCCATCCAGCAGATGGATAAAGTTTTCGAGGACACTCATTCTGATCAAAACTACCTGTGGAAAAGACGGGAAGCCGTCCTGATAGGAGTGAATATGCAGAACGTCTCTGAATGGTCCTTTGCAGAGAGTATGGGTACCGCTACAGTTGATTCCGGTTATGACTTGATGCTAACAGATCTCGGAGACAAATACGCGTTGGAGATAGGCTCACCAAAAGGAGCTAACATACTAGAAAAGCATCAAGCGGAGATAAGGGACGCTCTCCCTGAAGAAGTAGAAGCTTTTGAAGAAGAGAAGGAGAACATAAAGAAAAAATTCGAAACCGAACTCGACTTCTCTCCACACGAACTCCCATATCTGCTCGGAGAAAACTACAATAATGAGGAGTTTTGGGAAAGCAATTCTGAGGACTGTCTTAGCTGCGGCACATGTAATCTAGTCTGTCCGACCTGTTATTGTTTCGATGTGCAAGAAGATGCAGACCTCAACCTTGAAGAAGGAGAAAGGCTCCGTAGATGGGACGGCTGTATGCTCCAGGCCTTTGCTAAAGTTGCTGGTGGAGAGAACTTCAGGGAAGAGAAAGCCGCAAGATACAGACATAGATATATGAGGAAAGGAAGGTACATGTATGAAGAATTCGGTGACATCGCCTGTGTGGGATGCGGAAGATGTTCATCTCAATGTTTACCGGATATCGCGGACCCTGCTAGAATCTACAACAAACTAAAGGAGGGGAAAATATGAGCGTGACAGAGGAATCAATATATCTACCCGAAAAAGCGACTATATTGAAAGTAGAGAAATTGACTGAAAAAGAAAAATTGTACACGGTCGAGCTTGATAGTGGAGAAGAACTAGGTCACCAACCAGGGCAGTTCGTGGAATTGACAGTCCCAGGTGTAGGCGAAGCTCCGATATCAGTTAGTTCTTCCCCTACTAAAGACGGTAAAGAATTTGAACTGTGTGTTAGAGCCGTGGGTAACGTTACCAACGCACTCCATAGGATGACAGCCAGCGATAAGATAGGCATAAGAGGTCCTTTCGGAAAAGGTTTCCCCGTAGATGAGTTCAAAGGCCACGATATGTTATTCATAGCCGGTGGGTTAGGGATAGCTCCTTTGAGATCACTTATAAAATACACTTTAGATGAAAGATCGGAGTTCGGTGATGTGAAGGTACTATATGGATGTCAAGAACCCTGTCAGCAGCTTTACGAAGATGAAATAGAAACTTGGAGGCAAAGAGACGATATCGATATCAGAGAAACCGTAGATAAGTGTCCAGATGATGCCTGCTGGGAAGGAAATGTGGGTGTCATCACGACTTTGATCCCCGGCGTTGATATCGATCTAGAGAACACCTATTCCGTAGTCTGTGGTCCTCCAATTATGTATCGTTTCGTGTTGGATGAACTCGACAAGAAAGAGATCCCACATGACAGTATCTATTTATCGTTAGAAAGAAGGATGAAGTGCGGAGTCGGAAAATGCGGCCACTGTCAGATAACCGGAGATAAAGGTGAGTTTTACGCGTGTCAGGACGGCCCGGTATTCAATTATGATGTGATCAAAGGTTTCGAGGAGGCGTTATAGATGAAACCGCAGACAAAACCTAAAGTGGCTTTCTTCGACTTCGCAGGTTGCGAGGGAGATCAGCTTCAAGTGGCGAACTTGGAAGAAAAGCTTCTCGACCTGCTCGATATAGTAAAACCTGTGAGTTTTAGAGAGGTGATGACCGAACACAGCGACGATTACGACATAGCATTCATCGAAGGTTCAGTTACCAGAGATCACGATGTCGAAAGGCTGAGAGAGATAAGGGATAATGCGGAAACCGTGGTTGCTATAGGATCCTGCGCTACTATAGGCGGCATAAATTCCATCAGGAACAGGCAGGATCCCGATAAGGTAAGAGAAAGAGTTTACGGTGAAGACGCAGATATGTACGAGGCCTGGGACAAAGCGAAAAGCGTAGATGCAGTGATAGAGGTTGATTATGAAGTCCCCGGCTGTCCAATAGATAGAGACGAATTCCTGCATGTGGTCAGATCTCTGGTCATGGGGCGAGAACCCAATATCCCTGATTATCCCGTTTGCGTAGAATGTAAATTGAACGAGAACGTCTGTGCCTTCGAAAGAGGCGAATTCTGTGTGGGACCTGTCACTAGAGCGGGATGCGACGCCTGCTGTGTCAACGAGGGTACCGTCTGTTGGGGATGCAGAGGTTTGATCGACGACCCCAACGAAGAAGCACACGAGGAGGTTCTGGAAGAGTATGGTCTGACCGCTGAAGAGGTCATGAAAAAATTTGATCTTTACTTCACCTGGCAGAAGGAGGCGAGAGAAGATGAGTAATGATGTAGATATAGACGTAGAGTATTTGACTAGAGTCGAAGGACACGGCAATATAGAAGTGAATGCGAAAAATGGAAACATAGAGAAGTGTGAATGGCAGGTCGTCGAGGCTCCCCGGTTCTTCGAATCTCTCGTAGTAGATAGAGATTGGACTGAACTTCACCACATCACGTCGAGGATCTGCGGAATCTGTTCCATAGGACACACCTTGACTTCTCTCAAGGCTACTGAGGGCGCGATGGATATCGAGGTTTCAGAACAGGATAAAAAACTGAGAAGATTGGCGCTTCACGCGGAAAACATGCAAAGCCATATCCTTCACGTTGGATACCTCGCGCTTCCTGACTTTATGGATTCGAAATCTGTGGTACCTCTTGCAGATAGCTACGAGGAAGAAGTGAAAACAGTGATAAGACTTCACAGGCTGGCAAACCGGATGTCCGATATTATAACGGGGAGAACCACACACCCTCAGAGGCTGATTCCAGGAGGGTTTTCCAAGATACCTAGCGAAGATCAATTGATGGAACTCAAAAACAAACTCGAGGGGTCATTCAATGATCTTACCGCTGTGGCCGACCTTTTGAAGAAACTTGAACCGAAAATACCGGACTTCCAGAGGGAAACGGAGTACATCTCTTTGACTCATGAGGATGAATATGCACTATACGGTGGAGAGATCTACTCCTCTGATACGGGAAAGACCCCGGTCGAAGAGTATCTCGACATAACTAATGAGTATACCGTTCCCCAGTCCACCGCGAAGTATACCATGAACAATCGTGAATCGTACATGGTCGGAGCTCTAGCAAGAGTGAACAACAACTACGATCAGTTGAGTCCGATGGCGAAGGGCATCGCTGAGAAATTCGATCTTAACCCGACTGTAGTCAATCCATACATGAACACGATAGCTCAAGTTGTAGAGATTGTTCACAGCGTAGAGGACTCTATAGATATCATAGAGGAACTGCTCGACAAAGGTTTGGAGGAACAGGGAGAGTACAACGCTCCAGAAATAGAACCTAAAGCCGGAAGAGGTATAGGAGCGGTAGAGGTTCCCAGAGGAATACTGTTCCACGATTACACCTATGATGAGAACGGAAAATGCACCGAGGCGAATTGTGTCATACCCACCAATCAAAATCACGGAAACATACAGTTGGATATGGAAAAGATGGTTCCAGGCATCATCGATAAGCCTGAGGATGAGGTAGAAAAACAGTTGTCCATGTTGGTCAGAGCCTATGACCCCTGTATTTCCTGCTCAACGCACGATCTGAATATTGAATTCGTGGAATGAGATCTGAAGAAGGGCACAAATAAGAGCGAAAAAAAACTTTTATCTTTTTTGTTCTTTCTTCTCTAAACAAGAATGATCCTATTCATCGATTTCGAGCTCGTTCAATAGCTGCTCGAATTTATCCTCGATATCTTTGTTCTTTTTCTTTTCCAGGAGGAACATCAATAACTCAAATCTCATCAATAGAGGAAAGCTGAGATCTCCTATTTCATCTTCCGCCTCCTCTATCGGATCAGAGACTTTTTCTTTCAACTCCGCGAATAGGTTAGAAAGTATTTCGATGAGACCTTCCTCATTTTCTTTATCTACCGAATAGCCCATCACTTCAAGTAGTTCCAGTATCTTTCTTGCATTCTCTCTCTCCCAGTCCATCATCAGATCTGAAGGTTCTCCACCATCTATCGAAGTGGGAGAAAGGAGGAAAGCCTCTGCGGTCCGAGAATAGACCTGTTTTGGTATATGATTATCTTTCATCTCCGATATCTCTTCGACATAACCAGCTTCTTGTAATTTTTTCATATGTCTATAAATAGTGGAGTGATCTTTATCCAGATTTTCGGCTATCTGGTTGATCGTCATATCATTAACTCTGAGAAGTGAGAGGATATCGCTTCTTGTATCCTCTATCGCGACCTTTACGTGATTTGGGTCTCTGACAACCTTGACCTCGCTTTTCATCGTATGTATAAAGACGAGAAAAAGTATTATAAATAAATCTTCTGTCTCTTAATCAGATTTTGAGCGATTTAATCCCTATTTTTTCGATGAACTCGAGAATAATTTGAGAATAAAGCATAATTACTTCATCTTATATAGTTACTACAAGGTGTAAATCTTGACAAAAGATAACGATGTATGCTGTGAAAAGTCCTGTCTCTGCCCGGCAGAAGGGATTATCGACACAGTATCTAAGAAATGGGCCATCTGCATAATAAGCCATCTCGGTGAAAGTAATGATGGATATCGATTCAATGAACTCAAAAGAACACTAGACGGTATAAGTCCGAAATCGCTTTCTGATCGATTGAAGGAACTGACCGAGGAAAACCTTGTAAATAGAGATGTAGAAAATTCAGTCCCTCCCAAAGTTACTTATTCTCTAACCGAAGATGGCGAGGAACTCTACGAGAGACTTAAACCACTAGTGGAATGGGTCAACGAGAGATGAAGCCAGCTATTTTGGGTTCGGTGTCTTCACAACCAGTATTTTGGCATCTTCCTCTTCCGACGCATTTTTAACGTTGTGTGGTATATCCTTGGGACTCAACACTATGCTGCCTTCAGACACTTCTTCTGTTTCTTCACCAACCTGAATTTCAGCGGTACCTTTGATCACATAAAAGAAAACATCTACTGGAGTGGTATGTACTTCTAGCCCTTGATCTGGGGCAAAAGGAAGTAACACCACCTGAACTTCTTCCTGTTGGATCAGTCTTTCCGGGCTGAACTTTTTCTCATCTGGTTCTATTTCGTCTAAGTCTATTATATCCATTTTTATTTCACCTCATTTTTCTTTACCTTTAACCGTGATAGTTACATCTTCTAAGGGTATGTCCTTGCCCGATTCAGAAAGAGCTTTCTTTACTATCTTCTTTAATCCAAAGCAGCAGGGCACCTCCATGTGTACTACTCTTATGCTGTTTATATCGTTCTGCTTGAATATCTCAGTAAGTTTCTCTACGTAATGTTCAGCATCATCAAATTTAGGACACCCGATCACCAATGAACTGTCTTCTAAGAAATCAGGATGGAAATTCGGATATGCGAAAGGAACGCAGTCCGCCGCTATAACTAGGTCGCTGTCGTCGAAATATGGAGCCTGTACGGGAACGAGATTAAGCTGAACCGGCCACTGTTGTAGGCGGGGGCTCAAACGGCCCTCTTCCTTTTCCTCTTCGGTATCCCACTGCCCAACTGCAGAACCTGGGCAACCGTGATCTTGCACTCCTTTTTCTTTTTCCATCTCTACAGGACTATCGATCCCCAACTCTTCAAGATGTTCTAAAGCTTCTTTAAGTAGGTCCTCCTGCCCATGTTCTTTCAGATGCTCTAGATGAGCTTTTAGCACATTTTCTCCTTGTTCAGCTATATTTTCTACAACCTTTTTTTCGTCATATGGTTCCGCTTCTCTTTTTATAATCTCGATGGCGTCTTTAGGACAATCTCCTATGCAGGCCCCGAGTCCATCACAAAAAGCCTCATTTATCAGCCTAGCTTTTCCATCGATGACCTGAAGAGCTCCTTCAGGACATCCTTTGACACACACTCCACAACCATCACAGATCTCGTGATCTATCTTTATTATCTCTCTTTTCATCTCATTCACCTACCTTCTGAACACAGCTTTTATCCCCATCAACCATCGAACTCTGCTGCTGGATCTCTGATCCCTCTAATAATTCTCCAATCACTCTTCGATGGAGTTCACATAACCATCTAGCCTCTTCTTTTGGAAGACCTCCAAAGGCACAATTTTTGAATTTCAGTTTGTAAGATCCGTTCTTCTTCGAATATGATGCATAAAATCCCACCTCGTTAGACCCCTGCACCACCTTCTCTATTTTCTTCTCCAGCTCTTCATCTTCATCCACCTCTGGAAAGAGATCTATGAGGTCTTCAACCATTTTTTCTTTCAATCTAGACGAGATATCCTCACTAAACTCATCTTTTATGTTTTTGATAATAATATCTAACAGATGTTCGACCTGCCTGGGAAAAATCTTTTTGCCTTCGTCAGTGAGACTGAAGTACTTTTTCGGGCGACCTCTATCGGCTTTCTGGAAATAGGAATTTACAAGGCCTCCCGATTCGAGATTGTTCAGGTGTCTCCTGACGGCACTTTCATTTATCGATAAGAGGTCCGAAAGCTCTAAAGCCGTGAGATCTTTAGAGAGTAAATTTTCCAGTATCTCACCTTTCGTACCACTGATCTTTATCCCTTTCTTTCTACCTGTGACCATGATCCATCATTATTGCTTAAGGTGATAAGGTTTATATACTTTACGCACATTATCGTGATTATAGTGGAATATATGGTCGAAATGGTCGTCGAGAAACTCTATAACCGCGGACGGATGAAAGACGAAGGTGAGGAGATAGGCTACTGCTGTTTTACCCCAGATGAGGAAAGAGGTTCTTGGGAGGAAAGATAAGATGAAGATGGATAAGATGATTGAAATACTCAAAAAATTTGATGAGGGAAAGAAAACTGAGAAAGAAATCCTTGAGCAATTGGAAGGAACAGATCCCTTCTATTTTTATGCCGCTATCATAGAGCTCTATGATAAAGAAGATATAAGGCTTGATAGAGGAGATTCTCCAGTTTTAAGTAAGTTGTTTCAGAAATTATTTAAGGATGATCTGAACAAATTGATTAAAAACCTAGAGGAAGGACATCCAATAAAGGAATTGATCTATGAACATGAACAGTTTGAAACACTTCTTGATATGTTAAAAAACATGACTGAAGATATAGAAGACAAGCCCGACCCCAAAAAGATCGAGAGGATAGAAAACATAACAGATGCCCTGAAACATCTGAATACGCACTTCAAAATAGAAGAAGAATGCATCTTTCCTGCCTGGCATGAAAAGGAGGGATGGGACCATATGGACTCTTTTTTATTGGAAGAGGAACACAGCGATATCTTGAAAAGCTATGAGAAATTGACAAATGTAGTAAATGAAAAAGAAAAAAATGTAGATGAGAGTTGGAAGGATCTTAGTGAATTGGTCGATAAGCTGATAGGGGAACTGAGTTTTCACGTGTTTCATGAAGGAGATATTTTCTATCCCATAATGGTCGATCAACTCTCCACTGAAAAATCGGAGGAGATAAAGGAAAAGATCGGTGAATTAAAGGATGAAAACTTTGTCCGTTCCCTAGATGAATACATAAATTATTTAAGCGATCTATCACTCAATGAAGATGAAGATAAAATCTAAACTCGATGGGGGATAAAGATGACTGAGCAGGATTATGATATCATAATAATCGGAGGAGGACCTGCAGGGCTCTCTGCAGGGATATACACAGCTAGAGCTAAATTGGAAACTCTGATACTTGACCAACCTCACAAACTGTTGGAAAAAGCCGAGAAGATCGATAATTACTTCGGATTTTCAGAAGGCATTTCTGGTAGAGAAGGTTCGGCACGGACATAATCGAGGAAAAGGCTCTGATAACCAAGATTGACCCTGAAGGAGACGGATATATCGTCGAGACGGGGG
>JBKHFH010000027.1:0-24722 GCA_046540335.1 Thermoplasmata archaeon | reverse complement strand
GGAATGGAATCTTAATCTCTCTCCAGCATAGACGGATCATCCAGTTGAGAGAAGGATTATAATTGAACATATTATAAATCAGAGCGGTGGAATATTTCAGAAATAATCTGAGAAAGACAATAAACACTGTTAAAGGATGGTGTACCAAGAGAAAGTTACTCGTTCTTATATTAGTTTAGATGCTGGTATTTTTACTCGATCATGATTTACAATTCTACGCAGAAAAAAAAGATATGCCCTGTCATTATTCCAAGGCCTCATCTCCATTTGATAAAGAAAACAAGGGATGGGGCTTTTCGCTCTCACTTCTCATGAACGCATCTGAACCGGATTTGTCTCCAACCGGTAAGAGATTCTTGATGGAACGAGATGGTCTGAATTTTAAATGGAAAGCTGAGGACTTCCGTCTCTCGGAAACTGCAGAGCTACACATAGGACAGATAACAGGACATTACAATACCACTTAGGGTGAAGAAGGAACGGTAATACTGGAAAAATCAGGAAGAGAGGGGGGAGATGAGGAATTGAGTAAATATTTTACGAATATTTTTTAAAATGATATATGCCGCTCGATCAAAGCGTCATTCTTTATCCCATATCATCTCAAAAACCGTCTTCTCTTGCCGTAATCGTTTGAGATTATTCTTCAGAACATTCTTTTCTTCTTTATAATTGCCTGAAAGTTCTCTCAATTTCTCTCTGATCTTCTCTTCTTTGATTTCCTCTCTGATATCGACGTGATATTTCACCTGGGCAAAATCTTGTAGTAGCTCTCGGTATTTGGTAGCCCAACCCAAGACCAGTGCTGGGACTGTATTTTTATAAGCGTGTATGATCGAATGATAACGAGATCCGATTATAAAGTCGCATCTAGATATGATGTTTTCCAATTCTAAAGCGTTTAGATCATCAGATATAAATCTCACATACTCACTCGAAGAGAAAAGTTTTTTTATCCTCTTACATATATGGAAATCCTCATGAGAGTGTCTCGTGATGAAGACGATTTTGTCCATTTCTAGGAGATCTTCTATCATCGAGGCATATAAGTCGTATATCTTATCCGGATCTACTCTTTTCATTATCTGAGAATTAGGTATTATCCCTACCGCTCCTTCTGGTATATCAAAATCTTTCAATTCAACATCCTTGACGAATATTTTGTCCAAATCATACTCTTCGTTCATCAGTACGATATCATTAGCCTTCTTCACATTTTTTGAGGTGAATTCATTTATTTCTTCAAAACCCTCTCTTTCTCTGGCAAATATTTTTTTAGGATATTTTAGGTATTTTTTCATAAGTGGATATAATCTGATTCTTTCCCAAAACGTATACTCGAAAGGACCTATAGATTGAGGAAAGATGTAGAAAGGCCTTCCAAATTTCTTTGCGACCATTATATTAAGTAAATAACCGATCTCCTTTATGTTGGGTAAATAATCATCGTCACCGATCTCAGAAGACAAGGCGTATCCACTTATATCTATGAAGAAGGATGTGTTTTCGACTATCTCTTTTATCTCCCTTAAAAGAGGAAGATATGGTGACTTTTCCTCTTTGAAGATTCGATCTTGATCTGATAAGAGTTCGATCCGTGTAAGGACATCCCAAGGTCGTATCCCAAAATCATATCTTTCTTTCTCAAGCTTATCTCTTTCAAAATCTCTCGATTTGAAGAGATACACTGTTTTCCCTGGAAACCTCCTCTTGATCTGATCTACAACCGTGAAAGTCATAGCTTGAGCCCCTTTGTTGAAGAGATTCCCTCCCAATATGACCACGTTCTTTCCTGATTTAAACTTTCTTGAGTCTTTAAATATGATATCTTTTAGAAGGTATCCAGTAAGAGTTATTCCGGATTTCAGGGCAAGTTTCAGGTTCTCGCTGTGTATAGAAGAAACCGATCTTTCGATCTTATCAAATTCGGATTTTTTGCCCAATTCGATGTATTTTTTTCTTCTAGATAATTTTTTTCTAGTGGTTTCACTCCCTTTTCCGGATTTAAGTATATTCCGGAATTCCTGGTTCTCTCTTTTTTGAGAGATGGATTGTGACCGGATGATCGAATCTATGCTCACATCATCCCAATTGAATAGGTCCATGTAATCCTTCCATATCCTTTTACCTTTTTCAGTCCTCACGATTATATTGGACCTACCGGGTTCATCTTTTCCTTCGATGTAACAATCACCAAAAGAGATATCTGCTTTTCTAGCGAGCTTGTCAAGACAGTAAAGACACCGTTCGAGCTGGAAATAATCTTTGACCTTGATTCTTTCCTTTCTATCGACGATCTTTTCCCGACTAGAATCAAAATAGAGTTTGACATCACCAGGCCAACCGTTCTTTTCTTTATTCCTAAAGTCCATCGATTTAAGTTCTTCACCGGTATGTTTGTACTTTTCTTCAAAATATTTTAGGAAGTTAAAGTTAAGTGTCCTGTCACAGAATAGACCAAAAAACAAGAGTCCACTATCATCTATATCTCTCTCTTCGATGTATCTTTTTATACCCATCAGCTGACAAGGTGTACCCACGATTATGTAATTAGGAGTCTTCTCCCCCCTCAATGTTCTTATGATGTTGAAGACTGAAGCTGGAACATACTTCGACTTAGCAGCTTCTTTTACTTGTTTTTTAGAATCAGCTAAGTTCAGCCTCGCCGGCTCCCCGCTAAAATTCTGGAACGGGAGTACAAATGCACCTTCGTATTCACCATCGTCTAACAATTCAACCATTAGCCTCGTGACCGCTCCACCACTCGTAGATATTTCCCAGATATCCCAATCTTTTGTCAACAAAGCATATGTACCGAGATTATCACCGGTCAACTCATTTTCAAAATATTCAGAGGAGAAAGTTTCGTCAGGCACTTTTCCAGGACAGAGGTCAATACAGAGTTCACAATCTATACACTTGTCTTCATCTATCGAAGGAACGAACTGTCCAGAGGTATGTTCCATCCTTATAGCTCCGGTCGGACAGACAGCATTGCATATTTCACAAGATAAACATAAATTGGAATCCCTGATGTCTTCAACGTACATAGAGACTCCTCGATGATTTTGTTGGATACATCCTATTATAAGTGTTCATCTATCTATAAGAAGAACAACTCCTTTATATGGATTTTTAATTGTTGATACCATATTGGAGAACTCAGTTCCGCGGAAACCAGCATGAGCAGCATGAAAGCAAATAGAGTGACGACGAAAGAAACATAGCCCTTCAAATACCGCACCAAAGTTATCCCTGAGATAAGTGTCGTGGTGAGTAATATGGATATACCCTTGATGTCTATCTGTAAAATATCGAATCTATAATCCCTTTTGCTTATCACTAACATCACGAAAAAGAGTATCAAAAAGGAGACGACCGTAGCCACGGCTGCTCCTTCTATACCAAAAGATGGTATCAAAATAAAATTCAAAGCGACATTGGTTACAGTTGAAATACCTATCCCTAAGGCGTATCTAAAGGTCCTTTCCGAAGCTACTATCGAGGCCCCTATCATCCTCTCACTGCTGAACAAAAATATTTCGACAGAGGCTATAGAGAGAACCATAGCACCTAATACATAACCCTCTCCAAAAATGAGGCGCAATATCTCTTCGCTGAACAGAGTTATAAATATCACCATGGGAATGGAAACGAAAAGCAGGAAAGAAAACACCTCTTTCAACAATAATTGTGATCCTTCGCCTTTAGATTCCCTTTCAGAAAGAGTGGGCAAGAGGACAGTTCCGATGGGTGTAAACATACTTCCTATCATAAGGGGGATTCCTGCAGCTACAGAATAAACACCTACATAAGCGGTGTCTAAAAAATATCCGAGGATGACCCTATCTATCGACTTCATCATCTTCATAAATGTCATAGTGAATATGAGTGGAGCGCCGAACTTGAAAACTTTCTTGGCTACGCTTTTCTCGGGTATCTTAAATAGGTCAAACGCCTCCTCTTTTATGAACATGAATAGTAAAACGCAGATAGCAAATAGAGCCAAGACAGTTAGGTGAGATATAGCCAGATAAATCGCCTTAAAGGAGAATATCAAGAGGTATACTAGAGTCAAAATCAAGATGGAAGAAGAAGAAGCTAATTTAATCAAGTTGTATTTTTTGAAATCTTGGAATCCGCGGAAATAATCTCGATTTATAATATTCAATTGTTTGAAGAAAATGATCCCGGCAGCAAGAAGCAAAAATAGTTTCAATCTCCTATCATCAAAAACGGATTCCGACAGATACCCGCTTGAAATTATAAGAGCGAGACCGACAAGTGAACTCGATAATATGGCTAGAAGATAAGCAGAACTGACATAAGAAGATAACTTTTCCGTCTTATCTTTGTATTTCGAAATGAACGTGGTCAAAGTTGTACTCATGGCCATCTGGGCCAAAGGCGATAAAAGACCGACCAATCCGATGGTTATAGACCAGAGACCCCATTGATCTCTACCCAGCAACCTAGGGAACAGGATACCTGTAATTGCCCCGATGATGGTCACGATGAAGAACATCCCTCCAGTGCTTACTAAATCTTTGAATAATTTTCGGGCCATGGTTAATCATCAAGTTCTTCATATCCCAAGAATCATTTTTGATAAATATTTTTTTATCAAATACTTGAGTGACAACGGTGAAAGGACGAAAGCCCTTTTGAACATCTTCATTGCAGTTTCCTCGTTACCGAGCTTTTGCTCGTGATAAGCCATCTCATAGAGATACTTTGCATGTAGACGAGGAACGGCTTTGATATGTTCCTCGTATTCTCTATAGATGTATTTTTTGGCATGTAATTTTTTGGAATGATCCGTGGTGATCCGATCATCTCGATGCACATGATATCTCACGAGAGATTGAGGCACACATCTGAATTCGTACTCTCTAGATAATCTTAGGTATAATTCAAGCTCTTGTGAAGCGGGCAAACTCTCTTTGAAAGCCCCCACCTCGTTGACCGGCTCTTTTTTTAGAAGTACAACCGAGGTACTGCCAATTATGTTTTTCCAGAGTAGTTCATAGAAGAGATCACCCTCTTTGTGATTTATCTTTTCCGATACTACTTGATCATCCATTATCTTTTTCAATCCAGTGTAGACACCGCAACATGAGGAAGGCGATTCTTTGATGATTTCTATCTGTTTTTCCAATTTAGTGGGGAGCCACTCGTCGTCATCATCTAAGAAAGCGATTAGATCGTTCTTGCTGAGCTCTATACCAATATTTCTAGAACCACCTCCACCAAGATTGGACTCATTACGGTGATAGACTATCCTATCGTCATCAAAATATTTCACCACTTCAGAGGTGTTATCAGTAGAGGCATCGTCTACTACGATCAATTCAAAATTTTTATAGGTCTGATTGAGCACACTCTGTATCGCTCTGCCTACTTTATCTTCTCGATTGAAGGTCGGTAAGATAACGCTCACATCATTCATCTTCCTTTCGACACCTCTTCCATTCTTTTGGCTCTCTTCTCAAGTATCTTTTCCTGTTTATACTTTTTAACAAAATCCCTGTTGAATTCCCCCATATCTTTTCTCAAATCTGGCTGGTCGATCAGTTCGATGATAGCATCCGCTAAATCTTTAAAATCTCCCGGAGTTACCAAAAATCCACCCTCGCTAGATTTCACTAGCTCCTTATTACCTCCAACATCTGTAGCGACCACTGGAAGACCACAGGACATGGCCTCCATTATTACATTAGGCAACCCTTCGGAGAAGCTCGGCAGTATAAATATATCCGCACGTCTGTAATAATCAGGCAGTTCGTGATGGTCTATCTCTCCCGAAAATTCTACGGAATCTGTGATATCTAAATCTTCAGCTTCTTTTTTCAAGGTTTCCTCTAAAGGTCCTTCTCCTACTAAAGTCAATCGGATACCTGAATGATCCTCTTTTACAACTCTAAAAGCCTCGAATAGATGAGTTAGACCCTTCACTTCATGTAACCGACCGACAAACAACAGCTCTATTTCATCTTCGTTACTTCTTTGAGGGTTTTCTACTGGGGTGAATTGCTTCATGTCTACTCCCTGACCGGGAAGTACAGAAACATCAGAATTAGGTTCTAACTGGAGAGCTTTCTCCTTCATATGATCTGACTGGAGTATATTGAGAGATGAACATCTCAAGACATATTTCTTGAATAAATTTCTAAATAAAGTCTCTTTCAACAGGAGTTCAGACCCTGTCCATTCTGATACTATCGGTTTGTCTAAAAGCTTAGAGAAAAATAGACCAATCAAAAAATTACTCAAGAACTGACCTCCACCCTTACACCATATGAGGTCCGGCGAGATATCTTTAATCTCTGTCAAGGAGGAACAAAAAAAGGTTGCGTTTCTCACCAGGAATGAGGACGGTGAGTCCTTTTCTAGAGGGACATCAAAACCCTTTGGAAAGTGTTTAAAATCTTCATTATCTATCCTAGAACCAGGATGAGATATCAAAAAGACCTCATGACCTCTCTCTGATAGATATATCGCATTTGTAACGATACTAACATTCACATTGGATATATCTTTAGGTAACTCATCCGTCAGTATTATTATTCTCATCTTTCACTACATCAAAAAGTAACCAAATCTTATTAATCTATCGATATATTTTACTAAAAATCACTGTTGGTCTGCAAGAGTATTGAGGTAGGTCTCCAACACAATCTCAACTACTCTCCCTTTAGATAAGTTTTCCTCGTAAAAATTTTTCATATTTTCACTCATCTCTTCTCTTTTTTCATCTTCATTCAATATCCGCTCCAATTTTGCAGTGAGATCGTCGACTTCAGGTCTGAATAGGAAACCGTTATAACCGTTCTTAACAACCTCCGGATTCCCGCCGATATCTGTCGCTAGGATAGGTTTTCCAAGATGAGCGCTTTCTAGAAGGACCCTGGAAAGAGGCTCTGGCCAGAGAGATGGAACAACTATCACATCCGATCTATCATATATCGCAGATATGTTTTCGTGGTCTACTTTGCCTAGAAATCTAATATTTTTATTACCATTTGCTAAATCGCGTAGATCATCTCTTTCAGGGCCATCTCCAACTATGATCAATTCCGCTTCCGAGTCGATATTATCGAAAGCCTTTATCAGAAGATCGACACCTTTTATTTTATTCAAAGCTCCGATGTAAGCTACTAAGGGTTTGTCTGTAGTCATATTTTGAGTAGCTCGTTCTTCTGATGTATCTATCTCGGATATGTTAGGAACTTTTACTATATTATCTAGATCAATCCCCTCTTTCATCAGCATATCATTGATGAATCCGCTAAGACTGAAAAAACGGTCTATGTAATTTAGACATCTCTTCCTTCTCTTGTAATCCTGGTATAGTGTAAACCAGAAAAAGGGACTGTATTTCAAAAATCTGTTCAGTTTCTGATTACCCACGTATTCGGAATTAGTAATGCAACCTAAAAACTTAGTGAACTTGCATCCCTCACACACCCACTCTTCCTTGTAGAAAAGGTTACCTTTGGGACAGAAGTTTATATAAGAATTTATGGTTGCGAATTTTGGTTTTTCGACAGGAAGATCAGTTATACTGGTGATGTTGAAAAAATGTATCAAATCGTGATCTGGGGCTAGCTTTGGAACCTCTTTTTTTACACTACTCTTGAGATATATCTTTCTCTTCAAGTTTTCTACGAGAGTATCGCGAGCTTTACCCGTTTTCAGTTTCCTGAAAACTTTCACACCGTTCCTGGTTTCTAATCCATCTGCTTTTTCTGACCCAGATGTGATAACAGAAACTTCGACGCCTTTATCGACTAGACTTTCCGCCATCAAGGCGCAGGAGATCTCACCTCCTCCGTAACTTTCGGGAGGATAAGATTCTGTGACGAATAGGACTCTTAAATCCTTTCCTTTATACTTCTCCACAGATTCTTCCATATCACATCTACGATCCTGATATTATTTCAAACCAGCCTCATTCTAGACCTGAAACGACATCCTCCACAATATCCATGCCTTTCTTTATATTCTCGGTCGAATTCGCATATGAAAATCTCAAGTGCCCTTCTCCAGTCGGACCAAAGGCGGTACCTGGAGTCGCGATAACACCTCCGGCCAATATCTCCATAGCCAGCTCTTCAGCGCTGATATCAAAATCGAAGGAGGGGAAGACATAGAAAGCACCTTTTGGTTTCAGGCATTCGAAACCCGGGATAGAATTCAGCCGATCGACTATTATATCTCTTCTCTCACGGAAGGTCTCGATCATCTTATCTATAAAGTCCCTTTCATTTTTCAAAGCGTGTAGAACAGCGTATTGGGTAGCGATCGGAGGACATGCTATGTTGTAATAGTTCACCTTTCCGATCTCTTCTACCCAATCTTTCTTGGTAACGATATAACCGACTCTCCAGCCGGTCATAGCGAAAACTTTAGAGAAAGAGTTGATCATTATAACGTTTTCATATTCACCTAAAAATGAATTGTGCTCACCCTCGTAGATCATTTTCTCGTACACTTCATCGGAGAGCACCAATAGATCGTGCTTTTCAGCCCATTTAACGATCTTCTCTATATCTTTTTTAGAGAATACACCTCCGGTCGGGTTGGACGGCGAATTGACTATTATCGCTTTGGTGTTATCTGTTCTTCTCTCCTCAAGTTTCTCTATCTGAGGAACAAAATCGTTCTTCTGTTCCACAGGATAAGCTACTGGTTCTCCACCTGCGAGTTTGGTCTGAGAATCGTAAAGGACGAAACCAGGCTCGGGATAGAGGACTTCGTCACTCTCTTCAACCACAGATTCGAGAGTCACTCGAAAAGCCTGGGTAGCGCCGACGTGCATAAGGACGTTCTCTTTCTCCAGTCCAGGCTTATATTTCGAATACTCTTTAGCTATCTCCTCCCGTAGTTCTTTGAGCCCGTAAGTAGAGCCATAACCGTTATGGCCGTCTTTCATGGCCTGATAGTAGGCTTCTATAGCACCTTCAGGTGGCTGGAAGTCCGGCTGACCCAAACCCAAATTTATAGAATCTTCATCGGCCATCTCGAACATCTTTCTTATTCCACTCAGCTCCACATCCCTTACTTTTTGGGTGATCATAGCGAGTTTGTTATTTCTCTCCTATATTAAACCTTTATCGTTGACCTACATAACTTCCGGATTGACTATATTTTCGGGCTCTTCTCCCTTCAGAACAGATAGAATGTTTTCCGCGGCCATCATCGCCATTCCTTCTCTAGCTTTGAAGCTAGCGCTTCCAAGATGAGGTGTCAGGACTACGTTGTCGAGGTCGTAATAATCGGGGTTGGCTCCATGAGGTTCGTTGGCGTAAACATCGATCCCTGCTCCAGCTATCCCGCCATCCTTCAGTGTTTCGACTAAAGCGTCCTCGTCGACCACTTCCCCTCTAGCGGTATTTATGAGGTAAGAATCTTCACTCATCTTATCCAGTTCTTGCTTTCCGATCAGTCCTTCCGTTTCTTCAGTGAGTGGAACGTGTAAAGAGACATAGTCGGATCTTGAAAGGAGCTCGTTCATCTCTACATACTCAGCACCGAGTTCTTCTTCTGCCCCTTCATTTCTAGACCTGTTATAATATATGATATCCATATCGAATCCTCGACTCATCTCCGCTACCTTAGTCCCTATATTGCCCATGCCGACTATCCCAAGGGTTTTGCCGTGAAGTTCATGGCCCATCATCAGAGTGGGGTCCCAGCCCTCAAACCTGTCCTCTCTGACAAATCCGTCGCCCTGAACAACGTTTCTAGCGACTGACATCATGAGAGCCCAAGCGATCTCAGCGGTAGCTTCTGTAAGAACTCCAGGCGTGTTGGTGACGGCAATACCTCTTTTTGTCGCGGCTTCCACATCTATATTATCGTAACCTACCGCGTAGTTCGAGATGACTTTCAATTCACCACCTGCATCGATTATTTCTTCATCGATCATATCGGTCAGAAGACACAGGAGCGCGTCTTTTCCCTTCACACCCTCTACGAGCTCTTCTTTGGTGAGGTTTCGATCCTTTTGGCTCACTTCTACATCGTGCTCCTCCCTCAGCTTTTCGATCCCTTTTTCAGGTATCTGTCTCGTGACGAATATATTCACAGTTACCACCGGATAACTATTGCAGGGCCATATTACAAATTTTTGTATCGGAAAATATTAAGTAGATTGCAAGAATACTATTCTAGAAAGGATGATAATATGGAATTCAAATTGGCTTTTATTGGGTTTGGAGTAGTAGGGCAGGGATTGGCGGAGATCCTTCACGAAAAGGAAGAAACGCTCAAAGAAAGATACGGTTTTGAATTCGAGGTTCTAGCTATATCAGATGTCAAGTTAGGTTCGATATATAACGAAGATGGTCTGGACCTCGGGAAAATACTAGAGATGGTGGAAGACGGTAGGGATTTGACGGAATATCCCGAAGGGATGACCGGTCTCGACTCTATTGAAACTATCACTGAAACGGAAGCGGACACGATAATAGAAGTCACATTCACCGATATGGAGACCGGCGGGCCAGCACTTGAACACGTTAAAACAGCTCTTGAAGAGAGAAAACATGTAGTGAGCACGAATAAAGGACCGGTGGCTCAAGAGGTTAATGAACTTTTGGACATTGCTGATAAAAACGATGTCTACTACAAGTTCGAAGGAACTGTATTGAGCGGAACACCGGCTATAAACCTTGCTATGAAGAACCTTGCGGGATGCGAGATAACCGAGATCAAAGGTATAGTTAACGGAACGACCAACTACATACTGAGTAAGATGGAGGAAGGGATGGGTTATCAGGAAGCGTTAGACAAAGCTCAAGAGTTGGGTTACGCGGAGGCCGATCCTTCAGGTGATGTAGAAGGTGTAGATGCCCAGGGCAAAACACTGATCTTGTCTAATACAGTGATGGACGCCGATATCGATCTGGAAGACGTGGACAGGGAAGGTATAACTGAGATAACGAAAGAAGATATCGATGAAGCAAAACAGGAAGACAAGAGATGGAAATTGATAGCTCATACGAAAAAGAACGCTGAAGGTGTCAAAGCTAAAGTCAGTCCTGAGAAGATATCTCTAGATCATCCTTTAGCCGGCGTGATGGGGCCGACCAATGCGCTCACTTACTCCACCGATCATCTAGGGGAAGTCACGATAATCGGGCCCGGTGCCGGGAAGGAAGAGACGGGTTACGCTCTTTTAGTCGACCTCCTTTCGATAAATGAAAAGTTGAAGGATTGAGAAAGATTTTTGATCATTCACTAGGCATAAAGCTTCTCCTCCAGTCCTCTGGTGGGAGTATAGTCTCCTTTATAGAGCGTGGGTTCAGCCATCTCAGTAGATGGGTCCAATAACCTGCCTTATCGTTAGTACCCGAAGCTCTAGCTCCCCCGAAAGGCTGTCTTCCGACCACCGCTCCAGTAGGTTTGTCGTTTATGTAAAAGTTGCCCGCAGAATACCGCAGTTTATTCTCCGCTAGATGGATCGCCTTGCTGTCTTTTGCGAAAATAGAACCCGTTAGAGCATAGGGAGAAGTCCGGTCGCAGAGCTCTAGGGTCTGTTCAAATTCGCCATCGGGATAAACGTATATCGTTAATACGGGGCCGAATATCTCTTCCTTCATCAGTTTACTCTTAGGGTCATCAGTTTTGACGACTGTGGGTTCTATGAACCAGCCATTTTCAGATTCATACCCTCCGCCGTGCAGTATCTCGTGATCTTCATCGTCCTCTGTATAGTTCAGATAACTGACGATCTTTTCAAAAGCGCTTTCATCGATCACCGCACCCATGTAACTTTTCAAGTCGTCGACGGGTCCAAGAGTTATCTCTGGCATTTCCTGATCTAGTATCTCCTTCAATTCATCCCACATACTCTCCGGACAGTACACCCTTGAAGAAGCGGAGCACTTCTGTCCCTGATATCCAAATGAACCTCTGATGATGTTTATAGCGGCATTGTGAATATCGGCTGAATCGTGTATGAAAATAAAGTCCTTACCTCCGGCTTCCCCGACGATCCTAGGAAAATTTTGGTAATTTTCTACGTTCGTGTTGATCACTTCCCACAAATAGATGAGAGTAGTATAGCTCCCGGTGAAATTGAGACCCGCGAGGTCCTGATGTTCTGTAAGCAATTCGGATTTCTCGCTTGGAAAAGGTAGAAAATTGATCACCCCATCATCCAGTCCGGCCTCTAACAATATCTTCATTATCTGATAATTGGAGAACGAGACATTCAAAGAAGGTTTCCATATCACCGTGTTTCCAACTATAGCTGGAGAAGATGGAAGGTTCCCCGCGATAGAATAAAAGTTGAAAGGAGTGATCGCGAGTACGAAACCTTCTAACGGCCTCCAATCCAGTCTGTTCATCTCTCCTTCTATCTGATCAGGCTGTTGTTCATAGATAAATTTCATGTAATAGGCGTTCAATCTCCAAAAATCTACAAGTTCAGCCAGATCGATCTCAGCCTCGTAAGGATTCTTGGATTGATTCATCATTATCGCAGCGATGTTCTCGATCCTTTTCGGACCGGCTAATAGATCCGCGGCTTTTCTGAACACAGCCGCACGATGATACCAGTTTATCTGAGACCAATCTTCATGGGCTTGTTTAGCTGCTTCTATCGCGGTCTCGATCTCTTCTTCTCCTGCTAGATGTACCCTAGCTAGAACGTTATCATGATCGTGAGGACTGATGATCTTCTCGGTTTTGTCCGTTTTTATCTTTTCGCCATCGATAACTAGCGGAACATCCACCGTCTCGTCTTTTATCCTTTCCAATTCTTTTTCGAGCTCTTTCCTTTCCTCACTACCAGGAGAATAATCTCTTATCTTTTCCATATCATTTTCAGGCTTTTCTACAGACCATAACATATCTAACCCCCCATTCCGTCAAGTACATTCTATTACAACTTTATAAAATCTTTTGAAAGGAGCTGTGATAGATTCACAACAATTATATATGGATAAAACGCATTATTTAAATCGTGACGGGTAGAAAAAACGATACGGATGAAAAAGGAGCATATGAAATTCTGATAGTAGATGATGAACCACAGATACTGAACCTTCTCAAAGAAACACTGACTCTGGTAAAGGATCTAGATTGCGAGATCACTTTAGCTACAAGCGCAGAGTACGGTATAAAACACATTAGGGAAAGAGATTACGATATGGTTATGTCCGATTATCAGATGCCTGAGATGGATGGGATAGAGTTTCTCAGAAAAGTCAAGGAAGAATCCCCCGGATCCGTCAGATTTATGATAACAGGTCAGGGCGACCTGAAAGTAGCGAAGCGAGCTATAAACGAAGCAGATATTGATCAATATATCGAGAAGCCATGGGATAACGAGAAACTGATCTCTACTATAAGAGAAGAACTGGTCGGAAAAGGAGATATATCAAAAGAAGAAAAAAGCCCAGTCTCGTCTGTCGACAACGTCAATGACGCTTTAGATATCGTAGAAGCATTTCAAAAAAAATTGACGGAAGAACCCACAGAGTCTTTCAATAAGGAAAAGATGATGTTCGAATTCGACTCGAACGAACAGTTCAATGAATTTTCTTTCCGGATAAAAAACAAGCGAAATATTGCAATCGAAGATGTAAATATATTTGAAAACAAGTACGTAGTGACCGTCGGGGTGCATCCTAAATCTTACGGGAAGATCATCTGAGACAGGCGGTATTTCTAATCGGATAAAATTGAAGGTGTGAAATATATGGTTCAAAAGAGTGGGCTGGAAGAGGAGTTAGATATTTATAAAAATCGGTTAGACGATGCCATGAAAGCCGGAAATCTGGCATGGTGGGAGATGGAACTCCCTTCTGGAAAGGTCAGATTTCACGATAAAAAAGCGGAGATGCTAGGATATTCTCCAGAGAGATTCGATCATTACGAAGATTTTACTGAACTCCTTCACCCTGAGGATCATGACAAGGCGATGAGAGCCATGCGTGATCATTTGGAAGGTGAAAAGGAAAGGTACGAAGTGGAGTATAAAATTAAAAAGAAAAATGGCGGATACAAATGGTTCCGAGATGTGGGCAGCATAACTGAAGAGGCTGAGGATTACAAAAAGGTCACTGGAATCGTTATCGATATAGATGAGCGGAAAAAATGGGAAAAAAGATTGAAAGAGAGCGAAGAAAGATACAGAACTTTGGTAGAGACCTCTATAGTAGGAGTTGCTAAAACTGATCTCGATAATCACATAGACTTCGTGAATCAAGCTTTTGCTGATCTGTTGGGTTACAGTAGAGATGATTTGTACGGGATGAATCTCTCCGAAATCACCCCTGAGAAGGAATACAAGAAAATAGATGAGAAAACTACTGCTCGAAAGGATGAAGAGCACGAGATATACGAGAGCAAATTTTTGACTAAATCTGGAAAAACCGTGGAAGTTTTGATAAGTGCTTCTCCTTATCGTAATGCTGAAGGCGAGATTGTAGGTACCATAGGTGTTGTCCAAAATATATCTAAAAGAAAAAATGCGGAGGAGAGAAAGGATCTGTTCCACTCTCTGTTGAGGCACGATATCAGAAATAAAGCACAAGTGGTCCAGGGTTATCTTCAACTACTTGAAGAGAGAAACGAACTCTCGAAAGATTCTATGAGATACATCTCAGAGGCCCTAGAAGCTAATAAAGAGAGTATGAATCTCATCCAAAAGGTCCGATTCCTTTTAACCGCGGAGGAAGAAGAGAAAAAACCAGTAATCATTAAGGCTACGATGCAGGAAGCGGTAAAAATGAATGAAGAACGGGCTGAGGAAGAAGGTATAGATATAGACCTTGATTGCCCTAGCATGGAGTATAAAGTCGAAGGAGGAACACTTCTTAAAGAAGTCTTTTCCAACATAATCGAAAACTCGATACTTCATTCAGATTGTGAAAAAATAAAGGTCTCAGGAGAGGTCCTGGATAAGAAGGTCGTATGCTCCATAGAAGATGACGGTAAAGGTATCCCTGATGATAAGAAAGACGTGATATTCGAAAAAGGTTACACAACGGATGAGGAAAGAGGAACCGGCCTAGGGATGTTTTTGGTCAAGATGTTATTGGAAATCTATGAAGGGGACATCAAAGTCAGAGATTCTCAATTGGGAGGAGCGAGGTTTGATATATTCCTCAAAAGAATAGAAGAAAATAATTAGGGAGGATCAGGTCATTTATGATCCTCAATCGACTTTTGGAACAGGGACGTCCTTCAGTGTTTGTTCGATTATCTCTTCCTCTTCCACGCCTTTTATCGCAGGACCGGGCTTCAAGACAAGTCTGTGAGAGAGGGCCTCTTTTGCTATGAATTTTACATCATCTGGAACAACATAATCTCTTCCTTTCATCGCCGCATTGGCCATGGAAAGTTTCATCAACGCTAGGCTGCCTCTGGGACTGGAACCGACTTCGACATCTTTGTTTTTCCTGGTCCTTTGTACTATGTTGACTATGTACTTTTTGATGTCATCGTCTAGATGGACGTCTTCGATCTTCTCCTGCATCTCGATCAGGGTTTCGGGATCGGTTATCCTATCGATCTCTACGTCATCGGTTTTCCTATCCTTCCTCCGCTTCAATATCTCTACTTCGTCCGAAGCGGAAGGATACCCGACATCTAACCGAAGCAGGAAACGATCGACCTGAGCTTCAGGGAGAGGATACGTACCTTCATATTCTATAGGGTTCTGGGTTGCTATTACGATGAAGGGATCATCGAGAGTGTGTGTTTCACCTTCGATAGTCGTCTGTTTCTCCTGCATAGCTTCCAAAAGGGCGGCCTGAGTTTTGGGCGGGGCCCTATTCACTTCGTCCGCTAGAAGAATATTAGTAAATATCGGACCTTTCCTCATCTGGAAATCGCCGGTGTTCTTATCATATATGAAAGAACCGGTGATATCCGCAGGTAATAAATCCGGGGTGAACTGGATCCTTTTGAAGTCACATCCTAAAGTGCGGGCAAAACAGTTGGAAAGAAGTGTTTTGGCTAATCCCGGATAATCTTCAAAAAGAATATTACCGTTAGCCAATATGCCGAGCAAGGTCTTCTCGAGAACGGACCTCTTTCCAACGATCGCCTTGCTCACTTCGTCTATAAGCGACTCGCAAATATCAGAAACATCTTCGAGTTCCATGTTTAAACACCTGACTGAATCTTAGGCACAGAAGATATTGTTCGACTAAAAAATTTTTTGGTAGAGAAAATCGAACCGCGAAGGACCAACCCAAACTATTATATCGAATCAGATAATCATTGGAAGTGATATGGAGCACGAAATAGTTGAAAAGAAAGAGATGAAACTGGTGGGTCTCAACTATCACGGTTCTATAACGGAGAATGATGTCGCCTTTGAAGAAAGAGTCGAAGACATGTGGAGAAGATTATCCGAATTCTGCATGAATAGATGGGACGCTATAGAGGAGAAAGTTGTAGATCCAGATATATCCTATGAAATTCAAGTTTGGAATGAAGAAGAACTCGATCAGAGCGGTAGGATGGATATATTTGTGGGTTTGAAAACGAAAAATCTGGAGAACATACCTCTGCAGTTCGTCGCCAAGGTCCTACCGGAGGGTAAATACCTGTCCTTCACACTGGAAGGAGAAGAGATCCAAGGTTGGGAAGAGTATCTACTGCAGGAATGGTTCCCTGAATCGGATTACTGGCCTAGAACTTTCGGTGACCGTCTCTTCCACGTACAGTGCTTTCATGAGGAAAAATTCAAGGGAGTAGAGAATATCGAGGAATCGGAACTCGAAGTTTTAATACCCGCGATGGAGATCGACCAAGAGCTAGTCGAAGAATGAAACTTAAGGAGATCATCAGAAGATTACCCCTCTCAACTCATCCTGAATTTTTTCAAGTTTATCGGGTGTAAGTCCCTCTTTGCGCTCAGTTAACAGTTTTCGATAGATCGGCAATATATCCTTTTCTTCAGTCATATTTCTCTCTATCGCTACTTCCATAACATAGATCAAGTCGCTATAAGCTCTAGAAGTATCTTTGTGAAGGGGTTTCTCCAGTATTTTTTTGAGTATCTGCGGTTCCCTCTCTTCCAAAATCTCGTCTTCTCTTTTGATGATAGATTCAATTTTTTCTAGATCTGCATTTTCGAGTTCCCATCCAGATCCATCGACATTTTCCTTCAGGTGCTCTAGTGAAGAAGGACCCGTCAAAGCACTTATCACACCTTCTTGAGAGAGCGTCCAGTTTATGGCTACTTGAATAGGAGTCTTATCATATTTCTCCCCGATATCCTTGAACTCTCGAGTTATCCTCAGGGCGGATTTAAACCTCTCTTTCTTGAATAAAGGATCCATCTCCCTTATATCTCCCTCTTCAAATTTTGTATTCTCATCTATCTCTCCAGACAATATACCTCTGCCCGTCACGCTGAAGGCTATCGCCTTAGCACCATGCTCTTTACAGAGAGGTAAGAGTTCCTCCCGTGCTTTCCTCGCTACAGGACTCAATTCCATCAGGCAGAACGATACGTTGCCTTTCTCTAGGTACTCCTTCACTCTTTCAGCTGGAAGGTGACTGACACCGTAATGTTTTATCTTGTCTTCTCTCTTCAAATCTTCAAGCGCATCTACCGTTTCTTCTACAGGTGGGTTCGGATCATCGAAATGTACTAGATAGATATCAATATATTCTGTTCTCAACCTGTTCAAACTGTTCTCACACTGCTCCTTCACCTCGTTAAAACTAAGAGAAGGCTTTCCCTCATCATCCACACCGATCTTTGTAGAAACTACAACATCCTCCCTCATCGGTTCGATTACTTCTCCCAAAATCTTTTCCGCTTCCTCACCATAGGTTGCAGCAGTATCGAAAAGATTGACTCCAAGCTTGTTAGCTTTATTCAATACCGACCCGTAATTTTCGATGTCAACTGATCCATAAGAACCACTCAAGGCGTAACAGCCCATCCCGATTTCTGAGATATCCAAATCTTTAAAATTATTATATTCCATGAAGATCGATCCCTTATATCTGCGATATAAAAAGAACTATTTAATATCTCTTAGAAGTTCTATCTCAACGGCAGGATTATACTTTCGGGCTCCTCGCCGTACCGCCGATATTCTCCTTCTGAGTACTTTTTGGCGGTCAGCGCACAAAGGTAAGCATCGAATTCATCCTCATTCTCGAAGTGCTCTCTTGTCTTCTTTGTATCTAAAATTTTTTCTACAGCTCTAGGATATGTCTCTATAACTTCACATTCTTCAGCTAGTTCTTCTTTGATCCTTCTTCCCCTTTTTGACAGAAGTTTCATCCCGGGCGTGTTCAAGGGCAGCATCGGTCCAAAGTCCTCCATCATCTCCCTTTCCGCTGGCCTGAAAGCCTTATCAGTGTCGGTCAAAGGAGCGTCGACAGCTACGATCTCAGAGTTCAGTGCTAACTCTATTATCTCAGTGTCCTCAAAAACTGTATAAAACTCTAAAGTACTATCCAATATACAGACTCCAGTGCCATTCTCTTCCCTTCCCGAAAGATCCAGCCCTACGTACATCATATCACTTAGACGGGTTTTTGCGCCCAAATTTAAAATATAAATGGTGGTATTTCATATTTACACAACATGACCCAAATATACGGAACTCACACAGTCCCTTTCCAATTCAGTGAAGATAAGTTGACCCTCGAATCAGAAGAGGAAGACAGTCTGATAAATTATACAAGAGAACTCGACGATGAGATCGTTGAAAAATCTCTGGTCGCAGAAGAGCAAAAGATGACCATCCACCCCGTAGAACCGCTGAATCTACCAAAAGACATTACTTCCTCTCTTTTGTTAGAATTTGAAAATCCTATCGTGATAGATTCAGGAAAAGAAAAACAGATATTCACAACTTTCCCGGTCGAGATAGCTGTGTATCTCGAAAACCAGTCTGCAGACAAACCTTTAGACATCTTCAGTCTGGCTAAACAAAAATACACTTTATACGGGGACGTTAAAACGGGTACCATCTGCAAGTACTGGTCAACTGATCAGAGAACCAACATTCCAGAAGATATAGATCCTCTGATCGAAGGGATCATCTCTCTTACTCTTATCAATAGAACTAATGAATGGGTGGAAGTTTCAAAGGTCGTGTTCGACGCTTACGGGATGAAATTATTTTATGATGAAAACAAAGTAGGTATGAAGGGAGCGATGTTCATAAAAGATGAAGACCTATGTGAGACCGGATTCTCCAATAAACCAATAGAGGAAGGGATGACCAAGGCGAGGGAAGTCTACAAAAGGAAAAGTCTCCCTGCCATCAAAAGCGGAACTAAATTCGTCATGGAGAGCGGTATCTGATGCTCGAAAGAGTTGTCTATGGCACGGTCACCGTTTCGGACCTGTTGATCAGTGTGATCATATTGTCGATAGCGGTCATACTGGGTAAAGCCCTATCTTTGAGAATGAAACATTCATTAAAGGACAAAGTGTCAAAAGATAGGCTTAATACTCTCTCGAAAGTAGTCCACTTCACTTCTTTAATCATAGCTTTTCTTATCGTTCTACCAATCCTGGAATTGAGTATCTCAGGATTTCTGGTCGCCGGGGGTATACTTGGAATCATAGTAGGTTTCGCCAGTCAGAGCATAGTTACCAATCTGATATCCGGCGTGTTTCTAACATTTGAAAGGCCCTTTAGAGTCGACGATGTAGTAAAATTGGGTGGCGAGAGCAGTACTCTTGGTGTTGTGGAGGACATAAAGATCATATCCACCACGCTACGGACTTTCGACGGGGTTTACGTCAGGGTCCCGAATGAAAAAGTGTTCACCGGCAATATCACTAATTATTTAGAGAATGTAGCTAGAAGGTTCGAATACGATGTCGGTATAAGGTACAAAGACGACGCTGATAAGGCCATGGAGATAATAAAAGAATTGATAGAAGAACAACCGATGGCATTGAAAGAACCTGAACCTCAGGTTTTCGTCGAGAGTTTGGGAAGTAGCGCAGTGGAGTTAAAAGTCAGAGTATGGGCACCATCTATGGAATGGTTCCCTCTGAGGATGGAACTCTTGTGGAAGATAAAACAAGAATTGGAAGAGAACAATATCCAGATCCCATTCAACCAGCGAGAAGTCTGGTTCAAAAACGCACTTCAGATGGACGAAGAACAGAGATAGAAAAAACCACTTTCACTCACCCCTCTCTTTCTCACCTTTATATATGTTTAGATCTTTTTTTGAAATGATGAGCATGAAAGAAAAAGACGCTCACTATAGTTGGAAAGAAGTCTATCACAAATTCGGCTGCGATACGCATTATGATGAATAGATGACGTTGGAAGTTCCGGGATAGGGGTATCGCGGACTATCCTCCGATATTATAAACTAGAGAGTGAACGGGGTTCGCCTAGGGGGCATCCAACCCCCTCTTTTCTCTCTTCTCCACCGAAGGTTTTTAATCTTACTTATTTTATTGCTCGATGGAGAGCAAATTTCATTTGGACAAAAGATTTATTTATTACATAGCTCCCGTTATTGATACAAGCGTAAGCTAGGCTCAACTTTATCTCCTAGTTGACTTCAAAAGTATAATGGAACTTAGATGGTAAACTAAAAAAATTAGAGGTGGATACGATGACTGATGTGGATGAAAAATTGGAAAATGTGTGTGAATTGATGGACGAAATAAAAGAAGACAGTTCTATCCCTAGAAATATAAGAGAGGGCGCTGAAGAATGCAAAGAACTACTACTGGAATCGAATGATGAACTGGACGTGAGGATCGCTTCCTCTATATTCAAACTCCAAGATTTAGCGGATGATCCAAACATACCGCTGCATGGGAGAACTCTCATATGGAACGTGATAAGTGAATTAGAATCTATCAAGGAAGAAGAATCTTCCTAATCATCTTTTTCCAAATAATTCTCAAATTTTTTTCTACCTTCGATCAGTCCGCTCAAAACATCCTTTAATCTAGCGATATCGACTCTTATCTGTTCTTTGGTGTTGATATCCCTTATCGTTACGGAGTCGTCTTCCATAGTATCATAATCGACTGTTATACAGTAGGCCGTACCCACTTCGTCATTCCTGGCGTATCTCTTACCTATAGAGCCGCTCTTTTCCCATGTAACTCTGAAATCAGATCTGAGATCTTCGAATATCTCTCTAGACTTTTCGGGGAGGCCATCTTTCCTCACAAGCGGAAACACCGCGACCTGTCTTGGAGTGAGCTTTTTAGGGAGATACATCCAATCACGGTCGTCTTGTCGGAATCCTCTATCCAATAGAGCCCATAGATTCCTGTCTATACCGAAGCTCAACTCTATAACGTGAGGGATCCTTTTTCCTTCCTCCGTAGATACTGAAAGATCCTGGTTCGAGTTCTCCTGATGCTGTTTGAGGTCATAGTCGGAACGATAATGAAGACCTGAAATTTCCTTCCATCCGTTCAGAGTATCGAAATCAACTTCGAGGTCGAAATGTATCTTGTTGTAAAATGCTTTCTCACCCTCGGAAAGTTCTCTGAACCTGATCTCATCCGGAGAAAGTTCCATAACATCAGTATAGAACTCGTACATCTTCCCTAGATGATAAAGATAGAAACGTGGTAAATCCTCGACATCTTTCAGGTGAACGTTTCTGCTTTCATCCCATTCTGTCCTCTTTATACTGACCTTCATTTCCTCTATCTCGGCAAATTTCTCTTCAAACTTTTTATCGTGTATTCCCGGTACGAAAAAGATCTGCAGTTCGGCCTGAAGGAATTCTCTTTTCCTGAAAACTATCTGCCTTGGTGATATCTCATTTCTGAAAGCGGATCCTATAGATGCCAGCCCCAACGGCATCTTCTTCCTTAAAGCTCTATATTCTCTGCGAAAGTTGATGTACGTTCCTTGTGCGGTTTCGGGTCTCAAAAACCCGGTCTTCTTTCCGGTGGGGCCCAGAGAAACGCTGAACATCATGTTGAAGTCTTCAGGTTCTGAAAAACTACCACCACAATCAGGGCAGGAGAGGTTCAACTCCTCAATCTTTGATTTCATCTCTTCCTTTCCCATCCATTCCGCGTTCTCTCCGGTTTCATCCTCAATGAGCCGGTCACCTCTGAAATAGGAGTCACATCTCTCACATCCGATCATTATGTCGGAAAAATGGTCGACATGACCTGAAGCTTCCATCACGCTGTGAGGCATTATATTGTTGGTGCGGATCATATGATAATTCTCATCTAGACCGAGGAAGAAATCTTTCCATTCATCTTTCCAGCTTTCCAACAGTTTGGTGCCTAGATGACCGTAATCGTAAAAACCTGCCTCACCACCGTAGATATCCGCCGATCTCCACAGGTAGCCTCTTCTCTTGCACATAGACAAAAGGTCTTCCTTTCCAACCATAGAATCTACCTCATATCAGTGTTTCTATAAGATCGAGTTCATAGAGCATAGCTTCTAGATTGTCCATCTCGTCAACAACAGGAAGCTGACCGAAATCGTTCTCGTTCATCATCTCCGCTGCGTCAGAAACAGAAGTCTGGTGATAAACGGTTAGAGGCTCTTCGACCATGGTGTCCTCCACACATAGGTTCGGAAGATCGATCATGGATTCTTCATAGTATAGCTTCATCACGTTTTTCACTCCCTGCCAGGACCAACTGTCCTCGTCCTCTTCTAAACCTAGGTCCGACTTTTTGATCTGTCCATCTATCTCGCTAATGTCGAAAAGATCACGATCGGTTATTATACCCGTCAATACGGTTTCTTCATCTACAACTGGGAAGGCATATATGCCCGTAAGGGACATGGTCTGTAGAGCTACCTTTATAGGCGTCTTTTCGTAAAGAGGCACACAAGTACGCCCGAGCACTTCACCGACAGGGGTCTTCAATCCCTGATCAATTATATATGGGAGCATGTCTGCAGTGGTTAGGATGCCAACACATCCCCCGCTTCCGTCGCTGACTGGTATATAATGCGTTTCATTCTCAGTAAATATTTTAGCGGCTTCGGTAACGCTGACATCCTGAGATATAATCGGTTGATCCTTTCTGTAAATAAGGGCCAGTTGATCTTCATCTGGATTTTTGAAAAAGTCTATTCTCGTTACCAATCCTTTTAACTCACCTTGCTTTACCACGGGCATGCCGGTCAGTTGATGTTCTATCATCTTGTTGATAACATCGATCCTGTTGCCCGGTAGTTCAGCGGTTATCGGATCTTTCGTCATGAGATCCTTGACTTTTTTCTTTTCTGTCATACTTAATCGGCCTCCAATCTTATTACCATAACAGGACAATCGGCCTTCCTAATAACTTTTTGTGCTGTGCTGCCTGTCAAAAGGCGAGAGAGTCCCGAACGGTTGTGGTGTCCCATCACGATCAACTCGTCTTCTCGAGCTTCTGAAACGATTATTTCCGATGGAGCGCCTTTCTGTATGCTCCGCTGAAATGGTATCCCCCAATTCTGGGCTCTTGCCTCTATATCGTCGAGTATCTCGTTGGCTTTGGTCTCTATCTGCCCCTCTAATGTCGTTATCATATCATCCGGCGGCAGACCGGAAAGACTGCCAGTATCGACTACAAAAAGCACTTTCACTTTCGAGCCGAGCATCCTAGCCAAAGAGAGGCCCTCATCGACCACCTTTTTATTCTCCTCTGAACCGTCGGTAGGTATTATTATCCTATTGTATTCTTCCATCTTTACACCACACCATCTCGATTATATCTTTTGGAGAGGAATTGACCACTATATTGAAAGCCGGATCTCCTTCTCTCTTTTCCAATATCAAGTATCTTCTTACCTCATCATTGAAGGTATCTAGTTTTAAAGTTTCCCTTGGATTCCATGTACACATCATCAATATCTCTATCGGTGAAACACCTCCTTTCATTCTAGCTGCCCTGTAAGCGGTCTCCATCTCTCTGAAAATGTTGGAATTCGTGATCATAGCGTTGTCAGTTCCAAGTAAAAGGGTCACTCCGCTGTCAACCATCTTCGGTATATCCGGCATCTTCCCGAAGAACATGTTCGATCTTGGACATATAACTACAGGCACGTCTTCCTCTGCACACTTTTCCAGATCATATCTATCGGCTTCGATCATGTGAACCAGGTGATGAACATCCAGATCTAAAACCTTGTCTACGGGTTCCTTGACATCTTCGGAACAGTGCATGGCCAAAGGTTTACCTTGAGACCTGATTTTATCAACTACTTTAAAAAGTTCTGACTCGTCCCAGTCCCTGTAAGCACTCAAACCCATGCCGTCAGACAGGGATAATATATCCTCTATCTCCTTTTCATCATATTTTCTCTCTGCAGGTCGACCCATGATGCCGGATGAGATATCTTCATCTGCATATTCTACTGCCTTACGAAGAAGGTCGATACCTTTGATGCCGCCCTCTCTGAAGTCTATAAAATGACTCACACCGAATGAACTCATCTCTCTTATATATCGACTCATCGCATTGATCAATTCCTCTTCTGTAGCCTGCGAGAGTTTCCTGTGTTTCAGACCGCCGGGACCTACGATCTCCTCTATGGTACCGGTCGGAGGTTCTTTCACGACAGAATCTGCTATATGGGTATGAGAGTCGTACAAAGACGGGATAATAATGGCGTCCTTACCTCCTTCAGCTCCTTCTTCAAAGGTTTTGATCTCGCTCTCTTCGACTTCTATTCTCGCCTGTACGAAACCGTCATCAGCCAGGAACGGACCGCTGTAAGTTTCCATGGTTCAAATGATTTATACTGATAGTAAAAATAACTTTTGCC
>JBKHFH010000026.1:0-25269 GCA_046540335.1 Thermoplasmata archaeon | reverse complement strand
ATTTGTATACAACCTTCCCTCTTTTATGAATTTTAAAATAAAATATGATAATGCGAGGGAAGGGATTCGAACCCTTGGACCCCTGCGGGACAAGGCCCTGAACCTTGCGCCGTTGGCCTAGCTTGGCTACCCTCGCAAGTTGAATGAGTTTACGAGTGAAACTTGCGGTTTGGTGGAAATCCTTCATCGATTCATTAATGAGATTCAACACCAGTATATTCATAGGTATTTTGCTTCTTGGTGATTGCTGGACCAAGGAAATTTAACGAACTCGTAAGAGTTTTTGCTTGACTGATTTCGATTATTCCTTTTCTATGCTCACGACTTCTACTTCAAAGTAAAGGGTCTTTCCAACCACTTCGTCGTTGAAATCAACAGTTATATTACCGTTTTCAGAAGAGACTATTCCTTGTCCATCTTGGGATTGTCCAAGATTTGCTTTCTGCTGTGGTACGCCTGCAAATTTTTTCTCATTAAGAGAGAGGTGTTCACTTCTAACCCTTGTAGACTTCCTAACGGTGTTCTCCACCTTGATTTCACCGTTTCCTCCGTCGGCATTGGAATCGATAGATTTGACTTGTGAGATCAATCCCTCTTCGCTGTACGAGTGATAATTTTGGCCTATCTCGGGATCATGTCTCAATTTTACTGTATCATCTCCGACAGAGATCACGATCTTATCCCAACCCCAAAATTCATCTTCTACCTTCATATTTTTGGATGGACTACCGTGTTTCTGCGAAAATTCCTCAGACCCCATTTCTTCATAAACTGGAACTGTTTCAGTCTTAGGGATCTGGTATATCAAATCTTCACTGCTTTCGCCGTAACCTTTCTTGGGAGAGACGGAGAAGCGCTTTGATTGTCCTTCTCTCATACCCTTTATGTTTTCGTTCCATCCCTCGATAACACCTTCTCCCAATGTGAACTGGAAAGGTTCTCCCCTCTCTCTTTCATGATCATATGTGTAAGTGTATTTAGGGGATTTGACATTTGGGATATCTTCGTAAGATGTATCGAATATCCGAGGGGCATCATATATTTCTGGATCCCTTAATTTACCTACGTAGTTCATCTCTACTTGATCGCCCGTCTCCGCGGTAACGACTTCTTCAGCTTCTTGCTTGAAGTACATCTCTCTTGCGGTCAATATTCCTCCTGTAGATAGACCGATCACGATTATGACTATGACAAGTATCGACGTCCATTTCTTCATATAGAATCAGTGGTAGAAAATACGGAGGGATAATAAATGTTATGGATACTATCAACGGATAATCTTAAATAATGAATCTTCCTAAAAATAGCGGAAACTATGAATGCAACCGTGATAGTCGGTACTCAATGGGGCGATGAAGGAAAGGGTAAAATAACGGATTATTACGCTGAAAGGTCCGATATTATAGTCCGATTTCAGGGGGGAAACAACGCTGGTCATACTATAAAATTAGAAGATGAAGAATTCAAACTTCACCTTCTTCCTTCTGGGATCCTAAGGGAAGATAAAAAAGCTGTGATCGGAAACGGTGTAGTGGTAGATCCCAAAGTATTGTTGAATGAAATAGAGGAACTAAAGAATAGAGGGATCGATACCTCAAACCTCGTAATCTCGGATAGAGCTTCATTGATAATGCCCTATCATAGAGCTATGGATGGATTGGAAGAGAAGATAAAAGGTAATCTGAAGGCCGGTACAACTAAGAAAGGTATAGGGCCGTGTTATTCTGATAAAGTTGCCCGATTCGGTATCAGAGTTGTCGATCTGTACAATCCAAAGTCACTTAAGGATAAATTAGAGACCATAATCCCGATGAAGAATAAGATATTCAAGGCCCTAGGTGACGACCGATCTTGGGATGTTGATGAAATCTATCAGGAATATCTAGAATATGCTGATGAACTCGAAGATTATGTAGAAGACGTATCTGTTCTACTCGATAAATCTATAAACAAAGATGATAAGATATTATTCGAGGGCGCCCAAGGCACCCACCTAGATATAGATCACGGCGTTTATCCTTATACAACCTCTTCACACACTATCGCCGGTGGGGCTTCCATAGGAAGCGGTATAGGGCCTAAAAATCTTCATACTATCATAGGTATAGTCAAGGCTTATACTTCCCGGGTAGGAACCGGCCCGTTCCCGGCTGAGCTCAAAGGAGATATTGGTGATTATATCAGGGAAAAGGGCAACGAGTACGGAACCACCACCGGAAGACCTCGCAGGGTCGGATGGTTGGACCTAGTTATGTTAAGATATTCTAAACGAGTGAATTCCCTTACAGAGATCGCTGTTACAAACCTAGACGTGTTAGCTGGACTAGACGAGGTCAAGATATGTACGGGATACAAATACGAGGGCGAGAAAATAGATGAGTTCCCGGCAGATATAGAGAGTTTGTATGAATATGAACCCATCTACGAGACCTTTGAAGGTTGGGAAGAACAGGACTGGGATGAGATCGCTGAAAAGGGTTATAGCGCTCTACCAGAAAATGCCATCGAGTATCTTGAATACATTGAAGATTCTCTAGATGTACCGATAAAATATATCTCAATAGGGCCAAAAAGGAATCAGACCATCAAGAGAAAATGATCAGAAAATGATCACGTTGAAAGTTTGCTCTGTTCCTCCTCAACTTCCTTCCTAGATTCTTTTCTCATCTTTCCAAAATATTCTCTGATATCTTCTCTTACCTTCGTAGGATAATCCTCATTCAAACAGGCGAGGCATAATTCATCTTTATCCTTTGCTATCCCTTTTACAAGACCCTCGATACTCTGATAAGTGAGTGAGTCTGCCCCTATGTCTTTTCTTATCTCTTCAACTGTAACGGAAGAAGCTTTCAATTCCTCTTTTGTAGGGATATCGATGCCGTAATAACAGGGGGAAATTATAGGAGGACAACCTACCAAGAAGTGAACTTCTTCAGCACCAGAGTCCTTCATCAGATCAGTGAGCTTTTTCGAAGTGGTACCTCTTACGATACTGTCGTCAACCAACCCGATTTTTTTCCCTTTGACTTCCTCTATTATAGGGTTCAACTTGGTTTTTACTGCGGTCTCTCTGGAGGTCTCATCCGGCATTATAAATGTCCTTCCGACGTATCTGTTCCTCATCAATCCTTCTCTATATGGTATATCCAGTTCCTCCGCCAGTGCTAAAGCGTACGTACGGGCGGTATCTGGCACAGGGATCACAACATCTAGCTTATGCTCGTTTTTCTTCCACTCTTTAGCGAGTTCACGCCCGAGTCTGAAACGCGATTCGTAGACATTTATCCGCTCGATCGTGGAGTCTGTTCGGGCGAAATAGACCCACTCGAACATGCAGTGTTTGGGCATGACGTTCTTAATCTGCCTGGATTGGTAGGACTTGTCGCCTTCAATCACCATCGCTTCGCCCGGCATCACGTCTCTCAAAACTTTATAACCAAGTATGTCGAGGACAGTGTTCTCAGATGCAAGAGCAAAACTGGTACCATCTAAATTTACCTTCTTCCCGAAAACGAAAGGCCTTATACCTCTCGGGTCTCTGAAAACGAACAATCCTATATCGGGGATCAAAGTTATGACTGAATAACTGCCGTTGAGGTTCTCCATGGTCCTTTCGGATGCAGAAAAAAGTGCGTCGACGTCGATATTTTTCTCTTTCTTCAATTCCTCCGCAAAAACATGTAAAATGAGTTCCAGATCACAATTAGACTCAAGTTCTAGGTCGTACTTTTTCTTTATTTCTCTGTAGTTAACGATATTTCCATTATGGACCATCCCCATCTCTATCGGTTCATCTACTTTAAATGGCTGAGCGTCTCGTTCCACGTCGGAACCTATCGTAGGATACCTGACATGACCTATTCCCCAACTTCCTTTTAGATCATTCAATGTCTGCTTATCGAAGACTTCATCGACCATCCCTCCGTCCTTTTTCAATTTTGTCTCTCCATCATCAGCGACATACATGCCAGCTCCGTCTTGACCCCTATGCTGTATAGCGAAGAGACCATTGTAAAGTTCAGAGGAAGCCTTACCTGGACCTAACACACCGACTATCCCGCACATATCCATCAACTTTGACCGTTATTCAGATTGATGTTCCATGAAATGGAGGGTTTTTAAATGTATCGTCTGACGTTGAGAAAACCTCATCTACGACATACCTCTATGAAATTCTCAAATATCTTATAACCGTGTTCAGTATGATCTACTTCAGGGTGAAACTGAAGACCGTAAAATTCTTTGTTTATATGCTTGAAGGCCTGTATCGGGCAGCTATCAGAGGAAGCTAAAATTTTTAGATCTTCACTGAGTTCTTTGATCTCGTCATTGTGCGATTCCCATACTGTGAATCTTTCGGGCACATCAACGAATAAGTCATCCTTTTCCACTACCTTCAATTCAGCCTTTCCATATTCGGGAACATCAGCACTCCCAGTTTTCCCTCCAAAGTGCCTAGCCATGAACTGCGCTCCAACACAGATGCCGAGTATAGGGAAGTCACTCTGATCTAAATAGTCTGAAGTTCTACCCAATCCCATGTCCTCATCGCTTATCCTTGGCGCGCCTCCTGAAAGCACTAGACCATCTACATCCACTTCCACTAAAGGAGTATCGTTAGGGATTATATCTGTTTCAACACCCAATTCTTTCAAAGTTTTCCATTCTCTATGAGTCCATTGTCCACCGTTATCAACCACGTCTATCTTCATTTCTATCGATTCTCCTTTTCCTCGAGCATACTCTTTACGAACCTTAGGAATACTGGAGCCGGCTTCATGGGTCTAGAGAGGAATTCGGGATGGAATTGCGTGCCGATGAAGAAGGGATGATCTTCGATCTCGAGTATCTCCATCCTCTTGCCGTTCGGTGTGTACGCGCTGAAGTGCATACCCCCTGACTCTATCTCTTCCTTATAGTCGAGATTGACCTCATATCTGTGACGGTGCCTTTCAGTTATTTCAGTTTTCTGGTATATGTCGTGAGCCAAAGTACCTTCTTCTATCATTATCTTCTCACCGCCCAACCTCATAGTCCCGCCCATCTTGTCTATACCTCTCTGCATCGGAAGTAGATCGATCACAGGATGTGATGTTTTTTCGTCAAATTCGGAACTGTGCGCATCTTCATAACCCAAGACATTTCGAGCGAATTCCACAACAGAAAGCTGAAAACCCAAACATATCGCAAGAATGGGTACTTCATTGGTTCTAGCGTAATTTATAGCGTTTATCTTTCCTTCGATCCCTCTATCACCGAAACCTCCAGGGATCAAAATACCGTCCACGTTACCTAAAAGCTCTCTAACGATATTTTCATCCTCGAGTTCCTCCGACTCTACATAGTCTATATTTATCCTGGTTCTAGTTTCGGCCCTACAGTGGTTCAATGCCTGTTCGTGACTCACGTAGGCGTCCTCTAGGTCAGTGTATTTACCAACGAGGGCTATATCGATATCTGAAGTCGGATTTTCGAAGTTCTCTAAGAATTTTTTCCATTTATCTATCTTCAGCTGTGATTCTTTCTCGTCATCGGTTTTTTCAGAGTCAATATCCAATCTCAAACGATCGGCAACACAGTCCGTTAATCCTTCCTCATCCAGTATCAGAGGTACGCGGTAGATATTGTTTGCATTTGGAGAAGAGATGACCGCTTCCTTGGGTACGTCGCAGAATAGAGAGATCTTTTTCTTCGTTGATTCTTCTAGTCTTTCTTCAGAACGACCCACTATTATATCTGGTTCTATACCTATCTCTCTAAGAGCTTTGACCGAGTGCTGGGTGGGTTTCGTCTTCTGCTCTCCGACGACATCTAAAACAGGTACCAAAGTAGTGTGTATGAAGAGAGCATTGTCGCCGTCTTCCTCAACATCCATATGAAGTTGCCTGACCGCTTCTAGGAAAGGCATGCTTTCTATGTCGCCTACAGTCCCTCCCAGCTCTATGAGGACTATGTCCACACCTGTGTCTTCCGCGACTTCTTTTATCCTTCTGTTTATCTCATCGGTTATATGGGGGATTATCTGTACAGTTTTACCCAGATACTCGCCGGCTCTTTCCTTCTCTATGACGCTCCTGTAAACTTTACCCGTGGTGATATTGTCCTTGCCGCATAAGTCAACATCTAAAAAACGTTCGTAATTTCCCAGGTCTAGATCGACTTCTGTCCCATCATCGAGCACAAAGACCTCACCGTGCTCGAACGGATTCATCGTTCCCGCGTCACAATTCAGATATGGATCTATCTTAATCACTGTCACCGAGAACCCTTTAGCTTTCAGCAATTTTCCCAGAGAAGAGGTCACAACGCCTTTCCCTAAACCTGACATAACTCCGCCCGTGACGAATATGAATTTGGTCATCGTTACACGGGAAAGCAGAAAGGAACTGCATGACTTTAAACTTTTGGATTGCGATTTTATATGTACATATAGAAGACGAAGATATCCTGGTCTAATGCACTTTCACTTCCCTCTGCTTGTCTATTTTAAATAGTCGAACCATATATCCTCGAACGTGGTACCATGGGAAAAAGCGTTCCCACATTCAGAAAAGAATTGAACAGGATAGAATCTGAATGGAATAAATTTAGAGAAGCTCTCCGATCTGATGAGAAGAAGATGTTCGATAAACTTTTCAAAGAAGCTAAACAGCACGCTTCCGCATCTCAGTACCAGGCAAATCCAGATCCTTTGGAATCCGTTTTCTTTTCGATCTTGTTGGAACAGCAGATGGAGATAGACAGACTTAAGAGGAAGATAGAGGAGGAAAGCAGAACGGTCGATGAAAAAGTATTAGATGAGTGATCCCTTATTTCAGAGAGATATTCATACTTCTTCAAAAGACATATATAATAATATGACATATCGAATCTTAGGTATAGGTGATGAGATGGACCTCGGTTATACTTTACCGTATTTGAACGTTCGAGTATTCGATCTTTTGGTCGCGGCTCTCATACTTGTTGTTGGGTTTTTCCTGGTAAAATTGGTCGTCTACTATTTCAAAAAGAGCTTGAAGAAGACCAAACTCCCATCATTGGTGATTCAATTTTTGGGAAAATTCATGAGTGCCATCTTCTATATTGTAATTATACTTCTGGCCATCTCGTTCATGGGAGTAGATGTCGGTTCTGCAGTCCTCGGCCTTTCCGCCGTACTAGGTTTGGTATTGGGTTTCGGTCTTCAGGACACTATGAATAATATTTTTTCCGGTGTTTGGATCGCAGCCCTCAGACCACTAGACAAAGACGAAAGAGTGGAAGTTCAAGGTAAAGAGGGCATAGTTACAGAAGTCGGTCTCATGGCCACAGAATTACTGAAACCTGATAACACTAGGATAACGATCCCTAACAAGCTGGTCTGGGACGAGCCGATAGTTAACTACTCAAGGATGTCGGAAAGAAGGGTAGACATCCCTGTTGGGATAAGTTATGATGGTGATGTGGATAAAGCTGTAGAAATAGCCCTAGATTTCTTGAAAGATCACGAAGAAGTTTTAGATGAACCGGAACCGCAGGTATCGGTAACTGAATTAGGAGACTCCTCTGTGAATCTTATGCTTAAAGGATGGACTGACAAAGATAAATATTGGCAGGTGAGGTTCAACCTTACGAAAGGTATCTTTAAGGCATACAACGAAGCCGATATAGAGATACCGTATCCGCAGAGAGATATACACATAGACGGTGAGGCGTTTTTGAAAGAGGAGTAACCTGCTGGAAAACCCCTTTTCTTATATTTTACTTCACTACTGAGCCGCGGAGTTTTATTTCTTCCTCTATCGGTTTTCCAGATACGATTATAAACTTTGAACTTTCTTCACATTTGATGGAAAAACGTTTACCCTCTGACGGAAAATAGGCTTGCCCTTCTCTGATTTTCTCTTCGGATTCTCCCTTATTGTCAATCGATATATTCCCGGTGTAAACATAGAGAAAACCGCGGTAATTATCCGCGATCTCAACAGACGTAAAGCATGCTTCTTCCAAAATTACATCCTGGTAAAGGACCGGCGTGTTCAGATCCACTGGAGAATCTTTACCTATGATGGTTCTGATCTTGCTTCCTCCTTCCTGCGCAACCGGGATATCTTCAGGTTGAACTTTCTGATAACTTGGTTCAGGATCTTTCATTTCCTCTGGAAGGTTTATCCAAAGTTGAAAACCATGGCACAACTCATCTCCAACTGGCATTTCGGAATGTTCTATTCCTTTACCTGCGGAGAATTTTTGCACGCCTCCTTCACCTACGGAAAAGTCATTACCGAGATCGTCTTCATGTCTAAAACCTCCTTCTATCATGTAAGTCACAGCTTCAAAGCCCGCATGATGATGTCTGGGAAATCCCGCTTCAGGGTCCACAAAAAATTCGTCTAGGAGAACGAACGGGTCATAGTGTTTTAACTCTAACGTTGGGAATAGTCTTTTTACTTTTGCTCCACCACCTTCACTTTTCACTTTTGGTTTTACCAATTTGCCCTTCATCATATCCTCCTCTAGATGTAATGTGCTTCTTTTATATATAAATTTGAGGCCCTCTACAAATGACGTTGAGATATCAAATTATATAAATAACCCCGTTTTCCTTTGAACAACTAGGAGAATATAAGACAATGAATAACGACATACAACAATTCGACGATATGTCTTTGAAAGAAGAGACACTATCAGCGTTAGATGAGATTGATTTTGATAGTCCCACCGATGTTCAGAAGAGCTCTATCAAACCAGCGATTGAAGGGAACGATGTAATAGTGCAGGCTAGGACCGGTTCGGGAAAGACACACTCTTTCCTGATCCCTATTTTCGAGAAGATAAAGGGAAATAGAGGTGTGGAGGCGATAATCCTCACACCCACTAGAGAACTGGCCCAACAGGTCGAAAGAGAGGCTGAAAAGATAGGAAAGCACCACGGTATAGAGACCTTAGCCATCTACGGCGGATCGAGTATAAATTATCAGATAAATCACTTACCCGGTACCTCGTTTGTAGCGGGAACTCCTGGTCGTGTGATGGACCTGATGAGAAGGGGAGAACTTGTACTAGATGAGATAGATTTTTTCGTTCTTGATGAAGCTGACAGGATGCTCGATATGGGTTTCATAGAAGATATCGAGTGGATCATCTCTAGAACCTCGGAAGAGAAGCAAATAATGTTGTATTCCGCTACGATGCCTGATGAGATAGTGAAATTAGCGAATGAGTACATGAAAGACCCGGAGGAACTTAAATTGAGTGAAGATGAGATATCCGCGAAGGGTATCAAACAATATTATGTTTCTGTGGGCAGGAAGAATAAACTATCAGTATTATCCTCGCTTTTGGATACAGAACCTGGGAAATATCTGATATTTTGCAATACCAGAAAGTACACTCAGATACTCTCTGATAGGCTTAATAATCACGGTTACAAATCCCATCCTATGCATGGGGACATGAGCCAATCAGCTAGAACTAGAACGATGGACAAGTTCAAAGAGGGTAAGATAGACATCTTGGTTTCTACTGATGTGGCTTCTCGTGGTATCGACGTGGAAAATATAACCCATGTGGTCAATTATGATATTCCGAAATACGAGAAAGATTATGTTCATAGGATCGGGAGAACAGGGAGACTAGGAAAAGAGGGGAAGGCGGTAACACTGGTAACAAGAGATGAGATGGAGTTCCTTGGAAGGATAGAAGATTTCATAGAGGACGAACTTGAACATCTTGAGCTCCAGGAAGAAGGAAAAGTGGATCATAAAATAGATTATGATCATCATTCTGACGTTTATGGGATGGTCACCTTCAAGTTCAAGGTTGACGAGAAAGCTAGCAGATGGAAAGTCGGTAAAGAGGTCCAGAAACACGGTATAAAACACGACGAGATAGAAGTGAAGAAATTGAACGGAAACTCTGGTGAGATCGAAGTCGTACGCTCGAAGGCAGAAAGAATACCTAAGGTGGATTATTTTGATGAGATAGAACTCGTTGAGAGAGACCCCAGGGGAAGATGACCTGACGATCAGATCCTCTGAAGGTACTTATCAACCAAAAATTATTTTAAAAACTCACTTTCTCTAGAGTTGATGAAAAGGTCAACTTTAACTCAAGTCTTGCTGGGACTCGGCTGTCTGGTAATCGGCACCGAGTCAGTTCTAATTTGGCCTAACATATTCGTTTTTGGTGGTGTAGGTTTACTTATATTAGGTGCGGTCCTTATTTTAGATTCAAATAAAATGTTGAAGACCTCTTTCGATGAGTTCCTCCCCTTTAGATTGAATAATCTGTTTCGTTTTCCAAGACTACCGTATTTTCAAACTGGTGTAATGATACTCCTCATTATAGCTAGTATATTCTCTATCCTACCATCCGGCTATCTGGTATTCATACTCGTGCTCTCCGGCCTCGCAATTTCTCAATTCATCCTTAATATATCTAAGGAAAATATAGAGAGTGAGTATAAGATATGGACAGTCTTTCAGTTTCAGATATTCATTTTCTTTTCAACATTCGTTTATGTGAATTTTGAAACATCATATATTTTGAGTGTTGGTCTAGATTTTATATCATCTATCTTCCTATTTTTTGCCTGGTTCTTCGAGTTTCTCTATCTTTATTTCAGGTTATTTAAATAGAGGCCCTATCAAGAGGGAGAGCCATAGATATCAGGTCGAAATCGGGGAAAAATCAAATAATCTCCTTTCCCTGATTAAGAGATGATGTTAGATAGATACAGAGATATATTGGAAGAGAAAAAGGAACCTTACTATCTTCAGGCAAAAAGAAATGACACCGATAAAGATTACTCGGGATTGGATATAGATGATCTCTGGGGGGAGATCGATGAATTCAAAAGAAAAGATGAGATCCCTTCCTTAGAACTTAAAGAAGAACTCTTAGAACGACTACTTCTTGATTGCGAACTATGTGAGAGGAGATGTGGAGTGAACAGAATACAGGGGGAGAAAGGAAGCTGCGAGGTCACAGAAGCGAAGATATCTTCAGAATTTTTACATATGGGGGAAGAAAAAGAACTTGTTCCTTCCCACACTGTTTTCTTTGCAGGATGTAACTTTAGATGCGTTTTCTGTCAGAACTACGAGATAAGTCAACTGAATCAAGGTAGACATGTCTCCGCTGATATATTAGCAGAAAAACTAGATTCTGGTGGTGGTAAGAATGTCAATTGGGTCGGAGGCGATCCTACACCTGATTTACCGTATATACTCAAAGTCTTAAAGCGAATGAGCAAGCCTGTACCGCAGATATGGAACAGCAATCTATATTTGACAGAAAGAAGCATGAAAATCCTCAGCCAATTGATGGATGTTTATCTTACGGATTTCAAGTATGGGAATGACGAATGCGCTAGGGAACTTTCAAACGTAGACGACTATACTTTTGTCGTTAGGCGAAACCATCTGATAGCAGAAAAAACCGGTGATCTCATAATCAGGCATCTAGTGTTACCGGGTCACCTGGAATGCTGTACCAAACCCCTCCTAGAATGGATCGATCAAAATTTAGAGGATCCAAAGATCAACATCATGACCCAGTATAGGCCGATGTGGAAGGCTGATGATCATCCGAAGATAGATAGATATTTGAATCGAGAGGAGAAGAGAGAGATAAAGAAGCTCAGAAAAAAATATTCTTAAGAACAACAGAAATATTAAAAAAGAGTTTATCGATACACGGGTAGAAACCACAGGCACGTGATAAGATGGCAAAAGAAAATGAGCAAAGCGATGAAGAGACCAGCAAAAAGTACGAAAATTTCAGTGATTGGTATAACGAGATCGTGGAAGAAGCTGACCTCTGCGATAAGAGGTACCCCGTTAAAGGCATGAACATCTGGACACCATATGGATGGAAATTGATGCAGAACATCGATAGGGAGACTAGAAGGCTGGTTAACGAAAGGGGCCATCAGGAAGTAAAATTTCCCCTACTTGTACCCCAGAAAGAGTTCGAGAAAGAAGCTGATCATATAGCTGGTTTTGAGGACGAGGTTTACTGGGTCACCAAAGCCGGTCGGAATGAATTGGATATCCCTCTTCTTCTCAGACCTACGAGCGAGACCGCCATGTATCCTGTTTTTGACCTTTGGGTCCGTTCTCATGCGGACCTACCCCTTAAAATATATCAAATGGTGAACGTATTCAGGTACGAAACTAAACAAACCAAAGCTTTCATGAGGATGAGAGAATTTCATTTTTTCGAGGCACACACTTGCCATGCTACTGAAGAGGGAGCCGAAAGGCAGATAGAGGAAGACCTTGAGATAATGGAAGAGTTGTCTAAAAAATTATGTATGCCGTACCTCGCTCTTGTCAGGGCAGACTGGGATAAATTCCCTGGTGCAGAATACTCTGTGGGGACAGATTCTTTAATGCCCACGGGCAGAACCCTTCAAATGGCAGGCATCCATCAATACAAGACCAATTTTTCAGAGGCCTATGATATCACCTTTGAAGACGAAGACGGCGAACATAAGAATGTATATCAAACCACTTATGGTATGGCCGAGAGGCTAGTTGGCGCAGTAGTTGCGATACACGGAGACGATAAAGGTCTGATATTCCCTCCCGAGATAGCACCTATTCAGGTCAGGATCATTCCGATAGTCTACGGAGATGAGGAGAAGATCATGAACTACTGCCAAGGCATAAAAGAGAAACTTGAAAGGATAGGTCTCGAAGTAGATATAGATGACAGTGATGAGAGACCCGGAAGTAAATTTTATGAAGCAGAACTAAAAGGTATCCCGGTCAGGGTCGACATAGGCAGTGATGAAGTTGATGGGGATAAAGTCACCCTTGTTAGACGTGACACTGGTGAAAAACTGACTGTGGATAAAGAAGACCTTTTAGAGGAAATAGAATCGACTTTCGAAAGTATGCAGGAAAATCTGTACGAAAGAGCGAGAGAGGAACTAGAAAGGAATATTGAAGATATAGAAGATATTTCTCAGATTGAAAAAGAAAAGATCTACCGCGGAGGCTGGTGTGAGGAAGATAGCTGCGGACAAGAGATAGAAGATATCACGGGCAGAGATATCCTTGGTACTCCTTTCGAGAGCGAGGAGTTCGAGGGAGAATGTATCAATTGTGGTGAGGAAACTAAAACTGTGATTTATCTGAGTAAAACTCATTGAATCTGAAGGTAGATAAAACCAAATTTTTTCTTAATTTTTTCCTATTCCTCTTCGATAGAATAGAGGAGATAACCGACCACACCGAAAGCGATCAATACGGCCGAAACAGCGTAAACCCCGATGTCGGTCCAAGTTCCATAGAGAAAGGACCAAGAGATGTAAAATGCCAATCCAGTCCCCGCTAGTAAAGCGTAAAAAAGACTCAACATGTTCCTTGCGCTTTGACTCTGGTCATTTACTGTCATGGAAATGAATAGAAAAGGGGTTTATTAATATGTTTTGCCGTTTCTCAGTCCTCGAAGTGCGACTCTCCGAATGGCTCTGGATTGAGCCCTTTTCTCTCTCTTATCTTCCTGACTATCTCAGATTGTAATTTTCCAGGAACTTTCTCGAATCCTGCGTGTTCAGTCGACCAGAGAGCCTTTCCTCCTGTAGCGCTTCTTATATCTCCGGAGAATCCGAACATCTCTGAGACCGGGCATTTTGCCTCGATATGAGATTCATTACCTTCCTGACTCATATCTATAACTTCTCCTCTTCTCTGCTGTATCTCGACATTCACGTTACCCATAAGGTCGGACGGGACGTCTATGAAGACTCTCTGTTTTGGCTCGAGGAGGATACGTCCAGCTTGACACATCGCACCTGAGATGGCGTTTTTGACCGCGGGGATCACTTGTGCGGGTCCACGATGTATCGTGTCTTCATGTAGTTTCGCGTTCACCAGTTTGACCTTTACACCTTTCAGAGGCTCCCTCGCTAGTGGACCTTCTTCGCAGAGTTCCTCGAAACCCTGTTCGATGAGCTCCATAGTTTCATTTAGATACTGTATACCTTTGGTCATATCCAGTAAAACATTGTCTTCGTAGAAGTTTTCGAAGTTCTTGCTTTCATCTTTATCCATGCCCAATTCTCTAAGATCTTTAGAAAGCTCGGTCTTGTTTTTGATCTTCCCGTGAACCGATATGTCTCCCTCGTCTATCGCCTTGACTATTTCGGGTTCGAGCGGCTCTACATCGAAGTAGAATCTGTTGTGTCTGTTGGGTGAAATACCCATGAATGTTCCTCCTTTTACTTCGATCGCTTCTCTATAAACCACGATCGGTTCTGAGGAGGTTATGGGAACTCCGTGTTCCTCTTCGATCCTATGTTCAGTTATCTCAAGATGTAGTTCGCCCATGCCCGATATAAGATGTTCTCCAGTTTCCTGATCGATTTCGATATCAATAGATGGGTCTGCTTTAGCCACGGACCTCAAAACTTCGATAAGTTTAGGCAGGTCAGATGTGTTTTTCGCCTCGATGGCTTTAGTCACTACCGGTTCGGAGAAGTGTTTCATCTCTTCAAAAGGCACTACATCTCCTACAGAGGTAACGGTGGAACCGGCTATAGCATCTCTAAGACCGCCGATAGCAACAACATTCCCGGCTTTGATCTCATCGACCGGTATCCTGTCAGCTCCGACACTCAGTGAAACCTGCTGTACTCTGTTAGTGCCCGGCTGATCGTCTATATGTAATTCCATACCATCTTCTATTTTACCTCCAAACAGCCTTCCGACGGAGATTTCTCCAGCGTGTTCGTCCATCAGTATCTTGGTAACCATCATAGCCGTAGGACCGTCTTCAGAACAGTTGATCATTGTCTGGCCTACTTCGCTTTCTGGATCCCCTCTCCAAATATGAGGGATCCTGTATTCTTGGGCCGTGATCGGGTCAGGCATGTGTCTGATGACTTGATTCAATAAAGCTTCATGGAGTGGAGCCTTCTTCAAAAGCTGACGCTCCATCTCTTTTCCACCCTCTAGATGCTCATAGATTTCTTTGAAGCTGATGCCTTTTTTCTCCATGAAAGGTACCGAAATCGCCCAATTCTGGAGGGCAGAACCGAAGGCAACATTTCCATCTTCTACATTGAGCCTCCAATCATCTTTAAATTCTTCAGGAGCATTGTTCTTTATCAATTCATCAACATTCCTGATGATCTCGTGAAACCTCTGCTGCATCTCTTCAGGATTGACATTCAATTCTTTTATCAAACGATCTACTTTATTTATGAACAGGATCGGTTTGACTTTCTCTTTCATCGCTTGTCTGATAACGGTTTCTGTCTGTGGCATCACACCTTCTACAGCGCATACGACTATTATGACCCCATCGACAGCTCTCATAGCTCTAGTAACGTCACCTCCGAAGTCCACGTGGCCTGGAGTATCTACAAGATTGATAAGATACTCCTCATCTTCGTAATCGTGGACCATGGAAACGTTCGCTGAATCGATGGTTATACCTCTTTCCTGTTCTTGCTCATCGAAATCCAACATCAATTGTTTTCCTGCCAACTCTTCCGACATCATTCCTGCACCAGCGATGAGATTATCGCTGAGAGTGGTTTTGCCGTGATCTATGTGTGCAGCAGTACCTATATTCCTTATCTGCCTCGGTCTTTCCATCAATTTTCTAGCTTTCTGTACGTTTTTCTCTTTTCTACCCATAAAAATCACCAATAAGGGAAAATAAAAAGCGGTTTTTTATCTGGCTGAAGCAGCCATCCTTTCTGTTTCCTCTTTTTTGGACACACCAAAACTGTTTTTATCTTTCCGAGAAGCCATTATCAATTCTTCGGCCAGACAAGTGGATATGTCCTTTTTGTTCTTGTATGATGCTTTCACCGCGCCCTGTGAAATCTTCGAAAGTGCAAGAGAGATCCTTCTGCAGGGAGACACATCTACAGCTTTTGGAACAGAGATGCCGCCGTAGGTTATCTGGGTGGTCTCCTCTCTCGGGGCGCTGTTCTCTATCGCGTCTACCAATATCTGAACTGGATTGTTATCTGTTCTATCATTTATTATATCCATAGCATCTCTTACAACGTTGTAAGCCTTCAATTTTTTTCCAGTGAAATCTTCGGTTCTCATCATATGGTTAATCAGTCTCTCAATTATGCTGACCTCTTCTTTTTTGAACCTTTTATTTGCATGAGTTCCTCCGCTATGAGGCAAAAGGATCGGTAAGAGATTGATATATCTTTCAAGACCTGGATCATTCACTTCTACTTCTTTCATATCGTACTTGTCAAAGAGGAGGGGCATGTTTAGCGATTCATACAACTTTTCCCTATCCCTCTCGGTATCCATTGTTTCTTGATCTTCAGTTTCTTCTTTTGTCATCTTCAACACCTATTTCTATCTCAGTGGTTTTTCTTTTCTTCCAGCGATCAGCTCTGATAGAGCTACTCGATTGACTTTTACAACTTTGTATCTTACACCAGGGATATCTCCTTTAGCTTTTCCACGCATCCCTCCTATCCCCTCTATGAGCACCTCGTCGTGTTCGTCGATATAGCTTATCGCACCTTCACCCGGAGCAAAGGCCGTTACCTGCCTTCCGTTTTTGATCAGCTGAACTTTAACACATTTTCTGATAGCGGAGTTGGGCTGTTTTGCCTCTATCCCCACCTTTTCCAGTACGATACCTTTTCCTTGTGGTGCACCTTCTAACGGGTCAGTCCTTTCTCTCAGACCCAGTTCTCTTTTCTTGTAATCTTTATCGCTCCATCTGAACTTCTGTCGGTTCTTTTTCAATTTTCTTGCAGCATTCAATCCGTTTGCCACTTTACTCAACTCCGTTAAAGTGATTGTGGTTAAGTTGATGAAGGGGGCTTCCTTATAAAACTTTTGCTCTTCATCGCCTCAAATGTCAGATCAAAATCGGATGTCTTATCTTCATGTCTTCTTCAGTCTCCCCAAGTTCATCCATGAGTAGCGCTATGAGACCGTCCAAAAATATCATCGCCGTGTCCTCGAAAATCGTACCGAGAGGAGCTAGGGTACTGTTTTCTTCGCTTTCGTTACCTTCTAAAGTGATCACCACATCTGCGAATCCTGCTAAAGTTGATTCTGGAGTGGCCGTCAACACGATTATCTCTGCATCGACTCGGGTATCTACTATCTCCGCGGCTTGGATAGCGGTCTGTGTCTCTCCCGTTTTAGATACGAAGAACACACAATCTCCTTTTTCCACTGCAGGTGTGATCGTTTCCCCTATAAAGAAGGAATCTATACCGATCTGCATCAGTCTCATAGCGAAAGTCCTTCCGACTAGACCTGATCTGCCGGACCCGTAAACAAAAACATTCTCAGCTGAAGTCAACAGACTGACCGTCTCCTCAATACTATCGCAATTAAGTTCCTCAAAAGAGAGTTCTATGGAGTTCATTATGTGATTTACTGACTCTTTCAATTTTTTATTCATCTTCCTGCCTCAGTTCTTTTCCTATTTCCCGTGAATATATCCTCTCAAATATGACCTTCATATACATTGCATCGTGTTCTTTCAAAGGCGAAGTCGAGATTATCGTCACGTTGTCATCTCTCTTGATAAGATGATAAACGAGATCCTCAAATTGTAGGTCTCCTCTTTTAATAGGAGTCATCCTGCATTCATCTCTTCTTCTTTTTTCTACACCTGAAAAAGTCACATAAAATTCGTCGGAAACAAACTTCTTACACAGATCGAATATCTCCGCAAAATCTTCTTCGTCTTCAAGAGGATGTTCTCCTTCCGCTTTTATGTGAGCAAAATTTATTACTGGAACGGTACCTGATACCTGGCTGCATATCTCTAGCGTCTCGTCTAAATTACCGAATACATCCTCACCTGTTTGGGTTTCTAGACCTATCTTTATATCGCTCTCACAGTTTTCAGATATCCAATCTCTGAGCCCTCTAAGGTTCTCTACAGCAGAACTTTCAAGATAATCGTTTTTTTGATCCTCTTTTCTGAGTCCTAGATGGGTGATGATGGTTCGAGCGTCTATCTGGTTTGCCATGACCGCCCCATATTTGAAAGCCCGTTTTGATTTCTCTACAGGTTCGGTATCTTTCTCACTAAGTTCGATGTAGTACGGGGTATGAAGCGACATCTTCACATCCAACTCTTTACTGAGTCTAGCGAGTCTTGAAAATTTGTGGAATTCTGTTGCGACTCCACCAGTGATAGAATGAAGCATGTCTCCTCTTTTAAGTTCCCTGTCCAAATCCTCTACAAATATTTTCCTGTAATCCCTTCCCTCGTTGACACCTATAACAAATTTACCGGGCACTTCTTTTGCTTTAAGCCCAACCTCCTCTTCCTCCACGGGTCTAGTCCTGACTTTAGGTCTTAGAAATTGGATCTCAAAGGCGTTGAGTCCGAGTTTGTGAACATCCTTTATACCGTCTTCAAGAGTTCTTCCTTTGCAAGATAACGGGATACCGCTTGGTCCAAACCGTATCATGCTTTTATTTCCTCCCGGATGTCAAAATTCATCATGCTCAACCTGATTGAGAATTGGCATATTTAAAATTAATCATCATATCATCTATTTTTAAGCTGGCAGTTCAGCTAAAAAGTGATCACCATCTCTTTATCACTTCTTCACTGGTGACTATTTCTGCGCCAAAGACCTCTTTCATGTATTCAAGTGCTGATTCTTTCTTTTTTTCAGTCTGCGCTTCCGTGCAGTCCTCCACTACTTTGATATCATAATCTCTGTAGAATGCTCCTGCAGCTGTATTCTGAACACATACATCTGTTGTGACACCTGTCAATAAAACCCTATCTATCTGATGCTGTTTTAGTGTGAGTTCCAAGTCCGTTTTGTAAAAAGCATCATAAAATCTTTTGGGCAACTTTCTATTGGCCATACCATCCAATTCTGGTATGGTTTCAGATGCTTCATCGTATTCCATAGCATGAGGTCCCCAGTGAGTAATTTCAGGGTCATCCTCCCTGTGCCTATCTTGTACGAAGACTTTAAGGATGTCTTTCTCACCAGCTACTTCTAGAAAATCTCTCAGAGTAGGAACTATCGCCTCTATTCTTTCCGAGCCCATTTTACCTGTAACGAAATCGTTAATCATATCTATTACAAGAACGGCTTCTTTTTTAGCGATCTTATCACAAGGATTGTTTAGAATCCCCTATTAATTAATCTTTTTTACTCTAAAACGCTAAAACATCCTATTTTTGGGATTTAGTAACCCATCGGAATTATATATATAATTATATTCTTAATCTTAAATCGGAATATTCTTAACTTGGTTTTTCATTACCCAATTCCATCGAGGTAATATTTCATGAGCGAAGAAAATCTCACTGAAAACGCTAAAAAGATCCTTGAAGAAAGGTACTTGAAAAGAGATAAGCAGGGCGAAGTTGTAGAGAGCCCACAGGAGATGTTCCATCGAGTTGCTTCAACTATAGCAGAGGTGAATGAAGAGTATGACGATGACAGAGAAGTAGAAGAAGAAAGGGACGAATTTTATGAAGCTTTATCAAATTTGGATTTTATACCAAATTCTCCCACTTTGATGAACGCCGGATTAGATTTGGGTCAGCTTAGCGCTTGTTTTGTCCTTTCGCCCCGGGACGATATGGACAGTATATTCCAACAGGTCAAAAATGCGGCTAAAATTTTTCAATCCGGCGGTGGAGTGGGATATACATTTTCGAGACTGAGACCGAGAGGAGACACCGTGAAATCTACAGGTGGAGTAGCTAGCGGTCCTGTCTCCTTCATGAAAGTTTACGACGAGATGTGCAACACTATCAAACAGGGCGGAAAGAGAAGAGGAGCCCAGATGGGCGTGTTGTCCGTTCAGCATCCCGACATAGAGGAGTTCATAGAAGCGAAAGATGAAGAGGGGGAACTCGAGAATTTTAATATTTCAGTCGCTCTTACGGAGGAGTTCATGGAAGCGGTACAGTCTGGTGAAAAATACGATCTTATCAATCCCAGGAACGATGAGGTCGAAGGTCAGTTGGATGCTGAAGAGATATACGAGAAGATCGTTCATCAAGCGTGGAAGAACGGCGAACCTGGAATACTTTTCCTGGACAGGATAAACGAAGACAACCCTTTTGATCTGGAACGATATCCGGATCATTACATCGACGCGACAAACCCCTGCGGTGAGCAGCCATTGGAGGACTTCGAAGCCTGCAATCTGGGTCATATAAATCTTTCTCATGGTGTTGAAGATGGAGAAGTCGATTGGGATCACCTCGAAAGGATGGTAGATATCTCCGTCAAATTTTTGGATAACGTTATAGACGCATCTGAATTCCCTGATGTCAAGGGATACGAGGACGAAAATGACGCTATCCGGAAAAAGGTGAAGGAGAACAGGAAGATAGGCTTAGGGGTCATGGGATGGCACAACATGCTCATGCAATTGGAGATACCCTATGACAGTGAAGAGGCTATAGAGAAAGCACACGAGGTCATGGGCTTCATCCAGGAAAAAAGCAAAGAGGTTAGTAGGAGGATCGCTGAGGAGAGAGGAAAATTCCCGAACTGGGACGAGTCTGAATATGATGAGCCTATGAGGAACGCCACGACGACAACGATCGCTCCGACTGGAACGACCAGTATGATAGCCAATGTGAGCGGAGGGATAGAGCCCATTTTCGCAGTATCCTATATCAAGAATGTATTGGACGGGGAAAGCATGGTTATGCCGGATCCTATTTTCGAGGATTTCGCCAAAGAGATGGGCTTCTACAGCGATGAGTTGATGGAAAGGATAGCGAAAGCAGGTTCTATTGCTGAGATAGAAAAAGTACCGGATGAAATAAAGCCACTCTTTAAGACCGCACTGGAGATAACTCCAGAATGGCATATAAGGATGCAGGGCGCCTTCCAGGACCACGTAGATAACGCCATATCAAAGACTGTCAATTTCCCAAATGAGGCCGATGAAGAAGACATCAAAGAAGTCTATGACCTAGCTTACGAATTGAAATGTAAAGGCGTGACGGTATATAGGAGTGGTTCCCGACAGGAACAGGTTATGGAAGTCGAAGGTGAAAAGGAAGAAGAAGGAAAGCTCGAGAGAAGGCCTAGAGAAAGACCTACTACCGTAAAAGGCACTACTCAAAAGATAAACACAGGTTACGGAGGGCTTTATGTTACCATCAACGAAGACGAGTACGGTCTTTTTGAAGTGTTCTCTCAGATAGGTCGAGCGGGTGGCTTCACCCAATCCTTCACGGAATCATTGGCAAGGCTCATCTCGCTTTGTCTAAGATCCGGGATACCTCCGGAGGAAATAATCGACCAATTGGAAGGTATCAGATCTCCAGAAGTAGCATTCGAAGAAGGAGAAAAGATCCTTTCTATTCCGGATGCTATGGCGAAGGCACTCAAGTGGCACAAAAAAGGAAAGAAAAGGACAGAACAGGCACAGCTTCCCACCGAAGAGGATGAGGCAAGATCATCCGTGAAAGAGATGGTCTCGAAGGGCATAAATCCCGCCTGCCCCGATTGTGGAGCTATGCTCACTTTGAGTGAAGGATGTGTGACCTGTCCAAACTGTGGATACAGTCAATGCTAGTAACATACCCAAAATATTAATTTTTATATATTATTTACAATATCAGAAATATAAAATAGTTCTTCCCTATAGGGAAAAATGGTGGTAAGATGGAAAAAAGAAAAACAAGAGTAATAATAATGGGCGCAGCAGGAAGAGACTTCCACAATTTTAACACTGCTTTCAGAACCAATGAAGAGTTCGAAGTTGTAGCGTTTACAGCAACGCAGATACCTGATATAGAAGGAAGAAGATATCCTCCGGCCCTTTCTGGCGATCAATATCCTGAGGGTATACCTATCATACCTGAAGATAAATTGGTTGAAACTATAGAAGAGGAAAGCATAAATGAAGTCGTTTTTGCTTACAGCGATGTGAAACATGAATATGTTATGCATAAAGCTTCAGAAGTTGTGGCTGCAGGAGCAGATTTTGTTCTTTTAGGCAATGATGACACGATGATAAAAGCTCGTATCCCGGTTATATCTATTTGTGCAGGTAGAACTGGCTCAGGTAAGAGCCAAACTACAAGAGCAATCTGTGAGTATTTAAACGAAAAGGGTACTAATCTGGTGACAGTAAGACATCCTATGCCTTATGGAGATCTTGAAAAACAGGCTGTCCAAAGGTTCGAAGATTATGAAGATCTAGATAAACATGATACCACCATTGAAGAAAGGGAGGAATATGAACCTTATATAGATAAAGGAATGGTGATTTACGCAGGAGTCGATTACGGTGAGATCTTGAGAGAGGCAGAAAAAGAAGGAGATCTTCTCGTTTGGGACGGCGGTAATAACGACACTCCTTTCTATCGACCCGATCTTCACTTCGTAGTATTGGATCCTCACAGAGTGGGACATGAAACCACCTACCATCCTGGTGAAGTCAACCTCAATATGGCCGATGTCTGTATCATCAACAAATGTGATTCTGCTGAAGAAGAGAATATAAAGGAACTGGAGAGTAACATAAAGGAAGTCAATCCTGACGCAGAAATAATCAGAGCCGATTCGCCGATAACAGTAGATGATCCGGATATGATCAAGGATAAGAAGGTTCTAGTCATTGAGGATGGACCCAGTGTCACTCACGGCGAGATGTCATTCGGTGCAGGAAAACTAGCCGCTGATAAGTTCGGCGCATCAGAGATAGTCGATCCTAGGGAGCACGCTGTTGGCTCGATAAAAGAGACCTTTGAGGAACATCCTCATATCAAGGAAGTGTTACCTGCGATGGGATACTCGAAAAAACAGATAGAGGATCTTAAACAGACCATAGAGAATTCGGATTGTGACGTCGTCGTCTCTGGCACACCGATTGATATAACAAGGGTTTTGGATACCAGTAAACCTATCGTCCATGTAGATTACAAATTAGAGGTACAGGAAGAAGGAAAACTCGAAGGTCTATTGGACGATTTCAAAGAAGAGTATCTCTGAAAACCTTTCCCTACTTTTACTTTTCTCTCTAGATGTTCAGAAACGCTTAAAAACGGCTAAGCATATATCTTTTAGCAGATGGATGTAGATTTAGCGGATGACGAACATTTTGTTCAATCTAGCAAGACTTGCGCTCGCTGCAGGGGTTCAAAAAATCTATGCGGTAGAGAGCGCTGTCCAGTTGTGGTGAAATATTATCACAGGATGAAATCCGAACCCATGATAGATGACACCGATATCTCAGGATCTTCACCTCCGGGTGTTTTTGTGGGACGATACGGATATCCTAAAGTAGATGTAGGTCCTTTAGTTCCCCCCTTTCACGGGAACACTCAAGAGTTGGATACGCCGGAGAAGTGGGTGGGTCGAGATATAGATGACATCGTGAGTACAAGGACCAAACTTGTGAGAGGAAAACACCCTGTTAGGGTAGACAAATTTGAAGATACTAACAGACTTATCGACTACACCCGGCAGATGGCGCTCGCAAAAGAACCGGCTGAGGTAGATGCCTTTTTCAAGAAGAAGCCAGGTGGAAAGATATCAGTTTCTGATTCAGTTCAACCATATGGTCCCTCTGGACCTCTAGAAAAGCTAGACCTAGGAACGATAAAGTTCGACAATAGATTGGACAAAGTTCATTTTGATACTGATCTTAAAGCCACCAAGGGAGTGATGAACCTCTACGAAGACGATGTCCTCATATCGAAGATCCAGAGAGCTTTCAGTGTTGGATCTTTCGGTCTAAAAGATAATCGCAGATTTGTACCTACTAGGTGGAGTATCACAGCCGTCGACGACACCATCGGAAAGAATCTGAGAGACCGCGTTAAAGATTATCGGCCTATTGATGAATATCGTGTTTATGAGACATGGGAACTGGACAACAGGTGGGAGATTCTGATGCTCCCGAGAACATGGATATACGAACTAGTCGAGGCGTGGTATCCAGAAACAGCTTGGAATCCCCATGGAGATAACATAGCCATAATATCAAGCCACGAGAAATACGAAGGAAGGTCTGAATACGCCGAGATAGGGGGATGTTTTTACGCCGCCAGGTTAGCAATAGCAGAGAAACTCAACAGGGAGAAGAGGCAGGCAGGAGCTGTGATCTTGAGGGAAACCCATCCTGGTTACATAATGCCTGTAGGAGTATGGAATGTTAGAGAACATGTGAGGGATGCACTTAAGAAAGAACCGAAAACGTTTGGGGATCTGAAAGACGCATTATTTTACATTTCTACGCGGTTGGATATCAAGATAGATACATGGAAGAAGTACAGCGAAGTTCTTAGAGATTCACTTTATCAAACGAGACTTACAGATTTTGGTATCGAAAGCGGGAGTACTTCCGATCATGAGGAGAAAGATTTCAAATTTGGAGATGATAGGCATTGGAATTAGAGTATGGTAAGAAAGAGGTGGAGGGAGTAAAAGTTAATATAACTGATTGTAAGACCGCTCTCTCAGATTCTGGCTTGGAATCAGATTATGCACTGAATCCGTATCGCGGATGCTCTCATGGTTGTTTATACTGTTATTCTCCTTATGTGATAAAGGAAGAACGACATTGGGGGGACTTTCTAGATGTTAAGAGGAATATCCCTCGCGTCCTTGCTAAAGAATTGAAAAACAAGGATAGGGGAGTCGTCAGAGTGGGGAGTGTAACTGACCCTTATCAAAAAGCAGAAAAACAATATAGTTTGACCAGGAAATGCCTTTTTCAGCTGAAAAATAAAGAATTTCCTGTCATCGTTCAGACGAAGTCGCCTATTGTGAAAAGGGACATTGATCTTTATACCGAGATGAATATAGATATCGGTTTTACTGTAACTTCGCTGAATGAGGAGTTCAGAAGTGTTTTTGAACCTGGCGCTCCTCCCGTTTCTGAGAGATTGTCAGCTATCAGGGAATTGAACGAAGAAGGCATAGACACTTGGGTGTTCATCGGTCCTCTATTGCCTTATGTGAATGACAGCGAAGAGGACTTAAGAAGATTGAAAAACACACTAGAATCGATAGGTGTTGAAGAGATATATCTGGATAAATTGAATGTGAGGAAGGGTATGTGGTCTGATATAAAAGAGCAGTTGGACGAGGATCTGATAAAAAAGTACAAACAGATATACTTTGGCGATCAAGATTACTTCAAAAAGAAAAAAAAGATTTATAATAAATATGGAAAGACGGTTTTTTGAGCGCACCTCTCAGAAAAATTCACTCATTTTGTCTCTTCTGTAAAGATTGATCTCGCTAGCCGTAGTAGTTTTGTCTTGAGCTACAGCGAAAAGGACGGCATCTGCCACTTCTTCAGGCTCTAAGATTTC
>JBKHFH010000025.1:0-25929 GCA_046540335.1 Thermoplasmata archaeon | reverse complement strand
CTATCAGACAAAAACCTTAAATAACATACGTTAAATATACAATAATAATGAGAAAAAACGTAGGTATTATGTATGTCTGAAATAAGAATGGTTGTGCCGGATGAATTGGATAAATTTCTAGAGAGTCAGGTTAGAACGGGAACCTTTTCCAGCAAAGCGGAATTGGCTAGAGCAGCTTTAACGGAATATCTTGAAAGCATTTCCACTGTATCTGGTGGCTACGATGAAGAAACTGTGTTCTCTCCCGAAGGTAGAATCTATCAGATGGAGTATGCTAGAGAAGCTGGGTATAGAGGAAAAACAGTGATAGGCATAGAAGGAAAAGAAGAGATAGTTATGGTAGCAGATGTAACTTCTCCTGAACTAGGCTATGAAACTGAGAAAATAATAAGTACTGACAATGGGCTTTTAGTCTCTGGAAGTGGATTGAGTTTAGACATGTTGAAAGTGGTGAAAGAACTCGAGAACTACGAATTGAACAGATATAAAGATCTGAAATACGCTCTAACGGAGATATTTCACGATCACTCATTGAGCAGAGAATTGAGACCTTTGGGCACTATGCTGCTTATCGGTGCAAAATTTAATGACGAGACATATCTCGTAGAGGTAGACAGCTCAGGTGCTCATCGGAGGATGAAAGCTGGGGTCCTAGGAAACGGTAAAGAAGGATTAGAAGAAGAACTGTCGGAGAAGTACGAAGAGGAGATGGATGGGGAAAAATGTGAAGATATCTGTAAGGATCTATTAGAAGGATCTGAATCGATCCAAATCAAGAAAATCTGACTGCAACTTTTCTAGGATTGAGTTTGCTCATGTTAAGTGTAACATTAATTCCCTTTACCTTACCTGAAAATATAGGAGATGATTGAAAATTTAGGATGATTTTTGCCCAAAAGATAACATAATGAAAAACTTAAGTTACACAGATATTATATGGTAATGAGGCATATGGTTAAGCATCTAGTATCTACCACGGTTTTACCAATGGCGGTAGGGGAATCCTTTACAGACTACAAGGCAATTCCCGATGCTTTTGAAAAATTAGACGTATTTGGATTGGAATTCGCATTTTTACCGGAATGGAGTCCTGACAGATCCCCATTAGGAAGAACAGCTGCAGATTGGGAAAATTGTCCTAAGCCGTCTTATGAAGACCTGACAGATATTTTGGAGGATATACCTACTTCTACTGTTCATATCAACAGAGATGTTGGGGATATGTTATGTTCAAAGGATAAACATATGGTAGAGAGAGGAAAAACTACATTAGAAGATAATCTAGCGGCGGCTGAGAAATTGGGTTCTGATGTAGCTGTTATCCATCTATGGGATACCCGGGCTGAACATCTTGATTTAGAGGATCTTTGGAAAAAGGTAGAAGTAATAACTGAAAGATACGATCAGATCTCTATAGCGGTTGAAATCGTTCCTATAAGTGCTGAAAAACTCTACGTAGAAAAAGCCTGGAGAGAATTAGATAGTTTGATGCCTGAAAAACACGGTTTCACACTAGACCTGAATTGGTGTTCATTTTATGATAATTTTAGTGACCTAAAACCTTTAGAGATCGAATTCTGAATTTACATCTGCAGGGTTATGTTTCAGAGGAAAGTGATGGATACACGGTGAAACCTCGGAAAGGCGAATTAGACGTATTGCGGGCTTTAGAGAAATTTTGTGAAAAAGATTATGATGGATATTTAACTCTAGAGATGAATAAAGTTCAAGGGTTGGAAGATTTTAGAACCGGTTTAAAATTGATGAAGCAGTATAGTTAACCTGGGTTTTTCAATCAGGTAAGGGCGAGGGAAGAAGTCAAATAACAACATCCAAAAATATTTAATGTTATTGAACTGATATCATAATATCATGGGAAAAGAAAACATCGATATAGACAAAATATTGGACAGACTCCGTGAATGTCCACATTTTGATGAATTGAGATTTGTCTATCTTTACGGCTCTTATGCGTCAGGTGAAACTACAGAACGGTCAGATATAGATCTTTGTCTCTACTATGATATAGATGATAAAAAAGAGCTTCACAAAACCCTTTTTCGGATAAGTGGATCTTTTCCCGACAGATATGATGTGCAGATGTTCCAGCTTTTACCCTTATATGTTCAAAAGGAAGTTTTCAAAGGTGAGCTTCTCTATGCGGAAGATAAAGGTTTTGTTCATGATGTAGCTCGACAGACCATCAAGGAGTATAACGATTTTGAACCTCGATATAAATACATCCTTTACGGAAAAGCCGGGATAGAAGGTGCTGAATTATGAATGATAAGATATTGAATAAGTTATCTGAAGCGAAAGACAGCGTGAAACTGGTCGAAAAAAATTTTCCCGAAACCTATGAAGAATTCACTGATATGAGCAGACTCGAACGAGACGGGATTTACAAAAACATCGAATTTTCGATACAGAATATCTTGGATATCTGTGCCATCATAATGAAAGAAGAGGATCTCAAAGTCCCGGAAAGTGATGAAGCTATGCTCAACGAGCTCGGGAAAGCGGGAGTGATGGATGAGGATATCATCGATAAAATACAAGAAATGAAAGGTTTTAGAAACCTTTTAGTTCATCGCTATGGTCCTCTAGACGATGAGATCGCATATACTGACATAAAGGAAGGTTTAGATGATTTTCGAGATGTTTTTGAGGAAATAAGAGAGCTCCTCTAAATTTCATAAATATAGATAGTATCCTCCATAAATTATTTTAAACGTTGTCCAATGAAATCTCAATGGTCGATTTCGGATTAGTTTCAGAGAACAGAAATTTCGCTCTGCTTTGAGCCTCTCACCTCATATCCAATTCTTTCTCGTAACTTATCCAGGCGGGTTTTTTTCTCAAAACCTAACCGCTGATTGATATGGAGCATTCCTTCGTTGCCTGTTTCTTTCATTGTTTTTATCTTATCGAAACCTTTCTTCTCAGCTGTTTTTATAGCTTTCACTTTCATCGCTGTGGCTATACCTTTCCCCCGATATTTTCTTCTCACGCCGGTCAGACCAGTGAACAGTGAGTTTTCTTTTTCCTTCTTCCAATGACTGCTCATCCCTCGAATACATCCTCTTTCAAGGCCAAGATATATCCTGCTTGGAAGAATCCTCTCGCATAAAATATATTAAAACCTAACCAATCTCCAAAAGGAGCTAGAGGATGGATAAAACCAAGTCTGGAATAGGTCTCATGCAGATCTCTTTTGTACTCACCATCATCTCTAACGCTATCATATTGTCGGGTATCGAGGGCGTTTTAAGTGGATCCGAGGTAGATGAGGCTACTATACAGGCTCTTGAATCGTCGATGTGTTTCAGTCTGTCTGTTTCTTTGATAGCTTTCGCGGTTCTGATCTACGCGGTATATAAGATATATAAAGACTCAACCAAATTTTCTTCCTCTCATCGAGACAGCGTCAAATTCGCTATAGCGTTTTATCTGTTAGGTTTCATCTTGGGATTAGCTTATACTCCTCTAGAGACCTTCCTCTTCGCAGTCGGAACGATCTTTTTGGTAAAAGAGATCGCACCTAGCTTTGAGAAAAAGCTGCTCTGGTCTGCTGGAGGCGTAAATATTCTCACCGGTGTCGGATTTGTAATCATGTTCTCTATAGGTTTTGAGAGAGAGGTGAGTCTTAAAGTACTGTCTTATCAAGTTTATTGGATAATGCTCTCGAGCGCGATAGGGTACCTGATTTTCATCATCGCCTATAAGAGGATTAATAGCCAACTGATTGATCAAGCGGATTATTCGTCGATTCAAGAAGAAATGTATACCGAGACCGAAGAACCTCCTAAAAATTGCCCTAGGTGCGGCGAAGATTCACTGAAAGTACGGGAAGGTGGCTTTGCTCTATGTTCTGAATGTGGTTATGCCAAAGAAGCGCGGGAGGTAAAAGATGAAGGGTAGAGAGGAAAAGGATATCTTTGAAAAGTCTTGGTTATACATTATCGTAACCATCTACGTTCTTTTGATAGTCAGTCTAGGTTTTCTCGGATATCATATCTTTACAGCTCCCGTATCAGAATCACCACCATCTGAAGACGTTGTGATCGTAAACGTTTATTACTATGGAGACGAACCGATCAATATGACGGTAAAGTTGATCGATGACTCGAGAATGCCTATTTGGAAGCAATTCAACGCCACTCATAATATTACGGATTTCGGTGAAAAGAGGGTCTTGCCTGACCAGATCGCTACGTTCAAATCTTCAGGTCATACCTATGATAATTATCCTATGGATTTCCAAGTCTATAAAACAGAGAACGGTGAAGAACTACTTGCGGAGAAAAGTGTGAGATTAACAGCCGGTCAGTCTAGCGAAAATGAAAGAGAATTCAGTATAGATGTTAAACCGTAATTTCTCGTTTTTAGATTTTCACCTTCTTCATGCAATTTTCGAATTTTTGTTCTTCTAGTGATCATGGATGCTCACTACTTCATCCTTTATGAGAGCAATTATGATAAATATTAATAAATATAAAAATATATTCCTTGATTTTAGAGCTCAACAAAATATATATCTTCGTTCACTGTAAAATACAATTAGAAACCACGGTGAAAGCTGATGGAAGAAAATCCGAACCCAAAGAAAGAGTTGAAGAGATTGGATTACGACTTGGTATACAAGCCCCATGAAGATGTTGCAGCCCACATTGCATTTTACAAAGTAAAGTACAAGGGAAAAGAGATAGCTCCACCCATAGTCGAGAAGTATAATATCTCACTGAACGAGATATGGATGTCAGAGAAGTTGAGGCCCTATGAGAAATACATCTTACATCATGAGCTGCAGGAGATCAAGTACAGGGCTGAAGGTTATGGAGTAAAAGAGGCACATGAGAAGGCGAGTGAAGATGAGAAAGTCTGGAGAGGAGAACCTAAATACGAAGAGTTGAGACGGGAGATCAATCTAATGAGCGAAGAATTTTTTACTGAACTGACTGGTTTCGATGAAACGTTTTATGAAAGGATAGTTAAAAACCGTCCTTATTTCGATATCCAAGAATTGAAAGATGTCGAAGGGATAGGCCCGGAGAGAATCCAAAGTATGAAAGAGAATTTTTGGGTTCTGTGATCCCTCATTTGTGTCTTCAGGTTACCATATAATTATAGTTCTTCGACTTTCTCAACATATCTTTTGATATCAAACTTCCTTTCCAAGCCGTTAGCGTTCATGTATCTTACCTTTCCGTAAACCTCTCTTTCCTTCCAACCTTGGTCGTGCTTACCGAAGCACCACGCCACTCCAGCATAGCCGTTAGAGTCTCTACCATCCAGTTCGTATTTATTATTAAGATAGAGAGCGGTTTCATAGGCCTCTTCAGGATTTTCGCTCCACTCTAGGATCTTTTTGCCCCAGTACATCCGCATGTAGCCGTGCATCTTTCCCGTCTTCAACATCTCTTCCTGTGCTGCATTCCAATATTTGTCGTGTGTGTCCGCTTTTTCGAACTCATCTCTAGAATAGACGTACTCTCTATCATCATCGCTATGTTTTTTCAGTGTCTCTTGGGCCCAGTCGGGTAGACAAGCTAAAGATCTGTAGTCCTCACTATAGTACACGAAATTGTATGCCAGTTCCCTCCTGACGATCAACTGTTCTAAATATTCGTCCACTCCCGGTCCACCTTTCTCTTTTACTTTCATTGCTACGTAAAGGGGAGATATCTGGCCGAAGTGTAGGTAAGGAGACATATTTGAAAGGTAATCTTTGGAAGGATCGTTAGAATAATCGCCGTATCCTCCAAGCTTGTGATCCAAAAATTCTTCAAGATATTGTTTTGCCTCGTTCGTCCCTCCTTCAAAGCTATCGACAACCTTCACGTTTTTATCTATATCTAAAGGAGAAAGAGCCTTATCTGGAAAATCTATATCAAAGCTATCGAAATCAAGCTCAAGAGAAGAATTTCTCAACTCTCTTTCCTGGACCCTTTTCATATACTTATCTAATTCGTCTTCGATCTTCGGTCTTATCGTTCGAGCGGCGTATTCTTCTTTGGAAGATGCCTCTTCGACTGGAACTATCACATCTGTTTCTACTTCGATCATCGGCACATCTGTTTCCTCAACTGCGTCTTCCCTCCACTCTCTCAAAAAATCCACGTAAGCTTTATCCACTACCACTAGGGAGGTTTCTTTTGCAAGTTTCACTACACCTTCTTTTGGATGCTCATGTTTTATCACTAAATTTATATCTCTATCTTTAAGTTCTTCTCTCGTCTTTTTCAACCCCTCCAACATGAATTGGTAGTGTCTCAAGTTCGCATCTTCGAACTCATCCGTTATGCCGAAAAATACCAGAAGAGGCTTATCCTGTTCATTCGCTTTTTCCAAAGCATATTCAAGTGCATGGTTGTACTCACTTCGTTGAGCGCGCTGCATCCAGTACAACACGAAATCTCCATTTCCCGCTCCCCCCTCGCTCAGCACATCTAATCTTTCTCGTTGTATGTCATCATAACTTTCTATAGACACGATCTTCACACCCACTAAAACACTTGTTTTGAATGATTTAATAGTTTACATTCAAGATAAACCGTTCATTTTTTATATAACATCTTAATAGCATTTCTCCCTAGGTGTATAAGATGCCGGATGATGTTGAGATACCGGATGATGTTGATTCTGTAGCATTGAAGTTTTTGGATATCAATGGAAAACCACGAGAGATCCGAATACCTCCAGAAACGTTTGATGTGGTAAAAGAGGAGGGTATGAGCTTTGACTCATCCAATCTCGGTTTTTCAGACGTCTCTAAAAGTGACATGATAGCCGTTCCTGATCCTTCTACAATGAGAGTTTTAGATCATGGGGCGGAAAAGGTTGCCGTGTTTCTTTGTGAGATGAGATGGCCTGATGGAACACCTTTTGAGGGTGATCCCCGTTACTTATTAAGAAAGACTATGGGAGAGTTATCGGAGGAGGGTATAGAGATCCATGTTAAACCTGAATACGAGTTTCATATTTTAGATAGAGATAACTTTGAGCCTATAGATTCGGGCCAATACATCGAAGGTAGGACCGATCAAAATCGGATGGTTGGAGAGATGTCTAAAGCGATGAAAGACTACGATTTTAAAGTGGAAAAGATCCATCATGAAGTCGCACCGGCTCAGTACGAGATCGAACCTTTGCCCTATGACGATCCTCTTCAAGCGGCAGATGAATTCGTTTTCATCCGAGAGATAATAAAAGAAAAGGCCGCCGAAAACGGTGTTTTCGCAACTTTTATGCCAAAACCGTTGGCGGAAGAGGCTGGAAACGGCTTTCATGTACACTTAGCTTTATACGAAGACGGGGAGTATATGTTCTCCCCTGATAAGCTGAATGGAAAAGCATCGAGTTTCTTGGGTGGACTTTTAAATCATGCTAAAGCACTCTCCGCCGTCGTATCTCCCACTATAAATTCATATAAGAGACTGGTCCCAGGTTACGAAGCCCCAGTATACATCTCTTGGGGTGGAGAAAATCGAAGCGTTCTTGTCCGGATACCCGCTTATGGTACTGAAGAACAGAAAAAAGGAAGGATAGAATATAGAGCGGGAGACGCTTCTGGGAATATATATTTCATGTTGAATTCACTGATCCGTGCAGGCATGGACGGGATGGAAAAATCTGCAGATCCGGGTGAAGAGGTTACGGACGATCTGTTTACTATCGAGGATGATAAGATAAAAGAGATGGGGATCGATTTTCTCCCCTCGAGTCTTTCCGAGGCGTTAAACGAGTTAGAAAAAGATGAGGTCGTTAAAGATTCACTAGGCGAGTCCTATGAGCATTATCTGAGGATGAAAAGAGAAGAAGTTGGAGAGTTCAATCTAGAGGTGACCAACTGGGAACTCCGCAATTATCTTGATTACTGATATTTCCACACGTTGAAAAAAGAAACAAATAATTTCAATAAGCCTATAAGGACGAGTATGACTGATGTAATAAGGAAGAGCAGGGAGAAGTCATACATCAGTTGAGTGATCATATAACCTGCAATACCGAATAATAGAAATGGGATGATTGCTTTAATAACTCCAGATCTTGAACCTTTACTGATCTGCATCATACGGGGATTCTCTATTTCCTCGTTGATTTCGGGTGAATTTTCCTCGAGCGTATCTACCATATCACAGAGGTCTCTAACATTCTCTGAGATATTCTCTTTGTCCATTTCTATTTCAAAGGTACTGAACATAACCAATCCCGGTTCAAAAATGATCGCCCTGAAATCTTCCTGATTTTTTTCTATAATGTCATTGATTTTTCGCCCTGCCTCTCCTAAAAAGAGATTTTTTACGTGATCCGACTCGATATCATCCTTCGCATACAAGTTATAATTGTACTTGTTTATATTTTCAAGTTCTATTTCTTTAGTACCCTCGGGAACATCTGTATCCGAAATACTTATGATCAACTCTGTTGGAAGTTCTATTCTGCTTTCCGAGGCGAAAATAGTCTTTGAGGGACGACTTCCAATTCCTTTGTGAGGATGGACATATACTCTTCTATCGCTCACTTTCCCGAAGAGGTTCGGCCAATCTGAAAGAAGGTTCAAACTCCTTTTCACCTTAACTCCTATCCTTTCGGAGGCGGCATCATAAACACCCCACACTTCGCTTCCAGCCCTGTATGCGTTTATCAGTCTCACGGTGTAAAGACTACCTCCGATCATCACTGCAAAAATACCGAGTGTCTCAAGAAAGTTTGAAGCCATATAACCCCTCAATATTCATATCCTCTCATCTCTTCTTCTGAAAACTCTACTCCTAGACTCAGCGCGATACGGTTGACGAAGTTGAAGTAGCTGCTGATCATAGCGATGTTCAGTATCTGCTCGTCGGAAAAGCCGAAGTCTCGAAGGGCCTGAAGATCTCTTTTTTTTACAATCTCGGGTTTTTCGGTGGTCTTTTTTGCAAAGTCCAACATACCTCTATCCATATCTGAAAGATCTAATTCTTCATATTCTTCTATAAGGGTGTCTATCTTTTCTCTATCCTGCCAGAAGTGATTTAGGGCCTCCGCGTGATGATTTACACAGTAATCGCACCCATTGATAGAAGATACCACAACACCTATCATCTCGCACCTCTCTCTGCTCAGACTTCTATCTTCGAACATGATAGATAGGTAAAGGTCCAAATGATCATCCATGGCGGAGGGCATCAGACTTTGGACCTTCATTATATTCGATAATTTACCTCTTTCTTTAATTATCCTCTCGTAGACCTCTTTAGCTTTTCCTTCTGCTTCTTCGTGGTCAATTTCATCGATCCAAGCCATCATTTAACCCCTTATAATCGGTATAATAAGATATTTAGAGAGCAGCTTTAAGGTCATCTATAAGATCATCTGCATTCTCGATCCCGACGGATAACCTTAATAGATTATCTGGAGTTCGACTATCTTCACCTTCGATGGATGATCTGTGTTCGATCAGACTTTCCACACTTCCAAGACTGGTAGCTCTAGTAAATATTTCCACTTTGGAAGCGACATCGAAAGCCTTGTCTTTATCGCCTTTCACTTGGAAAGATAACATCCCGCCGAAAGAGTTCATCTGTTCTTTTGCGATCTCGTGGCCGGGATGAGTCTCCAGTCCGGGATAATAAACTCTCTCCACCTCAGGGTGGTCTTGAAGAAATTCAGCGATCCTCATCGCATTCTCAGAATGTTTTTTCATCCGTAGAGAGAGGGTTCTGATACCTCTACTGATCAACCAGCAGTCGAAGGGTGATGGACATGCTCCTCCTTTCACCTCTATGTTTCTTATTTCATCGAAGATATCGACATCTTTGTTTGCAACAACAGCACCTCCCACTGCATCGCTGTGGCCACCAAAATATTTCGTTGTAGAATGGACTACCAGATCACATCCGAGTTCAAAGGGTCTCTGAAGAATAGGAGTCGGCCAAGTATTATCGCAGGCAGATATTATATCATGCTTTTTTGCGAGTATAGCCGTTCTTTCTACATCCGTTATCTTCAAAAGAGGATTGGAAGGTGTTTCGATCCAGATAAGCTCGGTATTCTCACGTATTTCCTCTCTCACGTTTTCCATATCCGTGAAATCTACGTAACTGACCTCTAAGCCCCATCTTGTCATTATGTCTTCTATCTGGTTTCTTATCCCGTGATACATGTCGCCCGGACAGATTATATGATCTCCTGGAGATAGACTTTGAAAGACGGACATCGCGGCCGCTGTACCTGAAGAAAAAGCCGCACATCTTTCTCCCTTTTCGAGAATTTTGATACATTCTTCTAACGATTCCCTGTTCGGATTATTATTCCTTGAATAGATGTAACCTTTTGGATAGCTTCCATCTTCCGCTCTTTCAAAGGTAGTCGAAAGATTGATCGGAGATTTGATAGCTCCTGTACTCTCTTCGGCCTTTCTCCCAGCGTGAACTGAGATAGTTTCCATCGATTCTTCGTCGTTTTTTTTAGACATATGATACCATCTTATATTAAAGAGGAAGTGAAAGGAAGGATAAAAAATTTCTTTCCATAATTGCTATTTGATATATCCTCATCCTGATAATAAATCAAATTGATAAACTTTTTAATATAGTGTGATATTATACGCAATAATAGCAAATCGGAGGGACTAGAATGGATATGGATGTTAAAGAATTGGTACCTGAAAAGATCGCTGGGTACTGTGCTTTATTAGCTCCCCTAGTTGGCTATGTTCTCATAACTTTCTCTATAGCCATGAACGCTGATTTCACCCTCTCCGATAATGCTCTAAGTGATCTTGGGGAAGCCGGAGTTCGGAACAGCAATGTTTTCAATATCGCTCTCATAGCCTCTGGAATCCTCTTTTTTGTTTTCATCCTTGGGATGTTGAGAAGAGCTGAAACGAGAGTTGGCGATATCGGTCTAACTGGAGTAGCTCTCGGTGCTGTGTTCTTGGTGCTTACCGGTATATTTCAGAAAGGTACCGTGCTTCATTCGCCGATGGCCATCCTATTTTATTCCCTCTCCGTGGGTGGACTGATAATCTATGGGCTTGATAAATTTCTAGAATTTGAACCTGTTTGGTCTGTATTGATATGGTCTTCTATCGGATTCGCCGCAGTTTCGATAGGGTTGGTGTCGATTCTTTCACCATCTGGGATTGCTATCTACGAAATAATCGGGACCATCCCACTCATGCAGTTCAGCTTAGTCTTTGGAACTCAGCTTTTAACCGATTGATCTTGAACTCTATGAAAAAAGCTTCCCCTGCACCTTTCAAATCTTCCTGAGACAGCCCTAAATATCATATATCTTCCATTTTCAGAAGTTCAGATCTCCAGATTCAAGCTGCTTTTTGAGTTGTTTTCTCATCTTTCTGTTCCCTGAAAATCCTTTTATAGCTTTCTTGGTCTTCTTGTAATGCGATAATAGATCTCTGATATCTTTTGGCCGTCGACCGCAGCCCATAGCGATCCTCTTTATCCTGTCACCTTTGATCTGATTTGGATTCTCCATCTCATCTTCAGTCATGCTGTCCATGATGACTCTAAAGTCGTCGAGTTTTTCCTGAGTATTCATTATCTCTTCGTCTGATATAGAGGCAGGTCCCATGGGAAGCATATCTACGATTTTCTTTAAGGGCCCGACTCCAGTCAACATCTCCATCTGTTCATACATATCTTTCAGATCGAAGTCTCCGACCAGCATCTTTTTGGCAGTTTCCTCCGCCTGCTCTTCATCGATCGCCTCTTCGGCCTTCTCTAGCAGTTTCTCGATGTCCCCCATCCCCAACATCCTGGAAGTGAAACTCTTGGGATCGAACTCTTCAAGGTCTCGTATCCTCTCTCCATTTCCTATGAAGGCTACTGGAGCATCAGTTTCGGCTACAGCGCTCAGTGCTCCTCCACCTTTTGCCGATCCATCCATCTTCGTTATTATAGTCTTTGTAACACCTACTGCATCATGAAATGCCTTAGCCTGAGGTCCCGCCTGTTGTCCGATCGAGGCGTCGACAGTCAGTATCACTTCGTCGGGTTCAGCAACGTTCTTTATCAACTGTATCTCTCTTATAAGATCATCTTCTAAAGAATGGCGACCTGCGGTGTCTACTATGACTACATCATAATCCTCAAATTTTTCCATACCCTCTCTGACTATTCTCGGGGCTTTTTCCTCGTCCGGGTCTCCATATACCGGGACGCCGGCGTCTTCTGCCACCTGTGATAGCTGGTCATAAGCCGCGGGTCTGTGGGTATCTCCCGCTATGAGTGCGGTGTTGAGTCCTCTTTTTTGGAAGTAAGCGGCCAGTTTTCCACATGTGGTTGTCTTACCCTGTCCATAGAGACCGACCATCATTATTGTCTGGGGTTTGAGTTCCAGTTCTACCCCTTCCCCGAGAATATTGACGAACTCCTCGTGGATTATACGTATCAAATGTTCTCTAGGACTCATCCCTGAGGGGGGCTTTTCTTCCATCCCTCTCTCTTTTATCTTGTCAGTGAGTTCTAGAGCTAGTTGTACCTCGATATCGGCTTCTATCATAGCTCTCTGTATGTCTTTACTGATATCTTTGACCAATTTCTTGTCTACGTGACTGGATTTAGTGACTTTTTCGACCGCATTTCTCAGCCCATCTTTCAGATTTTCTAGAGCCATGGAGTAAAGAGATTCCTGTGAAGGGTTATTAATGTTTTTGGTTGTCTCTCCCTTTTATCCGAAAACATAATGTAGTTTTGTTCAAATATAAGAACGATGGATATGTCTGAAGAAAAGAACGGCTCGCAGGAAGGTAGAACAACTTTCAATAAATTGAGAGGGATGGATGTTTATGATTCTGAGGGAGAATCTTTCGGTCACGTTCATGATATAGAGATAAATAAAACCACTTTGAACCCTACAAAATTGATCATCCACAAAGGTTTTTTCGGAGAGTATATGAGGATCAACCTGAAATACATCGATAAGATTACTGAAGACTCTATCCATCTATGGATCAGCCCAGCTCAAAATCTGATCGGTACTAAAGTTATCGATTCTAAGGGTGATGAGATGGGCGAAGTTAAAGAGGCTGAAAGATCTAAAGAGGGAGGACTTGAATATATAAAGCTCGAGACCAGAGTCATAAGGACTAAAGATGATGATGAAAGGCCTATTGAGACTTACACTGTTCCGATGCTTTCCTTTGAAGACATGAGTGTGACTCTTCCTGCACCTCTCGAAAGAGGGGACATGGCGACAAAGATGGATATGAATAGAGAGATGATATATATAGAGGCGGATGAAATAATAGACGTAGGTAAGGATTGTATACGTCTCAAGAAAAAGAAAGAAAAATATGTGAAATGATACATCTCAATACCTTTACGAACCAAATCTTATATTTGAAGAATGATTTAAGGCTTATAAAGATTTCAAGATTATAAATAAAAAAGATAAGAGGAGATAATAAATGACTGAGATAGAAAAGCTTCAGGAGATCGTAAAAGACATCGACGAAACTTTGGAAGATAAAGACACTGTCAGGGAACTTGCCATGAAATCGTCAAGAGCGATAAGGAGGATATCGAAAAATGTGATTCAGGACATACACCGGAGTAAGGAGATAGATCATCCTTTGAAAGAAGCTCAAAAAGAGATCCACAAGTTGAAAAGTATAATCGAAGATCATCCGGAATTGTATCATTCCGGTTTTCTTCGGAATGGTCTTCAGGAGTATGCAGAAGCGCATATACTTCTTTCACTCTCTGAAGGCGAAAAGCCGAAATCTCCTGAAAAATTAGATATAACCCCTTCTTCTTACCTTTTGGGACTTGCAGACGTTGTAGGAGAGCTCAGGAGGATGATCCTCGATGAACTTACTGAAGGCGACGTGGAAAGAGCTAAAGAACTCCATGAAAAGATGGAAGTTATCAAGAACATGATAATGGATTTCGATTATCCAAATGCAATCGTGCCGATCAGGAATAAGCAGGACATGGCAAGAAATCTAGTAGAAAAAACAAGAGGAGATATAACCAGCTCTGTAAGAAGCGAGAAATTGATGGATAAGATGGACAAGATAATAGAAGAAATTGATTGAGCTCAAGAAGATTGGAACCTCAAGTATATCTTATCTATCCGCATCTCTTTCCAACAGAACTTCTCCTTCATAATCGATCTTGAATACCCTGTGATAGGGGATATGTGCATCTTCTGTTCTTATAAAGGATCTACCTAAGTCTTCTATATCTTCTCCTTGCATCACTCTGAAGTCATCCGGTGCTCCACGGTGAACATAGTATATTCTAGCTTTTTCAAGAGACTTTTCATGTCTCCACTTCAACTCGTTGAGTATGTCCCTCGGGTTGTCCATAGTTCATAATTAGGGTCTAGGATAAAAAAATTATCTGATTAGAAATCTTCGAGATGGCAAAAAAATAAAAATATGAAGGAGATACAGCTATATGACAGAAAGGATCAGATGGGGCGAGATGAACAGATGGGAGTTAGAGCAAAGAAAAAAGATGGTCGATACCGCTGTTCTACCTATCGGAAGTCTAGAACAGCACGGACCTCATCTACCTCTCGATACTGATTCATTCAACGCTAAGAACATTGTTGAGAAAGCAGTAGAAAGACTTGATCCTCCGAGACCTCCGATCTTACCGGTCATACCTTATGGAGTAAGCGATCATCATATGTCTTTTCCCGGTACGGTAACGATCAGTCCTCATGTGCTTGAAGAAACGATAATAGATATCGGGCGTTCGATACTGCAGCACGGGTTTTTTAAACTCTATATCTACAACGGACACGGCTGCAACGAATCGGCGATAAAAACAGCGGCTCAAAAATTGAAAGAGGAGACAGGTATGCTCGTGATCACAGATTCTTTTGAAAGTCTTACGCCCGAAAGACAAGAGATCGTAGAAAGTAAAAACGATGTTCATGCGGGGGAATTCGAGACATCGCTCACTTTAGCATTTAGAGAAGAGATGGTCGACGAAAGGACAATACCTGAAGAGGAAGTAAAATTTCCAGACCCTAAGATGGAATTCGATAATGATCCCGAATTCAATTACACTTGGGATACCCACGAACTTACGAGGACAGGAGTCATTGGCGATGCTACAAAGGCCTCTAAGGAGAAGGGAGAAAAGTTATGGGAAGCTGGAATAGAAAGGTTAAAAGACAGATTAGAAACCGTAATGGATATATCTCATCAGCTCGGATAGGGATAATAAAATGGATCCTTTAATAGCTGTAATAGCTTTCATCCCCGCCATGATAGCCAATTCACTCGCTGTTATATTTGGAGGAGGCACTCCAATCGATTTTGGCAGAGAGTGGAAAGACAAAAGGTTACTGGGAGATGGAAAGACCTGGAGAGGTCTTTTCGGTGGTGGGATATCAGCAGGTCTACTGGGGTTTATGATAAAATATTTAAACTCCTCTAATTTCACCATCTATCCGTCTTATCCAGAAGGTATTGTAGTTATCTTCTCGCTTTCCTTCGGCGCCTTATTTGGTGATATCGCCGCTAGCTTCATAAAAAGGCGAAAAGGAATTACTAGAGGAAAAAGATCGCCTTTGATGGATAAATATGACTTCATCGTAGGAGCTTTTCTCCTTGTGATCATAGTCAATCCGGATTGGTTCAATGAGATATATCTTAAGGGAAACGGTTGGATAGGGACGTTAATTATAATTATAGGTGTTCCATTCCTGCATCGTGCGGTAAATATAATTGGATATAAATTAGGATTGAAGGAAGAACCTTGGTGAGAAAATGTTGAAAAAGAAGTTAGAAGAATGTGGAGCCATAAAATATGGGGAGTTCACACTCACCTCTGGAAAGAAGAGTGATTATTATGTAGATATAAAGCTCGCCAGCACTAGACCGGATGTTTTACAGATGATCGCTTCTAAGATGGCGAGAGAGGTAGACGGAGAAAAGATAGCCGGTATGGAGCTCGGTGCTGTCCCTCTAGCCTCTGCTGTTTCTCTAAAGAAGGATCTTCCATTTCTGATGGTGAGAAAAGAGAGCAAAGGCCACGGCACCGAAGGCAGGATAGAAGGAGACCTTGAAGAAGGTGATGTGGTAACGGTTGTCGAAGATGTGACAACGACCGGCGGCTCAGCTGTAGAGACGGTCGAAGTTTTGAGAGAGGCCGGAGCCGAAGTGAATAAAGTCCTCGTAGTTGTTGACAGGAAAGAGGGTGCTGAAGGAAAACTGAAGGATATAGAGGTAGAACTCGTCCCTCTGATAACTGCCGATGAATTGGTCGACAAATAAAATCTACCATCTAGTGGAATTCCTTTTCCCTAAAAATAAGTGCTCCAGCTATTATTAATACCGATGCAAGCACTGTGAGGATCATTAAGGAAAGCATCGATCCGGATGCCGATCTATAACTTGATATTCCCCCGTATTCTAGTAACTCTTTCCCGATGCTGCGGAGATAGTGTCTGATAGATAAGGTCTTTACATTTCCAGGGAGCGAACCGATGAAACCTTCCCATATGAAAACATAAAAAAGCCCAAAATAAATGGCTCTTTCAATCATCACACTCACTAGAAGGAAGAGTGTCGGGTACACTAGTGATCCGATACAGATTAGGCCTATCATCGAGAAATAAATGTTTAACGCACTACTGTCTAAACCCGTCATAGAGAAGAAAACGAGAGAGCCCGCGGTCAATATCAGCAGCATCGCGAAGATACTCACGATAACTACAGAAATGTAATAGCCAAGGTAAGTTTCGACCCTGCTGATCGGTGCTGTTAGTATTTGGGTCATACTGTTGTCTTCGATTTCTTCTCTGATCAAGGAGGAGCCAAAGATCATAGTCATGATGGGTAGGAAAAATGATATCACAAATATATCTATTAGATCAATCCCTGTTTCTAACCTTTCTATATCTTGAGTAGCTCCATAACCCATCAGACTAGAAATAAATATCATCCCCAAGATCACTATCAAAAATTTTCTATTCAAAACAGTTTTTTTGATCGAATTTTTCACGATTGCGAGTAAAGCGTAGATTCTCTTATCTGCTTTCATCTTTCTCCTCCCACAAGGTAATCGAATACTGCTTGAAGGTTGTCATCTCTGCTGTACATTTCGAATATTTCGGTCTCAGTTTCATTCACCAATAAGGCTATCTTGTTGAAGAAAATCTCAGGGTTACTGACCTCTACTACTAACTTTCTTCGGTTGTCCTCAAATCCCACTGAGACCACGTAATTTTCTTCGACCAAACGTTTTGCTAATCCAATTTTGTTTCCTCCTTCGATCACTATGTTGTGCGGTTTCTCATCTATCAGGTTTCTTATCTCTGAGATGTCACCTGAGGCGATCTTTCTTCCTTTATAGATCAGCGCTATTTGATTTGTCATCCTCTCGATTTCAGATAGAACGTGGGAACTGACTAAAATATGGTGACCTTTTTCGTTGTGTAACTCCTTAATCATCTCTATTATGTCCTTTCGAGTTTTGGGATCAGCTCCACTGAGAGGCTCGTCCAGGAGTAACAATTTTGGATCGTGCAGAAGTGCGCCGGCGATCTTGAGGCGTTGCCTCATGCCCTTGCTGTAGCCTCTGATTTTTCTTTCTAAAAAGTCTTCAGCTCCCACTGAAGAGGAAACTCTATTTATCCTATTATTTAATGGATTTCCATTCATACCGTGCAGTTTACCCAAATATTCAAGATATTTTCTTCCAGTGGAGTAGTTCGAAAGATTATCGTAGTCCGGACAGAATCCTATATCTTTCATCATATCATCATTCAACCACGGTCTTTCGCCCATAACGTAGATATTGCCATTACTGGGTTTGATCATCCCTAGGGCGAGTTTGAAAAGAGTGCTTTTCCCCGCGCCATTGGGTCCTACGATTCCTGTAATACCTCCGGATATCTCGATGTTCAAGGAGTTTAGACCGATCACATCTCCGTACCATTTCGATAAGCCGTCTGCATGTAAGACAGCGGATTTCACCTACCCACCTCCTTCGAATAAAGTCGGTGGAGCGTGAAAGCTAGGGGTATTAAGATCATCGCTGCAATGGCGACTGAATACAGCGCCCCGTCTATATCGCTAGGAAGACCCGACCCGTAAATAAGGTCATAAGAGTAGTTCAAAAGATTCGATGGTCCCAATAACCGCCAATTGGAATCGAATGTAGAAAAAAATTCACTGCCGATGGTCAATACGAAGAATGTAGTGAATGTACCTATCCCGGAATAAGCTTTTCTTTCGGTCAATGAAGAAATTAACAATGCATAGGGTAAAAAAACGGAAGAAGTGAAAAGCCCGGCTAAGAACGTTAGTCCCAAGATTTCAAAACTTCCCAAATATGCATTGCTAGTCTGTGTTGCGATCACCGCCAATCCCACAAGGAAAGGCGGTAAGGCGCAGTATATGGTCATAATCCCTAACGCTCCGCCCAGTTTACCGATCAGATAATCCTTGGCATCCAAAGATCTAGAAAAATAGAGGATCAATGAATTGTCTCTAAGATCTTGTGAGATTAGGTCTGAAGAGACTACCGCCGCGAGCAGGATGGTGAATACGAAGAACACTTCTCCTTTCAAGTAAGCTCCGATGAGACCTCCTTCGAATAGAAGCTCTTTCGTCAGTTCTTCCTGCGGAACAAGAACAGAGAACAATATAGGAAAAACATGGACTAGTATCGAGCCAATTATCAATATCGCCCAGACGCTCCGGGATTTAATCTTTTGCTTGAAGACTTTTTTGAGTATTATCAGAAAGATGAACCTAGACGAAATCTCTTTTTCTTCCCAAGGCGAGTATTCTATAGGGTCAATCCCCATCATTATCACCCTTCTCGAACGACCTTAAAAAGAAATCTTCCAAAGTTCGAAGATCGGGCCTAAGATACCGAAGTTGGACGGCATTTTTTTCTACCATCTTGAATAACTTGGAGCTGTCTTCCATTCTATCAAGCCTGATCACCGCTTCTCTATTTTTGTTGACTATATCGATGATGTCATACTGGTCTTCTAGAGACCGTTTAAACAGCTGAATATTATCTTCTCGTCCCCTCACTTTTAGTTTGTACCTGCTTTTCTCCGAATCCATCATCTCTTCCATGAAACCGCTTTTTAGATTCTTACCCTCGTTCATTATGATGATATAATCACTTACTTGCTCGATCTCGAGTAGTATGTGCGAGGAGATGAGGATCGTCTTATCAGAACTTCCTATTCTATCTACGAGGTCGAGCATATCTTCTTTCCCATCAGGGTCCATGCCATTGGTGGGCTCATCTAAAAACAAAATATCTGGGTCGTGTACGAACGCCTGGGCTAGTTTTACCCGCTGCTTCATCCCTGTAGAATAGGAGTTTATTTCTCTGTATCTTTCTTCACCGATCTCTACAAAATCCAAGGACTCATGTGCTCTTTCAACTGAATCATCTTTGAAGAGGCCGGAAAGCTGCCCCATGTAAGAAACCAATTCAAAACCTGTCATATCCTGAACAAGGCACTCCGATTCAGGCATATAACCGATATTTTCTTTCCGTCTTATATTATCTTGAGATTCACCTATATCATCAAATCTGATCCAGCCTTCCTCCGGTTTTACGTGTCCGAGTAAGACCTTTATCAACGTGGTTTTCCCTGCACCGTTCGGGCCCAATACACCTGAAATACCTTTAGGTATTTTTGCGGAGAAAAAATCAAGTCCGATCACGTCTCCGTATCTGACTAAAACATCTTCGAGCGATATCACCGCTTCTTGTCCTCTTTCCATATAAACAACACTCTAGGTAGCTTTGATGTCTTATTCATCCTCTATCTTTTTCTCAAATATCTCTCTTAGATATTTTATAGGTACGCTCCCCGCGTAGAGTATCGTATCATGGAAGAATTTCTCGGTGAAATCGTCTCCCATCTTTTCTTTGACTTCCTCTTTCAGCTCTTTGATCATCTTTTTCCCTAGAAGATAACTGAGTTGGTAAGCGGGGTTTTGAGTGTACCTTCTGACTTCTTTTTCCGCGTCTCGTTCGTTCATACCCACTTCATCGACCAAGAATTCTACCGCCTCTTCGAAAGACATCTTCCCAGTACTTAGCTTAAGATCGACGATGATTCGGGCTGCTCTCCAGATTACATCTTTCGACTGTATGAGTCTAGCTTCAGGTGTATCATCGAATCCATGGTCTTTCATCATCTCTTCGCAGTAATGGGCCCAACCCTCAACAGTCTCTGTGGCGTGAGAAAATATTCTGAACACGTCATCGTTTGTAGTGGCCGCAGCTAGCTGTAGATGATGGCCTGGATACCCTTCATGAACTGTTGTATTTCTTACATCCCAGTAAGAATAATTGTCAAGATTCTCTTCTTCGTGGGGAGGCGTAACCACATAGATACCTTTCTTGGTATCATCGAATTTCGCAGGTGAGATATAAGCCGCGAAAGGAATGATATTTCTCATGTATTCAGGAGTTTCCATCACCTCTATCTCTTCATCTTCTGGGATCGTTGCAAGATTTTTTTTCTGGATGAATTCTTTTGCATCCTGCAACCCCTCTCTATACCATCCAAGCGCATCCTCGAAACTATCAGGGGTTTGTGACTCGACCTTTTCTACGGCTTCTTCGACGGTCAACTCGGGATCGATCTTCTCAGCGTATTTCTTCATATCATCTTTCGCTTCTTCCAATAGATATTCTCCTATCTCGAGTATCTCCTGTGAATTGTAATCTAATTCCCTTTTATCTAGCAACTCTTCGTATGTTTTTTCTTCCAAAGTGTAATCTTCGGCTGCACCTCTTCTCTCTTCTTTCAACCACTCTACATATTCGTCTAAGGCTTCATCGGCTTTCCTGGTAGCCTCATTGATATCTTTCATCTTATCGTCATCGAAACCCTCTTCTTTTCCTAACATTTGAACCAGTTTGAAGAGCATCGGTAGTTGTTCAGCAGATTCAACGGCCATGTCTATCCAGAGTTTTATGGGGTCTTCCAATCTTGCTTTTTCCTCCTCCAGCATCCTTGGGACTTTTTGGATACGTGATATTATACTTTCTAACCTTTCTTCAATCGGTGCGAATTCTCTTTTTAGCAATAGGAGTAAAGAAGCGCCGATAGCATTAGGGGCCTGAGGTGCCTGCTTCCACTGTTTTAGTACTTTCAAATCGAAAAGATTCATCTCGAAGATATGTATGCCGAGTTTCTTGGCGAGTTCGTTCTCTTCGTTAAGAGACTCGTCATCAAAATCTCTGAGTTCATCGAGCCATTCCTCCATAAGTTCGATATCCTCTAATATTCTTTCTCTAGTGACTTCAGGCAATCTGTCATCATATTCGTGAATGCCGAGGTGCGTCGCGAACGTTGGATTTCTCTCGGTAAAAGTTTCAAAAACGTCCTCCTCAAGATCTTTAAATTTTTCATTAGCGTCCATCATATCCAACCATCCCGTAGGCATGTTTTATCCATTATTTAATATCTGCTCTTTCTGATCCTTAAAGATATCTTACCATCTTGTATCCATCTTCTCCGTTTGTGTAGAAATCCTCGATTTTTTCAGTTACCTTGAACCCCCTTTTCTGATAGAACTTTATCGCTTTTGAGCTGCCGACCCTAACTTCCAGCACTATTCTCTTTGCCCCCATCGAGGAGCTGACTTCAACAAACCTCTGAAGCAACTCACTCCCTATACCCTGGTTTCTATAGAGATGATGTACAGCTAACATCAAAATTCTAACGGACTTTTCATCAAGGATCGTCCCACAGATGAATCCGACAACTTTCCCATTCATTTCGTAGACCAGAAATCCTTCTCCCCATACCTCTTTTATCGCAATGAACAATTCCCCGGTATAATCTTCTTTCAAGGATATATCAGCGATTTTATGGACTTTTTTCAGGTCATCTCTTTTTGTTCTTCTAACAGGACACATCCAGTTGATAATAGATGCGGAGAAGTATAATGTTTGTGTTTATGAGCGAGGTTTTTCCTTATAAGATACTTATCGGTTTATAAACAAAAGACTTATGTACGGTTGTACGAATATGCAAATGTTAGGGACCCCATGTTAGACAAAGAAGCAGTCAAGATTAGGCACAACCAGTGCGGTGTGAGAGATATACAAAGTGAAAACAGGGGTTATTTAGTTAGATGTTTGGAGAGGGCGAAGAAGCACGTGAATAAAGAAGAAATCGAGGAATGTTTCGACAGAGCGCTTGATCTCGAAAACATCAGAAGGGTATCATAAATCACGATAATCAACCTCCCTCCTTTTTTAATCCTTCTTTAAGATCGATTTTAAACCATAGAGAACAGCCTCTTTACCCAGACTAGATTTTTCGATACTCGGCATATTGTAAATCACCTCTTTTTTTATCTTGTCTTTATCTATTAGCACATCGAATTGGTTCAACCCCATAGAGCCACCTATAGAGATATGAGCGGGATCATAAAGATTTATCAGATTCGAAATCGCTGTTGAATTGTAGTCGATGACCCTGTCCAACACCGCCTTCACTCGCTCGTCGCCCTCGATGTACTTCTCGAAGACTTCTTTAGTGCCCTCAAAATGCTCGCCTATTTCCTTTTCCGCAACTTTTGGTATGTTTTTCCCGGAGCACAGTCCTTCCCAATGTCCTATCCTTCCGCAGCCGCATTTTCCCTCCTCGGCAATCTTCATGTGTCCAACTTCGGCGAAGTTGTTTGTCGACCCTCGAATTAGAGAACCATCAGCTATAACTCCTGCACCTATGCCAGTGCTCATGGAGAGATAGATCAGATTTTCAACAGATGCAATTCCATAATTGTATTCCCCAAGGACAGCAGCGTTGCAGTCATTGATCAGTATGGTTTGGTCGAAAAGACTTCCGAAACGTTTCGTGATATGGATTTTATCTTTCGAGATATTGGGCGGATATATCACTCCTTTTTCTTCATCTACAGGCCCTGCAGCGGCTATAAAAGCTCTTTCAGAATCCACCTTATTGCTTAAAATTTCAATTTCTTTTTCTATATTGTGTAGAAATTTTTCCGTGTATTTTTCTATAATTTCTTCGAAATCATCATTCAGGATGCCTATCAGAACTTTTGTTGCTCCGATATCTATGCAGAGAGATGACATAAAGTAAGCAATAAATTTACGGATTATAAAGTTTAGTCATAATGTGATGTCAAGATCGGAATTGCTTATTTAATCTTCCTGAGATAACAGTTTATCAAATACAACTAATCGCACTCGATATCCTTCAGAAGATCAATGTATTCATCGCTCAAACCATGCTCTTCTGCACCCCTGATTATTGTTTCCATGTATTCTTTCGACGGTTTGAGATAGACCTCTGACCTGTATTCTTCGGTCCGATTCACCAGATACGTTAGAACGGTTTTCCACCCACTAGATTTTTTGACCGGTAGATGCTGTTTTCTGTACATGCCGACTTCCATGTCGTCATCTATACTTCTACCTTCGTAATGGTCTAGATTTACAACGTCTTCTTCAGGCAAAGTGTAAACCACTCCTTCCACTTTTCTATCAGCGGTGGGCACTATGTCACCAACACCTCCTTTCCAGGTTTCAGAGTATTCTGTAAATGTCAATCTCCAACCCGGTAGTTCAGCTAACTCCGTATCTAGCACTTCGATACCTCTCTCCTTCATCTGCTCGATGCTGAGGTTGCTTCCATAGGCGAAATATTTTATCTTTTTATCCATGCGCCCTTCAAGTAAAGTATCCTATAATATCTTTTCAGTGAAGTACTAATTTCGAGTAATATTGTTCGATGACAGGTATTATTAAGGAAATACTTTTTACTTGGAACGATGAAGGTTCTCCACCAGGACAAGAGAGAAGGCAAAATCAAGGTGCGTATAGACAATCTTGATGATCTCTGGCATCTGAAAAACATAATAAATCCTGAAGATAAGGTTTCCGCGATAACTTATCGGAGGGAAGAAACACAGAGGGACAAGATACGCTCTGAGAGAGGCGAGAAAAAGAGGATGAGGCTGGATATCGAGGTGGAGAAGGTAGAGTTTCACGAATTCACCGACAGGCTGAGGATATTGGGCGTTATAGTCGAAGGCCCCCAAGACCACGGCTCTTATCACACCTTGAACCTTACGGAAGGTGACGAGCTCACGATAATAAAAGAGTGGAAGGATCACGAGTTGGACAGGTTGGCGGAAGCAGTAGATAGGAGCGAAGAGCCCCTTATCACTTTTGTCGCTCTAGAGGAAGAAGAGGCGACGCTAGCGATAATGAGGCAGTACGGAGTGAAAGAGATGGCACATATCTCTCCTAACAGGAGTGGAAAGATGTATGATTCGGAGAAGATGACCAGGGAAGAGTTCTTCGAGGAGATAGTGAAAAAGTTAGATACGGTCATCGATCCTGGAGAACCGCTGGTCATTCTAGGTCCAGGCTTTACGAAGGAAGACTTCTTCGAATACTGCAAACGTAATCACTCTGAATTGGTGAAAAACGCCGAAGTAGTACCCGCCGGTGAAGGCGGTATGACCGGTGTAAATGAAGTGATAAAGAAAGGTAAGGAGAGGGAAACATTGGACGGACAGCGCATGTCCTACGAGAGCGAGCAGGTCGAGGAATTGCTGAAAGAGATAAAGAGAGACGGCGCTTATTCTTACGGGATGGAAAACGTGAAGAGAGCTGTGAAGATAGGGGCGGTTGAAACGCTTTTAATATTGGACACTGAAGTCAGGGATGATGAAGGTGAGGAGTTGATGGAGAAGGTCGAGGAACTCGGCGGCGAGGTGATCGTTATAAGTAGTACGCACGAGGGTGGAGAGAAACTAGAGGCACTAGGCGAAGTTGGCGCTCTTTTGAGATACAAGATAGAATGAATATTTGTGTATCTTTTTCCATAAAGTCTATTACACCATGATATGATAAAATAATAAGTAAAGAGGAAGTGTGTATCATGGCAGAATCTAAAAATCTAGATGTTCTAGGAGAGACGTGTCCGGTTCCGTTAGTCGAAACTAGAAAAGCTATAAGAAAGTCTTCGCCCGGCGATGTTATAGAAATTGTGGGCAATCATCCAGAATCGAAGAAAGAGATCCCTATGGCTGTCGATGAACTAGGACTAGAACTACTCAGTATCGAAGATGAGAACGACCAATGGAAGATAAAGATAAAGATACCGGAGGAGGATTGAATTGGGGGAAGGTGATAAAGCCACCCTTATAGTCCACAGCGGAGAGTTCGATAAAGTTTACAGCGCCCTGATAATAGGAACGGGTGCTTTATCGATGGGTATGGAAGTTTCCATGTATTTCACATTCTGGGGGTTGGAAAGGTTGAAGAAGAACGAACTAGACAAAGGTCCTCTGTCGAGGATGAATTTTCTCGGCCTTGGAAAGTGGTTCATGAAAAAAAAGCTGAAAAAATCTAACGTAAGAGAGATGGACAAACTTTTAGAAGATTTTCATGAATTGGGCGGTAAGATCTTAGCGTGTGATATGACTATGGATATCATGGGTATAGATAAGAAGGACCTGAGGGACGAGGTAATAACGGATTACTGTGCAGTCGGCACATATATTAAGGAGGCTAAAGAATCAGATGTTACGCTCTTCATATAGGTGATAGAGATGGAAGATGAAATAATATATTTGGATAATGCCGCGAGTTCGAAGATGGACGAAAAAGTTTTCGAGGCGATGAAACCCTACATGTTGGATAATTTTGCTGTCGCTACGTCCGATTTCGCTTACAGCATGGGCGTTGATGCCAAAGAGGCATTGAACGAGGCACGGGAGACAATAGCCGATGAACTCGGAGCCTCTTCCGAAGAGTTCATCTTCACGTCCGGTGCTACTGAATCTAGCAATCTAGCTCTGAAAGGGGTGGCGGAAAAACTCTCTGAAGAAGGCAACCATATAATCGTTTCGGATATAGAGGACTTTCCGGTGTTGCATTCCGCTGAGCGGTTGGAGAAAAAAGGTTTCGATGTGACTTATCTCGA
>JBKHFH010000024.1:0-26112 GCA_046540335.1 Thermoplasmata archaeon | reverse complement strand
GATCCGTTAAGACCTATCGAATAGAGATCTCTACCGGAAAACAGGTCGATAGGGGAAAATTTAAAAAGGTGAAGAATGAATTGGTTGAGCGAGAAATATCACAGAAAACCCCTAAGCGCGTGAGTCACCGAAGAGCTGACAAGGTAAGAAAGCGCAAGATAAGGGGTCTAGAGTTGATCTCCGTGGATGAGAAAACCATGGTTCTCGAAATCACGTGTGATGCGGGAACCTACGTGAAGGAATTCGTCCATGGAGATGAGGGCAGGACCGAGCCGAATCTGGCAGACCTGCTCGAAACCGAATGTGAAGTAGAAAAACTAGATGTAATCAAAATCCATTACTCTGAAGGTGAAGAAAATGAAGAGATCTAAAGGTACCAAACAGGGAACGCGCAAGATCCTGAGAAAAGACCCGAGTAAGAGAGGGCTGATGCCGATCAACAGAGCTCTCCAAGAGTTCGAAGAAGGAGAAAAAGTGAAGATAAAGATCGAACCTAGCGTTCAAAAGGCCCAACCTCATAGGAGATTCCACGGCAAGATAGGTGTGATCGACGGAAAACAAGGCGATGCTTTCGTAGTTGAAGTCAAAGATGGTGGAAAGACCAAAAAAGTGATAACTAGGTCAGAACACCTTGAAGAGGTAGAATAGGAGCGTATTTTTCATGGCAGAAGAAGAACCTAGAAATGTTTCACTAGCCGAAGTAAAAACGCTACTTTCGGAAGAAGCTGAGGAAAGGGAACTAAGATACGAACAGAGTTTAGCTTTGAGCCACGCTGAAACATTCGTAAAACTTTCACTCGAAGATACAGAAGAACTGATCGAAGAATTTTTGGAAGAATTCGATTTTGTGGACGAAGAATCAGCATTCAAACTCGCAGATATATTACCCGAAGATGAAGATGGGGTGCGAGCTGTATTTCAACAGGACAGATACACTCCATCAGATGATGAAGCAGAAAAAATAATAAATACTATCAAAAAATATCTATAAGGGAGGAAATATGGAGGACTTTGCATACGTGTTAGATTACCTGCCAGAAGGCAGGCCAAGTTCGAAAGATTACCAGCATGAGAGTCTAGTCCTGGCTCTGGGAAAGGACGAGTTCAAACTTTTCGAGCTCATACCAAAGGAAGGAAAGAACTTCCTTGTCGGAGATAGAGTCTATATCGGCAAGGATATGGATAAGAGAGAAAAGATCAAACACGTAAAAAACAGGATAAGCTGGGATAAATTGACTAACGCATCGAAAAGCGAAGTCCCCTACATCATAGAAGACATAATCGATAACGAAGAAGATAGATTCCTGGAGTTCTATAATAGGGCTCACCCGATAACAAAGAAATATCACATGTTGGAATTGTTGCCCGGGCTCGGAAATAAAAAAATGAACGCTATACTCGATGAAAGGAAGAAAAACGGAGACTTCGAATCCTTTGAAGATCTCAAAGAAAGAGTAAGCATGGTCCATAAACCAAAAGAGATGATAAAAGACAGGATACTCGAAGAGCTGAAAACGAAGGATATCAAGTATCGAGTATGGGTGGCCGAATGATCAGGAGATGAATATAATAATGATGGAAGAAATTTCTGAATCGGACTTACAGGTCAAAACGGCTGATAAGTCTGACGAATACACCAGCGTTTTTTTCGTGTTCGATTCTGTTTTGAAGAACAGTGAGATACAATCCCAAGCGGCTCTTGAACTATTCAAGAATATACAGAGCCAAAGCCTTCAGTGATCGTTGATCATAATACAGCTTTCTTATTATTACCCCAACCCTTTTATACTATCATCTACATTCTCTTTTTGTCCGACGAATACTCTTTATTTGTCGGACGAATATCCCACGGGATGGGAATTTAAAAATGCACTCTAACCAAACGGTGGTATCACCACCTCGGACCAGTTGCTTGGAGGAAGATAGTTTTGCATCTTAAAAAGGTCAGGATGAAGAATTTTAAGTCGTTCGGCAAGAAAATGGAAATACCTTTTAAAGAGGGATATACGAATATAACGGGTCCAAATGGGTCTGGGAAATCCAATATCGGAGACGCTATTATGTTCGTTCTAGGACCCAAGAGCTCTAAAGAGATAAGGGCCGGACGTCTGACAGATCTCATCTACAACGGCGGGAAAGATGGTGAACCCGAAGATATGTGTAAAGTCAGTCTCGAATTCGAGAATGAAGATAGAACTATACCTGTTGATGAAGACAGGGTAACTTTTACCCGGAAAGTGAAGAGATCAGATAACAGTCAAGGTTACAACTCATACTTTTATGTGAACGGCAGATCATCAACTCTCACAGAGTTTCAGGATCTGCTTTCTCACGCCAGGATCACTCCAGGAGGATACAATATAGTCCAACAGGGGGATATAGCAAAGATAGTGGAGATGAGTTCAACCGAAAGAAGAAAAATACTCGATGACATATCGGGTATAAGTTCTTACGACGAAGAGATAGAAGAAGCGGAGCAAAAAAAGGAAGAGGTCATAGACGACCTCGACAGGATAAATATACTTCTAGACGAGATTTCTAATCAAGTTGAAGAACTTGAACAGGACAGGGACAAAGCTCTAAGATATCAAGAACTAACCGATAAGACAAAAGAGGCGGAAGAGAAGAAAACCTGGAAGCTGATACAGAATACTGAACGGAACATAGCTTCTATACAAAATGATATCGATGATAATAAGGAGAATATCGAGGATAAGAAAGAGAGAAAAAAGGAATTGAAGAAAGAGATAAAAGAGCTCACGGAGGATATAGAAGGACTGAAAGGAGAACTTGATGAGAAGGAAGATGAGAAGAGCAGAAAACTCCAGGATAGAATAAATGAGCTAAAACTTACTATAGGAAGGGCTGACGATAAAAAAGAAGACGCCGAATATACCATCGAGAAGAACGAAAAGAAAAGAGATGGACTTAAAAAGGGATTGAAGGAAAAGAAGGATGAATTGTCAGAAGTTAACGAAGGAAAGAGAGGACTAGAAGAGAAAATAGAAGAGAAAAAAGAAGAATTGGAAGATCTAGAAGAGGAAATAGAAGAGATCGAGGAAAAGCAGTCAGACTCAGATGACCGTATAAAGGAACTGAAAAAGGAAGCTCTCAAGTTGGAGAAAAAAGAGGAAAAAAAGAAAGATAAGCTTTCAGATAAAAAGATAGAACACGAAACGGTAAAAGATAAAATAGAGAGGAAAAGAGAGGAGATTGCAGAGATAGAAGAGGAAAAAGAAGATCTAGAGTTCGAGAAGAAAGAGAAACAGATGGAACTCGAAGATCTCAGTGAGAAAAACGAAGAACATGAAGAAAAGCTGGAAGAACTGAAAGATGAGTTCCACGAGAAGAAGAGTAGAGAAAAAAATCTGAGAGAAGATAAAAAAGATCTAGAGAAAAGAGTCGATCGACTCAAAAGAAAATACGAACAGCTGAAGGCAGAGAAAAAGGCTGCGAAATCGGTTAAGAAGGGGTATAATAGAGCGGTTTCGACTATATTAGAGGCTAGAGATAAGGGTGATCTCGAAGGTATTCACGGAACTATCGCTGAGTTAGCTGATGTCGATGATAAATATGAAACCGCGTTAAAAGTAGCCGCTGGAGGTAGAATGCAGTCCATAGTGGTTGATGATGACGCTGTCGCATCCCGAGCTATCAAATACCTAAAAAAGAAAGATGCTGGAAGAGCCAGCTTTTTACCCTTGAATAAGATGAGGAGCGGTCGGCCGAGAGGTAAGGCTTTGAGGACTGTAAAGGAGGAAAAAGCGGTCGATTTTGCGATAGAACTAGTGGATTATGATGATAAATACGACAACGTGTTCTGGTACGTTTTCCATGACACTGTAGTTATGGAAGATATAGAATCAGCGAGAGAACAGATGGGTGGAGTTAGGATAGTCACGCTCGAGGGCGAGAAAATACAGAAGAGCGGGGCTATGACCGGAGGGACCCTAAAGAAAAACATGATAGGCTTTTCTGCTCCAGATCGAGGAAAACTGGAAAAAGTCAGCAACGATCTACAGAACAGTAGAGAGAACCTGGAAAAGGTGAAAAGCTCTCTGAATGAGGTACAGGAAAGGATACAGGAGATCCAAGATGAGATGCAGGAACTGAAGAGCGAAAGCGATACGGAAATACAGTCGGAATTGGAGTCGAGGATCGATCGTCTCAAATCAAAGATCAAGAAAAAGGAATCAAAGCTCGAGGAGAAAAGGAAAAAAGAAGAAGAACTGGAAGATAAAAAAGATAAATTCGAAAGTTCGATAGATCACTTGGAAGACCATATCTCCGACGTGAAGGAAGATAAAGAAGAGATCCAGGAAAAGATCAGGGAGGTCAGTCCGGAAGAGCTTTCAAAGAAATTGAGAGAACTGAAAGATGAAGAGGTCCACCTTAACAAGGAACTCAGCAAGTTGGGTTCAGAACTCGACAAAAAAGAAAATAAAGAAGAGCACCTGAATGAAAAGATCGAAGAGATCAAGGAAACTAGAGAGGAGCTTAAGGAAGAAATAAGTAACAAAAAAAGCCAGATCAAAAAATCCGAATCTATCATAGAAGAAAATGAAGAGAAATTGGAAGAACTTGAAGAGAAGGCTTCAGAAGTGGGAGATGAGCTGGAAGAGATAAGGAACGAACTCGAGGGTAAAAAAGAGGAGCGTATGGAGAAAAAACACAGGATAGATCAGATCGATACTGAGATAGAATCTAAACAGGAATTCATCATCAGCTCTAAAAGAAAATTGAGCACTGAGAGAGAAAAACTCGAAGATCTAAAAGACGATATCGATGAGGAGACCGATTATTCAGACGAAGAATTACCGACGATGAAGGAATTGAAGAATACGATAAGAAGAAGCAAGAGCAAGATGGAGGATCTACAGCCAGTGAATATGAGAGCTCTCGACGACTACAAGGAGAAAAAGGAAAGAAAAGAAGAACTGCAGGAGGAATTCTCAGAGCTCGAGAAGAGGAAAGAAGAACTTGACAACATGATAGAAGAACTAGACGAGAAGAAAAAAGAAGGACTGCTTGAAGTTAAAAAGGAGATCAATAAAAATTTTGGAAAAGTATATGAAAAACTATCTGAAGGGGGAGACGCGCATCTAGAATTGGAAGATCCAGAAGATCCATTCGAAGGAGGATTGATAATAAAAGCAAGACCCCCCGGGAAAAAAGTCCACCTTATAAATGCGCTCTCCGGTGGGGAGAAGAGTCTTGTTTCCATGGCATTCATCTTCTCTATTCAGATGTACGATCCATCACCATTTTATCTTTTAGATGAGATAGACCAGAATCTTGATGCGGTGAATGCAGAAAATGTGGCGGATATGATCAAGGATAATTCCAAGAACGCACAGTTCATACAGATATCTCTGAGAAAAGTCACTCTCAAGAAATCAGACCACGTTATAGGCGTTACGATAAACGAGAGCGGGATATCTGACCTGATAATGAAAGTGAATATAGGATCTGAAGAGGAAAAAGATATACCCGAATTTTCTGGAGTCAGCAAACTTAGGACGGAGGTGCAGTAAAATGGTCTCAGAGATGAAAGAACCAGCTATACAGTTTGAAAATTCACCGGAGGATGTCATCCAACATCTTACATTCCATAAATCCCTCATCGACGAGGAAAGGAACGCTGATAGGATAGATAAGTATCTGACGATGATAGAGAACATGGATGATGAAGACAAGGAGTTTTCTGGTGATCCCTTCGAGAAGGCGATAGCTTCAGTCTTCAAGCTCGTGATCGATGAGAGGCTGGACCCGTGGGAGATAGACCTTGTTTCATTCACTGAGATGTATCTTAAGCAGGCTAAGAAAAAGGATAATCTCGACTTCATAGTCACCGGACAACTGATCAATATGGCCTGGTCGATCCTCAAGATGCAGTGCGAGCAGGTACTGTCCTCCGCGGAAGAGGAGGAACAGGAAGAACCTACAGATCCGATAGACGAGGAGGGATTCTTCGACGAATGGGACGTGTGGGACCAAGGAGTGTATGAAGATCCCGAAGACTTGGACTATGAAGAAGAGGTACTTCAAGAGGATGATCTACCCCTTAAAAAAGCGGTGAGGAGAGAGGAGAAAAAACCTGTGTCACTAATTCAACTGGTGGATGCGTTTGAAGATGCTAAGGAAGAAGCAAAATACCGAGAAAAGATGGAGCGGATCAGAAAGGAAAAGAAAAGAGAGAGAGAAAAAGAGTTAGAAGAAAAAGAGGACAATTATGATACCCGGTCCCACGAAGAGGATATACAGAGCGATAAGTCCAAGATCTGGAAGAGGATATGTTGTTATGAGCAAAAGGTCATAACGTTCAGCATGATCCATGATGACAGAAAGAAGGATATAATCACATCTCTAATGTCAATACTCTTTTTGAACCAAGAAAACAAGATAAATGTGAAACAGACCGAATATCCAGACGGACAGATTTTATTGGAAAATCTGGTTCCGGAAGAAGAAAGGCAGAACGGCCTGATGGAATTGGCCTCTGAGGGTGAGAAAGAGAGTATTGCTATGGGAACGATCAATGCTTATTGATCCCTATTATTTCATCTTTTTAACATAATAGTACTCACCTGCAGACTTTTGTTTCCTATCCAGTCGTGAGTCTAGCTTGTTGACCCTCGGTCTGTAGGTGTCCGCGTCTCTTCTGAAAGTTATGTCTACCTCTTTTAGGAACTGATTCATACCCGTCCTCATGTCGAAAGGACCTTTACCTACTCCTTTAACTCCCGGCTCACCAGAAAAATTCATTATGAGATCAGAAACATAATCGACGAAATAAACATCGTGATCAACAATCATACCTCCTTTATCGCTCTTCTCCATGTATCGTCGGATCACTTTAGCAGCGGTCATCCTTCTACCTGCATCGAGATAGGCACTGGGCTCATCTATCAGATAGAGATCGGCCTCTCTACCCAACGACAGAGCAAGAACAGCTCTCTGTAACTCTCCACCGCTGAGATTGGGTACTTCTCTCTCGAAAAGGTCTTCTATATCAAGAGGATTAAGCACATTGGATTTAAAAAAACCCTCATTCAGTCTATCCCCTATCTCGGTTCGATACAGGTCTATCACTCTGCCCTCATAATCCGGCTTTATATACTGGGGCTTGTAACTGACGTCGATATCCGTCTTTATTTCACCATCAGTGGGTTCTATCACATCCGCCAACATCTTCACGAAGGTGGTTTTACCTGTGGCATTGGGACCAACTACACCTATCACTTCTCCTTCCGGGATCTCTCCCTCTTCGGTATCAAGTCTGAAGGAGTCCCATTCCTTCACTAGATTGTCGTACTCTATTATAGAAGTGGAATGCCAATCCGATTTCGGAGACCTCTGCTCAAATGTTATCTCCGTATCTCTGAAACGTATGTTCTCTTCGTCTATGAAGCCTTTTAGATAGGAGTTTATAGCGACTCTCACACCCTTGGGATGGGTCACTACCCCGTATGCGCCTTTCGAACCGTAGAGAAGATGTACGTTATCCGCTAGGAAATCCAACACCGCTAGATCGTGCTCGATGACCATCACTCTATTATCTTTGCTCTTCTCTTTTATCGCTTCAGCTACCTTCAATCGCTGTTTTATATCAAGATAAGATGAGGGTTCGTCATAGAAGTAAACATCAGCTTCCTTTGTAGTCGTAGCGGCTATCGCAACTCGCTGGAGTTCACCGCCTGAAAGATTTTTTACCTTAGAGTCTAAAGTATTCTCTATCTCGAGGGTTTCGACCCATTTTTCGTAATCTTCACCGATACTAGAAAGGAGGTCCTCAACTTTTCCCGAATAGTGGGCCGGTATCTTATCGACATACTGGGGTTTCAACGCTGTCTTAAGATCGCCTTGAACTAGTGATTTAAAATAGTCCCCTAGAGCCGTTCCTGAGTACTTCTCCAATACTCTATCCCAAGAAGCGTTCTCTTCATAGTTCCCCAAATTGGGCATTATCTCGCCTGAAAGCAGCCTAATAGCTGTGGTCTTTCCTATACCGTTGGCTCCGAGAAGACCTGTTACCATACCCTTCTCAGGAAGGGGGAGTCTGTAAAGTCTAAAGCTGTTCTCACCGAACTGGTGGATCATGTCTGTATCGAGTTCTTCTGGAAGATTGACCATCTTTATCGCATCGAAGGGGCATTTATCGACACATATACCGCATCCCTCACACAGTTCTTCTGATATCTTAACTGCGTCTTCCGTCTTCACTATGGTTTCATCTCCCATCCGGACCATAGGACAGTAATTTATACACTCATAGCTACAACGGTCGGACTGACACTTATCCTCTATCAAGACTGCTATACGCATTTGATTCACCTATTATGAGGGTCATATTTTAGATTGGTGCATCTATCAATCTCCAAAGCCTTCCCTGACCTCTGCAGCGAGTCCGCGATCGAAAATTTCTACTTCCTCACTGGTTAAAAAAGTTCTACCGGTAGCTACCAGATCATCATCCTTTGTGACTATTAATGCCTCGTCTCCTGATCTCAATTCTCTCGCCATCTTTGTCACGAACTTAGAGAAGACACTCTTACCTTCACGGTTAAATTTCGCGCTTTCATCAGTAACTTCAACCCTCATCTTTGGAGAAGATGACCCATCCCACAAAAGTTCGGCTCCGGCTCTTTTCAAGGTGAAAAAACCATCATAGTATCTGACGGAAAGGATGTGTTCCCCGTCGAGCTCAACGTTCTTTATCCTGCCTTTATTGTTCTTGACGTAATTCAGCTTTCCATCCGTCAGTATCTTGCCGGCGCCTTCAAAAAATTGATAATCCGCGATAGCTTTTATCTTCATCTCTTCGAAATCGGATCCTCCTTTTTTGGAGAGGACCTCTAACGTCTCTTTTCCCCGCCATTTTATCAGTTCACCCATCTTTTTTTCTTCTTTATACCGCTCCAACGTAAAAGTCGTTTTTAAATCTGTAGGGAAAATCGATTGAGCTATAGGATATACCTCGTCCAGCTCAAGGGGAACAGGACCCAGCGGTGTATCGACAAGCAGATTGACATCATATCCCTTCGAGATATCCAGTTCCTCTTTCAGAAATCTACTGTACGGCTTTCTAGTCTGATCTACTTTGAAATATACGGTCGGACCCTCATTGGGAAGGGTATATTTATCCATAATCCATCTCTCTATCCTTTTGAAGGTTGGTCTGAACTTGGATTCTCTACCTGTGTAGAGCGATGCACCTTCTCTACTCCGAGGTTCGAACTTCTCGAGATATTCATACTCGCGATCAAGGACTTCAAGCGCATCTAATAACTTGGGATGTCCTCTAGCTCTCCTTTCGGCGAGCTCCCAAAGTCTGCCTTCTTTGATCGCCTGTTTTATCTTTTCTATCTCCTTATAACACATCCAGAGGTTATGCTCAGCAACCGGGGTTATATCTCCCTCTTCATGCTTATCCCTGAGCGATCCGATATCATGAGAGACACATACAGGACATTCACAACCTAAGTATGCTATTTCATCTAGGCCTTTCGTCCCCTCCGGAAACATCAGATCACCACGCTTCGCATATTTGGCATAAGAACTGGAGTCGAAAAGGTCGCAGCCGAGTAGAGCTGCGAGAGAATAAAGCATTGGGTGACCTGCTCCGAAAAGGTGGACTGGGCCTCTAGGGCCGAGGCCCTTTTTCGATGAGATTATGACTTTGACCAGGTCGCGGAATCTGTAGTTTTCCATCAGAGGGACTACACCACCGATTGGATAGACATCACCTCCTAGTTTTCCCATAGATTTCCCGCATTCCTCTCTAATATCGGGATGAATCGAACCCTGGATCGGAAAAGCGTGAAGAGTATCTCCACCGCTTTCTTCTTTTGAAGCCTCGGCTCTTTCTATAGTCTTCCTCACCTTTTCCTCGACTACTTCTCTTGGATCTTCTGGTTCAGTGAATTCATCCAATATAGTAGCTATGTCGGAACCTATATCTCGTTGAAAGTTCAGTATTTCCTCTGACTCGACATCAATATCACCGTAAACATGTGCCTGGAAAGTACCGGAATCCGTCATTATCGGACCGGAAAATCCGAGTAGATCGTGAACACCATCCTCTTTGACCTTCTCTCGATTCTTACTATCAGTGTAAAGTATGTAAGAATTGGTGATCAATATGTCCGTTCCGAACTCTTTTTCCAGCCTTCCCGCTGGTATCAGCTCTCTATTGGGATTTATCACCGGCATGATGTTCGGTGTCTCAACTGAGCCGTGAGGGGTTTCGAATTTTCCCAATCTTGCCAATCCGTCCTTTCCTTTGAGCTCAAACATTTTGTCACTTTTTTCTCATCTTTATTTCATCACTAAAACATCAGTTATAAGGTTAATTATCTCAATATAGATATCACCGAAAAAGATATAACAAAAAATAAAAGGTTTTTAGGAGCGAGTTCTTTCAATCTTCGTCTTTAGATTTCTTCTTCACTACTCTCTTCTTGACTTTTTTCTTTGGTTTTTTCTTTACTCTCTTAGTTTTTTCTTTCTTTTCTGTCTCTTCTTCTCCTCCTTTTTCTTCCTCGACATCAGCAGACTTTTCAGTTTCTTCTGTCTCTTCTGTTTCCTCGGCTTCTTCCTCATCAGATGGCTCTTGTACTAGTAAATCTTCTTCTGATCCCCCTTCCTCTTCTTTTCCTTCTTCTCCTCCTCCGACGACATCAACGTCTATCAAGCTGGTTCCACATTTCTGACATACTGCTGCATCTACGCTGTTCAAGGAGCCGCACTCCGGACATTCTTTGCTTCCCTCTCGGCGCTGTTTTTCTTTCCTTTCCATCCAATCTTCAAAGGTCACGAATGAAGGTTGGTCTTTCCACCAGTCCATGAATCCCTTCTGTGAGAGCTCTTTATCCAGCTCTTCTTCGGCTTTTCTCTTCTGCTGCCTCACGAATTTCTTGTACTGCTGTCTCATCCTTTCAGTGTAATCCTGTACTTCCTTACCTGTCTTTACGAATTCAGCTCCACATTCAGGACAAGTGTCAGAATCCGCCGGTATCCACTCGCCGCACTCACTGCATTTTACTGTATCCATATCGAATTCAACTCCACATTTGGGACAACTTGTTGCATCTGCAGAGATAGTAGCTCCACAATTGCCACATTCGACCATCTCTCCTATGCCAAAGTACTTGGTATAAGCATATACAGAGCCAACTCCACCCACAGCTATAGCCGCTATGACTAAAAACAGCCACCATGGGATTCCAGCTATCCCTGCTGACTCGGTCGCGATTGACATCGATTCACTGAAACTACTTCCCTGGGAATCCTGTACATCATAGACTACATTGTACTCTCCATCCTCCTCTGGTATCTGTAATGTTACACTAACTTTGCCGTCTTCCTCAACAGTACCCCTCTTCGTGTCTATTACCTCCCCGTCTGCGTCCTCTATGCTGATAGTAACTTCCATCCCACTCACGAGAGGTTTACCGTCAGATTCTCTCTGGAAAGTACCTTCAAAGAAATAAGTTTCACCTGGCTGAGGATCTTCAGGAATACTGAAGTCGACCAATTCAACACTCATAGATTCCGTCTCGAAATCATCTATTATATTCTCGTCATATGTTGTAGCGTCGTCACCTACCGTTGAATTCACTCGGAGCGATATCTCAGATTCAGTCATAACGACAGTCCATTTCACCTGTACATTCTCCGTACCACCAGCATCGACGCTCAATGTTTCAGTTTGTGTGGTTCCATCCGGGAAAACGGCTTCAAAGACCGCTCCCTCAATAGGACTACCACCCATGTTGGTTACATTCGCTTGGATCGTCAACTCATCCATCTCCATCAATTGGAATCCACCCTCAGCATCCACTTCTTGACCTTCTACAAGCACTCGATAGTCGTCTATTTGTAGATCAGGTTGAGACTTGACCAGTATGGATTCTTCAACGACTCCAGGTTCTGTAGTTAATTTTGGTTGTGTATCACCGATCTCTAGAGTCAAGATCCGATTCCCTTCGACTTCTCCTTCCGTTATCTCCGCGGCCCACGTAAACTCGAATTCTCTGCTGTCTTCGGAGATTAGGTCCTCGAAAGTCGTATTATCTACCTCTTCACCGTCTACGTAAAGATACAATGTGTATTCTTCAATAGCAAAATTCCCGACATTGTCAACTTGCCCAGCGATCGTGACTTCTTCTCCCTCGGTCGCTTCATCGCGATCGAGAGAGACGTCGGAGATCGTCAATTCGGTCTGCTTTTCCACAGTCACCGTGATCGGCCCGTCGGTTATTTCTTCTCCACCGATCTGTTGTACTGCGACGCTTATACTTCTATCATAACTCCGTTCATCTATATTTTCAGGCATTTCAGCTTCCCAAGTCGTAGTTATAGTTTCACTATCGCTCCCTTCTATTGGATCAATGGTTTCAAAATGAATTTCTTCTTCAGTATCTTCTCCTCTATCAAGGTATATCGTTACCTCAACATTATCGGTGTGCCATTCACCATCATTTGCGATTATCGCTTCTATTGTGACCGTGTCGCCCTCGAATGTCGTCTCATCTTCGGTCAATACATTGAAATATTCAATGCTCAGGTCGGGCCCCGAGACTATCTCTACATCTATAGTAGCAAAATTGTTGGTGTCATCGCTTTCATCTATTTCACCTTCAGGATTTATCTCCGAAGATAGCGTATGACTACCAGTTTGTTGGGGAGCCTCCCAAGTAAAAGTCACATCCTTCTCCTCGTTCGGTGCCAGATCCACTGATCTTCTGTCTATCTCTACACCGTCTAATTCGAGCGTGACATTTATTTCTTCTACCCCTGTCTCTCCTATGTTGGATACAGTCGAGATGACGTAAACTTGTTCTCCTTCTTTGACTTGTTCTCCCTCTGCATATTCACCTTCAAGAGATATCTCTTCGACCCAAAGATCTGGTCTTTCATTTATGTTCAAAGTAATAGATTCTTCCTGATCCTGTTTTTCTCTTTCGTATATCTCACCATCGGGATCAAGACGTGCTGTGAGTTCTTTGGTCCCACTATCTCCTTCGCCGGGTGTCCATGTGAAGTTGTAATTCTCTTCTTCACTTGGACCGATATTCGATATTTCACCATCTTCTATCAAATTGCCGTCAAGTGAGAAATCCACAGATATATCGTTAGCTTCTTTTTCACCGTCATTACTAAAGGTTAAATTTATATCTACAGTCCTGTTGACGACGAGATCATCCGGGTCAGTTTCGCCATCAACGGTAAGATCAACTATATTCAAATCCGGTAGAGGGATCTCCACATCAAATTCCAGTGAATATTGAGGATTGTTCGCAGATTCACTAAGGTCTGGGAAAGAATCAAGACCTATCTGCTTAGAGGTAGTATAGGTATCATTTTCAAGATCATATGAACCTTCCAGAGTATAACTACCCGTATAATTGCCGTTGGGCCAATCCCCTGGGAATTCGAGCGTATCGCTCCTCAATACCATCGTAGTCTTACCTGTCTCCCCGGTCTCATAAACACCGCTCTCAAGATATTCGCCTTCATAATTATAGCCAAGGTAATCTCGCACATCTTCATATTCGTCCGAATCTAAATCCATAACGGGGTCTGTCGAGATCTGCGCCCCCTCGACGGTTTCTCCGGTCGAATCATAAGCCTCGACCTGTACCCATCTAAATATCTCGCTAAAGGACTCGCCCCATTCAACGAAAGGAGGATCTCCGTCCGCTGTCGGTTCTCCCTGTACCTGAATACCATGGGCTCTGAATTCAGAATCATATACTCTTATCACTCTGTGATCGGTATTCGAATCGACACGATGAGTATCGGGGGTTGTAGCCTCGGACTCTCCCGGCCTTGGGTCAACATCAGAAGGGTTGTAATCAACATCGATGAAGCTGTTGATGACCGTCATGTTTGAATCCTGTAGGCGCATATCATTGTCAAAAGAAGACCAAAGATTTTGTTGGGACGGATCAAAAGTGATGTTAGCAGTACCTGTGTTTTCTATCCTAACGAAAAGGTCCTTGGTGAAATCATCTCCTTCATATTCGATATCTTCTATCTCCGATCCAAAAGTTTCCAGATCGAAAAGGTTCTCTTCATAATCATTCTGATCCTCATTTATTTCGAAGATATGTTTTTCCTGTCCACCTATCCCATAGTAGATATCACCATCAACATTTCCTTCGCTATAACTAAGGCCACTCAATGCTAGGAATAGAGAGCTCAATCTGTTGAATGGATTCATGTAGGGGTAGTCATCATCTCCTCCGGGTGTCGGGAACTGCGGATTATCAAGGATCCAACTAGTTATATTTACATACTGGTCTTCCTCACCTACTAAGAGGATATCACCATCACTAGTAGTATAATTTCCATCCATATCATTCTCATCCCGTGACCACTCCATGGGATCAAGGTTGGCCTGATAATTATCATTTATCTCTGAGTCTATCAAAGTCACGTCCGATCCAGAGGTTGCCGTCAGTGTCGGAGCATACGAATTGTCTTCTTCCCCCATATTACTGTAACCCCAGGTATAATCATAATTCGGTACGTCTTCAAGAGCATCGAAGCTGGAATTCTCCATCCTTAGTTCTGAGTTTTCCAAATAAACCCAACCAGGGAATTGGAAAGATGAAGCTTTTTCCATTTCGATCGTCGATCCTCCAAAAGCGCTGATATTAGTCTTCAAAAAAGGCCTAAGTATATCTTGATCAGGTAATTGTGTCCTGATCGTACTGTTCGATAACTCCAATTCGCCTCCATTCATCAATGTGATGTTGTAAGGGTGATAACCGTCTATAAGGAGGGTCAAGGTGATATCGTTTATCTCTAGTCTTCCTCCGTCGATAACTATGCTCTTATCTAATACGAATTCATCTTTTTCAGAGCCGTTTAAATATTCGGTTTCACCAGAATCTATATACCATTCATCTAAATCTGACTGTGTCAAGGAATCATTTAGTTCCTCATCAGATTCCGTAAAAGATTCAGTAGCACCAAGTGCTTGAGAAGCGGGTCCTAAAACCGATAGCAAGATAGTAAGGGCGATCAACATGCTGAACGTTTTCCGGGGCCATCCTTTCATCATTTTTCCACCTTTAAACATAGAGTTAGAAATTGAGATGTACTAAGGATATAAATGATTTGTGTTAATTTTTGAGGGGAATTCTCTCTAAACATATTTATAGATTATTGAAATGGTTTTAATATGTCCTCATTAGATAATTAGGTCAAAAAGAGGTGGTTCTAATGGATACATATGAAGCGATCAAAAAAAGGAGGAGTATAAGAAGATTTGAAGACAGGGAAGTTCCTAAAGACGTGTTAAAAAAATGTGTGAATGCAGGTAGACTCTCACCTACTGGAGCTAACAAGCAGCCACTGAAGTTCATAATTATCACCAAAAATTTAGATGAGGTTTTCAAGCACACTAACTGGGCAGGTTATCTCGAATGGAGTCCCTCTGAGGAAGAGATGCCCAGGGCATATATAGCGACTCTGAAAAAAGTGGATCACGGGCTTGAGATGGATTCTGGTATAGCGGCCCAAAGTATCTGTCTAACTGCGGTGAACGAAGGATTAGGGAGTTGTATTTTGGGAGCTTTAGAAAGAGAAGGGCTTGAAAAACTTCTACCCGTTCCTGAGAACTATGAGATAAAGCTGATGGTCGCCCTTGGTTATCCAGCAGAGGACCCATCAATAGTGGAAACTGACAGTTCTGTAAAATACTATCTGGAAGGCAGTCAGCTTCAGGTGCCCAAGAGAGCGTTAAAAAAGGTTATGATAGAATGGTAAAAGCAACGGTTCAAAGGGGAACCCGCAAGGGACACATTTAAATACATGTTGTTGTTAAGTCGATAGTTGCAGTTCGTCATTGATGGGCCTGTAGCTCAGCCAGGTAGGAGAGAGACAATGTGCTCTCTTCCTGGATAGAGCATCTGGCTTTTAACCAGGTGGTCTGGGGTTCGAAAATGAATCATCGAAAGGTGATTCTCGGAAATCCCCACAGGCCCATCGATAAACATACCTCTGCTTTAATAGCAAAGATGGGGAACAAAAATGGGTAATGATGAAATAAACGTATTGAAGCACGGGCTAGTTCCTGAACATAAACTCGTGCCTAAAGAGGAAGAGAAGGAAATTCTAGAAGGACTCGATATCAAGAGAGAGAATTTGCCAAAGATCCGGAAGACAGATCCAGCATTGATACAGTTAGAGAAGGTTCATGGAGATATCAATGTCGGTAGGATAATCGAGATCAAAAGGAAGAGCAAAACGGCTGATGCCGCGAAGGCATATCGGTTAGTGGTCAAACGTGATTGAGATGATGTTTAAAATTATTCATATAGGGTTGATATAGATGAGAGAGCTAGTAGACGCATTTTTTGAGGAATCGAATATAGTAGGACACCACATGGAATCTTACAATGATTTTTTACCTACGGTCGACAATCCAAACAGCAGGGCCCAGAAGATCATTGACAATATCAGGATCGGATTCGACGAAGGTGGATGGGGAAAAATAAAATTGGATCCAGAAAAAGTAGATGGTCAGGATATACAGATAAGAGTCGGGAGAAAGAGAGGAGAAGACGGCAGGATACCGCCCAATGCAGAACCAACGATAAGGATCAAAAAACCGACTATCAAAGAAGCTAGCGGTTCAGAACACAAACTTACACCTCACGAAGCGAGACTGAGAGACCTATACTATGACGCGGAACTTGAGATGAAGTTCAGTCTGATACGTGACGACGTAGAAGAAGAACCCAAGTGGATATCCATCGGTAGACTCCCGGTGATGATAGGTTCGAAAATATGCAATCTTCATCTAGACAATCTAGACAATACGGTCGAAGAAGTCCTCAACATGGACAAAGAGAGCAAGGAATTTTTAGATATGGATGAGAAAGACAAGCTCACCGAACTCGGTGAAGACCCGGTCGATCCTCAAGGTTATTTCATAATAGGAGGGACAGAAAGAAACCTGATGGCCGTTGAAGATATGGCGACCAATAGAGTGATGTGCGAGATAAATGAGAAATATGGAAGGGAGCATGAGGTCGCTAAGATATTTTCTCAGAGACACGGCTTCAGGGCGATGACCAGGCTGGAGAGAAAGAAAGATGGCATGATAAGTGTCTCGGTGCCCTCCGCTAACGGTGACATCCCCTTGGTGATACTGATGAAAGCCCTGGGGATGGCCAGCGACGAAGAGATCTACAATTCGATAGTCACCGAGCCGGAAATGGCAAGTCTAGTTTTCGCCAATATAGAGATGTGCCAAGAGGAAGAAGAGTACTCTCCAGACGGCGTTTACGATCAGGAAGACGCGCTCGCTTACCTTGAAAGGAAGTTCGCCACTGGACAGGCAGAAGAATACAGAAGGAAAAAGATAGAATCCATACTCGACAGATCTCTTCTACCGCATCTGGGAGACAAAAAAGAGAATAGGATGAAGAAGGCCGTCTTCCTGGGCAGGATGGCTAGAGCTATCCTTGAACTTTACATGGGCGAAAGAGAGCCCGACGATAAGGATCATTACGCTAACAAGAGATTGAAGCTTGCAGGAGACTTGATGTCGGACCTTTTCCGAGTTTCTGTCGTTAATCTGCTGAAGGACCTCAAATATCAACTCGAGAGGAACTTCAGGAAGAAGGGGGATATCAGGATCAAATCTTCGATAAGACCAGATCTTTTATCTAACAAATTACAGCACGCTATGGCCACTGGAAATTGGGTCGGCGGAAGGACCGGTATATCTCAACTGCTCGATAGGACTTCCAACATGGCCGCGATAAGCCATCTCAGGAGAGTGAAATCGCCATTATCGAGAAGCCAGCCTCATTTCGAGGCTAGAGAACTTCATCCCACTCATTGGGGAAGATTATGTCCAAACGAAACCCCAGAGGGTCAGAACTGTGGTTTGGTGAAGACTTCAGCACTGATGGTGAACGTTTCCAAAGGAACAGAAGTCATGGAGACCAGATGGAACCTTCACGACCTCGGTTTACAGGAGATGGGCTCAGGAACTGAGGGGGGCAGTAAAGTTTACCTCAACGGTGACCTGGTAGGTGTAGTAGAAGACCCTGAAAAGTTCGTAGAAGATGTAAGATCATCTAGAAGAGAGGGCCAAGTGTCGGAACAGGTCAATCTCAGGTACAATGAGAAGATGAATGAAGTGATCGTAAACTCCGATGAGGGTAGAGTGCGAAGGCCTCTCCTGATCATAGAAGATGGAAGTGTCAATTTCAGTACTGAAGTGGTAGAGGAATTAGAAGAGGGTAAAAGAGATATAGCTTCGCTTTTCGAAGACGGCTTTATAGAATGGATAGACGCTGAAGAGGAAGAAGACCTGTATGTGGCTCTGTATCCCTTCGACATACCATCGATGTGCGAGCACTGCGAAGAACCTCTCTCCGAAGCGGACGTAAAATGGATAAACATGGGAGAGGGTGAAGATACAGCGGAATTAGAATGCAGAAAGTGCGGTGAAGAGATGGAAGTCGAATCCAAGATAGAAGATGAACACACTCACATGGAAGTCGATCCGCTTCTCATGCTAGGAGCCTCTACAGGATTGGTTCCTTTCGCGGAACATAATGCCGCGCCCCGTTGTTCTATGGGCGCGAACATGATGAAGCAGGCTTTGGGATTGAACGCTTCAAATTACAGGACGAGACCGGACACGAGAGAACATCTCCTTCACTATCCGCAGTTATCACTCCTCCAGACCAAAACTATGGAACTGGTAAATTATAATAAGAGGCCCGCAGGACAGAACTTTGTAGTAGCTGTGATGCCTTACCACGGCTATAACATGGAAGATGCGATAATAATGAACAGGGCCGCTATCGACAGAGCCCTGGGAAGGTCGACCTTTTTCAGAACGTATACAGCAGAAGAGAGGAAATATCCCGGTGGTCAGGAAGACGAGTTTGCAATACCTGACCCCGATGTAAGAGGAGCTAGAAGTGATCAGCAGTACAGCAAGTTAGACAAAGACGGGCTGATAAGTCCTGAGACGAATGTCGATGGAGGAGAAGTCATCGTGGGCAAGACTTCACCACCAAGATTTCTTGAAGAAGATACAGATCTGATGGCGCCTCAAAAGAGAAGGGAAACGTCGGAAATAGTGAGACCAAGAGAGAAAGGTTGGATAGATTCCGTGATGCTTACGGAATCAGAGGACGGCAGTCGTGTGGTGAAGACAAAGATAAGAGATCAAAGGATACCTGAGTTAGGAGATAAATTCACCTCAAGACACGGCCAGAAAGGAGTTATAGGAAAATTGGTAGAACCTGAAGACCTCCCCTTTACTGAAGAAGGCGTAGTTCCTGACCTCATTGTGAATCCGCACGCGATGCCTTCCAGGATGACCGTCGCGCACATGCTCGAGATGTTAGGTGGAAAAGTGGCTTCACTCGAGGGAAGACATATAGACGGTACTCCCTTCAGCGGAGAGAGTGAGGACGCGCTGAAAGAAGCCCTGAAAGAAGCGGGCTTCAAATCTAACGGCACCGAAATATTATACGACGGTAGGAGCGGCAAGATGCTCGAAGCCGAGATATACATGGGAGTTATTTACTACCAGAAATTGCATCATATGGTCGCCAATAAACTTCACAGCAGGTCTAGAGGTCCTGTTCAGATCCTTACAAGACAGCCGACCGAGGGGCGTTCCCGCAAAGGCGGACTGAGATTCGGTGAGATGGAAAGGAACTGTCTGATAGGCCACGGAACAGCCATGGTCATTAAAGACAGGCTGCTCGATCAGTCCGACGGTACTACCGAATACATCTGCGGTAATGAAGACTGTGGACATATAGCCATACTCGATAGCAACGGGGAACTTCGTTGCCCTGTATGTGGTGAGAAGTCTGATATACATCAGATCCAGACCAGTTTCGCTTTCAAATTGTTGATGGATGAGTTAAGATCACTTGGAGTTACAATGCGCCTTAATGTGGAGGACCAAAGATGAGCCGAAATAAAGCCATATCCAAAAGAATAGGAAGTATTCAATTTGCTTATATGTCTCCAGAAGAGAAAAGAGATCTTTCCGCCACTAAGATAATAACACCTGATACTTACGATGACGATGGATTTCCCATCGAGATGGGGTTGATGGATCCTCACCTTGGAGTCATCGAACCAGGTCTTAGATGTAAGACCTGCGGAGGTAGAGTCGACGAGTGCTCTGGTCATTTCGGGCACATAGAATTGGCTATGCCCGTGATCCACATCGGTTATGTCAAGGAGATAAAAAAATTATTGAGATCGACATGCAGCGAGTGCGGTCGAATACTACTACCGGAAGAGGATACACAGAGATATGTCGAAAGGATGGAAGAGATGCAAAACATGGGAGCAGATTTACTAGACATACGTTCTCTAGCTAAAGACGTTTCAAAGGAAGCGAGGAAAAACAACGTTTGTCCCCATTGTAAGACAGAACAACGTAAGATAAAGCTAGATAAGCCTACTACTTTCAGAGAAGAAAATACTAAATTGACAGCTAAAGAAGTCAGGGCTAGGCTGGAAAGGATACCTGATGAAGATCTCTGGCCGCTCGGTATAAATCTCGAGGTGACCCGACCTGAGTACATGGTCCTTAAGGTTCTTCTCGTACCACCTGTCACCGTTAGACCTTCGATAACTTTAGAATCAGGCGATAGATCAGAGGATGATCTTACGCATAAACTGGTGGATATACTCAGGATCAATCAGAGATTGAGGGAAAACAGAGACGTCGGCTCTCCACAATTGATCGTAGAAGATCTCTGGGACCTTTTACAGTATCATGTTACCACCTATTTCGATAACCAAACTTCGGGCATACCTCCTGCCCGTCACCGCAGCGGCAGGACGTTGAAGACTTTGATACAGAGGTTAAAAGGGAAAGAAGGAAGATTCAGACAGAACTTGAGCGGTAAGAGAGTTAACTTCTCCGCGCGTAGCGTCATATCACCTGATCCTTGGCTCTCTATCAACGAAGTAGGCGTACCTGAAAGAGCCGCCCGTGAGTTGACGGTCCCGCTCAAAGTCACACCGATGAATCTAGATCACGCAAGAGAGATAGTCAGCAGAGGACCCTCCCCCACGGAAGAAGGAGATTACCTACCCGGAGCTAATTATATGATCAGACCCGATGGTAGAAGGATTAAAGTTACGGAGAAAAATTCAGAAACCGTCGCTGAAAAAGTCGAACCCGGTTTCACTATAGAGAGAGAACTGAAAGACGGCGATATAGTACTGTTCAATCGTCAGCCCTCACTCCATAGGATGTCGATGATGGCACACGAGGTGAAAGTTGTTCCGGGCAAGACTTTCAGGTTGAATCTAGCTGTTTGCCCGCCTTACAACGCGGACTTCGACGGCGACGAGATGAACCTTCACGTTCTGCAGAGCGAAGAAGCCCGGGCGGAAGCTAAGGTGCTGATGAAGGTGCAGGAACATATATTATCGCCCAGGTTCGGAGGTCCTATCATAGGAGCCATCCAGGACCATATAAGTGGTCTGTTTTTCCTCACCCACGAGAACCCCTCTTTCACCCGAGAGGACGTTGTCAGTATATTCTCGAACTTAAAGACGGAAAGCTTTCCCGATCCGATTGAAGAAGACGGTGAGAAAGTATGGAAAGGGAAAAACATCTTCAGCCATTTCTTACCAGACGGTCTCAATATAGAGTTCCAGGCGTCAATCTGTGAGAAATGTCAAACCTGTGATGAAGAAGAATGCGATATCGATGCCTATGTAAAAGTCGACGACGGAGAACTGGTCAGCGGAACTATAGATGAGAACGCTGTTAGCGCTTTTGCCGGTGAGATCGTAGATAAGTTGGCGAGAGACTATGGCGCCGATATCGCAAGAAAATTCATAGACCAGATAACCACCATTGCTTTGGGGGTCATCACTCTGAGAGGTTTCACCACGAGTATAGATGATGAAGAGATTCCTGATGAAGCTAGCAAGCAGATAGATTCCATACTTGACAAGGCGGAGAACAAAGTTAGAGAACTGATCGACGCCTATAGAGAGGGCGAACTTGAAGAGCTACCAGGAAGAGGTCTAGAAGAAACGCTCGAGCTCAAAATCATGAAAGAACTGGGTAAAGCGAGGGACGACGCGGGTCAGATCGCGAGCAAACATCTAGGGCTCAGCAACAACGCGGTCGTGATGGCTAGAACTGGTGCGAGAGCATCCATGTTGAACCTTACCCAGATGGCCGGCGCATTGGGACAGCAGGCGATCAGAGGAGAACGGCCGAGCAGAGGTTTTGAAGAAAGAACACTCTCACACTTCAAAAGAGGAGAACTCGGGGCAGAATCCAAGGGTTTTGTCAAATCCTCTTATAAAGAAGGTTTGAATCCCGTTGAGTACTTCTTCCACAGTATGGGAGGTCGAGAAGGTCTGGTCGATACAGCTGTCCGAACGAGTAGATCGGGATACATGCAGAGACGTTTGATCAACGCACTGGAGGATCTCATGGTCGAGAACGACGGTACTGTGAGAAATTCCGCAGATACAGTGGTTCAGTTCGATTATGGTGAAGACGGTGTAGATCCGATGAAAAGTAAAAGGGGCGATCCGATAGATATCGAAGACGTCATCCGTGATTTCAAAAGCGGAGGTGATGAGTGATGGCTAAAAAAGACACGATCCAGGCATTGATGAGAAGGGATATAGACGAAAAAACCGCAAAGAAGCTGGCCGATGAAGGTTTTTTATTGGGCGATGTAAAATCCGCTTCAAAGCAGGAACTCGAAAAGGTCTTGGAAGAAGATAAGGCTGAAGAAGTCAAAGAATTGATTGGCAAAAAGCCAAAGAGCAAGAAGAAAAAAAAGAAAGGCAAGAAAAAGGAAAAAGAGGGTAAAGAAGAAGAGACCAGGAGTCCAGAGGACTTCATCCCCGACAAGTTCGGTAAATTAGAAGGAACAGCCAAAGATATCAAGGAACTAGTGGAAGAAAAGGGATACGAACTGCCTAGAGCGATAATAAAAGAAACGGCCAAAGGTCTTGAGAACCATGATATACCAGAAGATGATCACGAAGACATACTGGAGATGGTCAACGAGAGATATCAAAACAGACAAGTTGATCCGAAGGAGTCCGTAGGTATTGTCGGTGCCCAGTCAATCGGTGAGCCCGGCACTCAGATGACTATGAGGACCTTTCATCATGCAGGTGTCGCCGAGATAGGCGTTACTCAAGGACTGCCTAGGATGATAGAGATCGTAGATGCGAGAAAAGTTCCGAGCACTCCCTCTATGGAGGTCCACTTAAAAGAAGAAATCAAAGGTGATAGAGAAAAGGCAAAGGAGATAGCTTCTAGACTTGAAATAACCAGGCTAAAAGATATAGCCGATGTCGAGATCGACATGGCAGAGACCAACATCGTCATAAAACCGGACATGAAAAGTATAAAAGAAAAAAATCTGGAATTGGACGACATAGTGCAGAAATTGAGCAAATCGAGAGGTATCGAGGGCGAAGTAACCGTCTCCGGGAAAGAGATAGATATCACTATAGAAGAGGGGAAATTCAGCATGCTTCACGAATCCGTCGAGAACGCCAAAGATATGAAGATCAAAGGCGTGAAGGGGATCGAGAGAGGCGTTATCCGTAGAGATGGTGGAGAATTCGTCATTTATACCGAGGGGTCTAATCTGGAAGAAGTTCTCAAGATGGACGGTGTTGACGTGAAAAGGACTACCACTAACAGTCCATATGAGATATACAATGTTCTCGGGATCGAAGCTGCGAGGAACGCGGTCATACAAGAGGCGAAAAATACACTGGACGAGCAGGGTCTCGAAGTCGATATAAGGCACGTTATGCTTGTCGCCGATATAATGACCAATGAAGGAGACCTAAAAGCCATAGGTAGGCACGGTGTATCCGGGAAGAAGACAAGTGTGCTTGCGAGAGCTGCTTTCGAGATCACCAGTCAGCATCTATTGAGAGCTGCGATAATCGGCGAAAGAGACGAACTCAACGGCGTCGCTGAAAACGTCATAGTAGGCCAGCCCATAACCCAGGGGACTGGAGATATCGATGTGAAATACACGGGTCGACCTTCCGAAATGGCGGCGCAAAAAGAGGACGCGGAGTGACTGCCCTTTAAAAAATCATAAATACTAGGGTATTGATGGATAGCACGATTACTAATAGAATGGTGGTTCCAGAATGGATGTTAATAGAGAAATTAGGATGGCCGTTAACACCGGCTCAGTAGATTTCGGTGTTAAAGAAGCGAAGGAAAACGCAGATAATGACGAATGTAAACTGTTGATCGTCGCATCTAACTGTCCGGATGAAAGTTTATTAGAGAGTGACGAGTACAACGGTGTCCCGATATATGAGTACAGAGGGAACAACCAACAGTTAGGTTCTGCAGCTGGAAAACCTTTCGCGGTATCGACTCTTTCGATAAAGGATGCTGGTAATTCGAACGTTCTTTCACTTAAGGCGGAATGATTATGTCAGATAATATGGAAGACATAACCTTCAATGAAAAAACCCTACGATACATATCTGTTTTCGAGAAGATAACCGATACTGAAGTAGTGGACTGTATAGATATCCCCGAAAAGGTGATATTCCTTGTTGAGAACGGTTCGATACAGAAGGCTATCGGCAAAGGCGGGAAGAACGTAACAAAAATCAGCGACGCTATCGACAGGAACGTGCACGTGATAGAGTACAGTGAAGATCCAGAAAGGCTATTGAGGAATATCTTTTACAGTTATGACGTGAAAGATGTCGAGATCGAAGATAAGAACGGAGTAAGACATGGAACGGTAGCAGTGGCACAGGAAAACAAGGCCCGAGCGATAGGTAAAGAAGGAAGGAATCTTTCTATCGCAAGAAAGATAATGATGAGGCACTCAGACGTATCCAGTGTATCTGTCGCGTAATATCTTCATAGAACCTCTGAAATGGAGGAAAGGCTCGATCTCTTTTTCCACCCTCCATCTATTTTTACATTCACATTCAGGCAGATCTTCAAGTAGAGAAGGGTCCTGAGTTCTGTTGAACTTTTCGATAAGTTCGACCGTTTCGTCGGTGCACCTTTCACAGTTACCAGCACCTCGTTCAGAACCGAGTCCCGCTTTAGAAACGATTATCGGTTTTTCTATATCCTTCGTATTATTTAACACCTCTATCAGCGACCACAGCCACGGAGTGCTGTATAGATCTCTGTGCCACAGCTCCTCCAATAGAGTCCCCTGCTGTATATTGATAGGGTTGATGGAAATCATGTCGGTCATTTCTGATACTTTCTTTATCGACTTCTCTAAATCTTCTACTGCTTCCTTCTCTGTCAGGAAGGGAGGCTTTAAAAGCAGGTAAGTCCTTATCGAGACAAGGTCCGATGCTTTCTCAACGGCATTCTCGTAATCCTGAAATTTGAAACCCTTGTTGATGCAGTTCTCTAAGACGAAGTCGTTTGCGCTTTCCAATCCGAGAGCTACCTCTAGGTGGTCAACCGTTTCATTATAATCCTCCAATCTACTTCTGTCTACGAATTCAGGTCTGGTTTCTATAACTGTCTTTTCCGCGTCAAAACTCTCGAGTATCCTTAAAGCGGTTTCCCCATCTATCTCATCAGAATCCATGAAACTTCCAGAAGTGTATATCTTAACTATATCCTGACCTTCGTAATTTGAAAGAGCGTCCTTCAATTGTTTTATGATATCTCTTTTTTCTATATCTGGGTTGGTGTCGGTGTAGTAGCCACACATCGAGCAGCCGGAGACGTATGAACGATAGCATCCTTTAGTCCGGAATATGACTGAAAACACATCTCTTGTTTTTCCTCGAAAGTACTCCTCCTCATCCCAGCAAGCGACAATATCTTTTCTTTCACTTCTCGAATTTCTCCTGTGGTACTTTTTGATCGTTGACTTCAAGCCCATGTTGAAATGAGCAACTGTAAGATAATAAATCTTTTCTTTTACTGGAAAAAGTGAAAAGGGATTAAGGGTTGGTCCCACCCCCTATTTGTTAGAAAAAAGCTTCCGGAGGGAGTAAGCCATGGCTAGAGGGGCGATCCCTCATAGCGAGCTCCTCTCAACTCTACCCATACCTTCGGTTATTAATATATAAATTTTTTGCTAATTT